>JAMHUH010000405.1:0-31666 GCA_035904925.1 Nannocystaceae bacterium
TCATGCCTTCGCAGGGGTCGCCGGTCTCGGTCGTGTCGCCGACGCTGGTCTCGCTGGTCGAGTCGCTGCTGCTCTCGCTCTCGCTCGCGTTGGTCTCGCTCGAGGACGACGAGCTCGCGTCGGTGGTCGCGCTCTCGCTGGCCGAAGCGCTGGCGCTCTCGTCGAGCGCGTCGCTGCTGCTGTCCGAGCCGAGGCTGCCGATCTCGTCGGCCGACGCGGAGTCGCGGGGCGACCCGTCACCACAGCCGAGCGCGAGCGAGGTCATTGCGAGAGCGAGCGAGAGCGGAGACTTCGACATCGCGGGCTGGGTAGCACGAGCCCGCGCGCGCTTCCCAGCCCGACGCGACGATGAAGCTCACTGATCCTCACTGATCCTCACTGATCATGGGATCGATCGAGGGCGGAGCCGCGCTGCTCAACGTCGGCGGGGAAAGATCTGCAGGTCTTGCAAGCTACCGTCGGGCTGCGCATGCGTGACGGCGTGATGGAGCGGGACCACGGCGCCGTGCTCGCGACCGAGACGAAGCAGCTCGTGGGTCTCGCTGCTCGACTCGCGCTGGAGATCGACGATGACCTCCCAGTAGGGCTCGACGTCGGGCGCGAGCTGCTGCATGACCTCGATCACTCGACTTCGACCGCGGTTCCAGAAGGTCTCTTGGATCTTGAGCTTCTGGCCCTCGTCGCCTTCGAAGCTGAGCTCGGTGACGGCGAGGTCGGTGGCCTCGATGTCCCGCAGCAGGTCGACCGCGGCGTGGCGTGGGATCCAGTCGACGTCGTGAAAGAGATCGCTGGGCTCGCCCGCCCCACCAAACAATTCCTCGAACGCGATGTCGCGCTGCAGCCAGCCGTCGCCGCCAACGAGGCGGTAGCGGAGCTTGACCGTGGGCGCGATCTTGTCGGCATGGGCATCGTCATTTTTCATGGTCGGTCTCCTGTTCGGCGCTCGACAGCGCGTCGACGGCCAGCGTCGCTTCGCTGGACGGCCGCCTGCGGGGTTGGGCCAGCTCCCGGGCGATCGCCTGGGCCTCTGGCATGACGCGATCGAGCTGCTCGCGCTCGGCTCCCCAGCCGAGCAGCAGCGTCTCGAGGGTGATCGGGACCAAGCGCTCGAGCTCGACACCGGCGACGCCGAAGCGGCCGAGCTTGCGCAGCTGGATGACGCCTTGGATGCCCGCCCACAAGATCACCGCGCGGTCACGCGACTCGCCGGGCGCCAGCGCTCCTGCTCGAACCGCGTCCTCGAGCGCCGAGGCGAGGGTCAGCTGGAGGCGGATCAACATCGGGACCAGCGGGGCCGCGGCGTCGGTCCGGAGGAACTCGCGGGGGTCGCCGATCAGCGTGCTGATCAACCCGAACTCGGCTTGGCGGCGCTTGGCCAGCTCGACGTAGGCGAGCGCGCAGACCAAGAGCCGAAGCAAGCCTTCGTCGCGCGAGATCGGGCGGGAGTTCGGGCGACCCAACTCGCTCGCTTCGGCGCTCGCGTTGGCATGTTCGCGCTGCTTGACGATCGCGAGGCCAGCCTGCATGTCCTCGCCGATCCGATCCATGACGCGGTGGAGCAGCGCGACCAAGAGCGCGTCCTTCGATCGGAAGTAGCGGTAGAGCGCCCCGACGGCGTAGCCGAGCTCCTTGGCCAGGCGCTGGATCGTCAGCCCCTCGTAACCTTCGGTCTCGAGCAGGTGGAGGGCGGTCTCGACGATCCGCTCGATGGTCGCTTCTCGGCGCTTCTCTCGCATGCGCAGGGCTCACGCTCGTGAACTAGATTCACCAATGTGAGCAGGTTTCACGGATGTTTCAACAGAAACTTCCACCGGAGCTCAAGCTACCGAGATCAATCGATTTTTTCTGTTGATCGGGTTGGTGACGGCTCAGGCGGCCGCGCCACCGCGCCACCGCGCAACACGACCAAGCGCGAGCGCATCCGCAGTCGATGCTCGAGGTGGTTGGTGAGCGCGGTGACGCTCGGCCATTGATCGCAGGCACGCTCGGCGAAGCCTCGCTCGAGCACCTCGACGACCCAGTTCGGGGTCTCGACCAGCAGCACGGTCTCGACGGCCAGCAGCGCGCCGTGGATCGCCATGCACAGGTCGGACTGATCCATGGCGATGCTGGCCTTGTCGGCCCGCCGCTTGGCCAGGCGCTGGGCGAGGGTGTCGAGGGTGCCGCGGACTCGAGCACGCCCGCCAGCATCGATGACGAAGGCGTCGGGGACCAGCTCGCCGTGGACGAGGCCGCGCTGATGCAGCTCGGCGATCGCTCGGCCCACGCCGATGAAGCGCGCGACGAGATCGACCCAAGTCTCGACTTCGTCGTGCAACCATTCGCGCATCGGTCGAGTGGCCTCGATCGGTCGGACGATCCAAGGCCGCCCCTCGAGCACGCCACAGTCGAGCACGCGCTCGAGGTGGGGATGGTCGATGCGGACGTACTCCTGCATGAGGCCGAGCAACTTGGCCCCGTGCAGCGCCGAAGGTTGTGAGGCCAAGAAATGCAGGACTCCGCGTTGGCCTCGGCCGTCTTCGACGTGGACACCCGACTCCGCGTCCGCGTCGGCCTCGGCCGCGCACGAGCTCCAGCGATCGCCGATGCGAGGCAGCGTCGCGAGCTCGCCGAAGAGCCGCTCGAGCAGGCGATTGCGCATCTTCAACCCCTCGAGATCGAGGCCGCCGAACTCGCCAACGTCGTGATCGAGCGCCAGCCAGATCGAGAGGTCGTCCATCGACTTGGTAGTGAAGCAGGACGGCGATGTGATCACCGAAATCGCCTGCCGCATTCGAATATTCGGTTCGTGCAGCGGCATCGGGCACTATCGAGCGTGCTTGCGGGTCCAGCGACCCACCCGCGGGCTGGACCTGGAGTGTACGCGGTGACGCACATTGCCAGACCCCCTGCGACTGGATCGCAGGGGTATCTCGGGCTCGCGATCCTTGTATGCTCCGCCCCATGCGCACACACCCCAGTGCAAGGACTCCGTCGAGTCTGCTCTCGCTCGCGACCCTCATGGTCATGCTGATTGGATGCGAGAAGATCCAGAGCGTCATCGGCAACGAGGAAGAGGCCAAGACCGAAGAGCCCACCGAGGCGAAGCCGGTCGAGCCGGAGAAGCCGGTCGAGCCGGTCGCTCCGCCCGAGGCCAAGGTCGAGCTCGCGGAGGCCAAAGAAGCCGGGCTGCCCGAGAGCGCCCTCGCGGCGCCGCCCCCAGTCGCGCTGGTCGAGCTCGCCTCGCTCGACGACCTCTTGGCGATCGCGCCCAAGGCCGAGCAAGCCAACATCGAGTCGTTGTTCGTGGTCCGTGACGCGAGCGTGTTCCTCGACTACGTCGACGTCGCGAGCAAGATCGCGTCGGGCCCGATCACGCGCATGTCCGCGGCCGCGGGCGGCAACCCGGCCCTGGCCGAGCTCGCCTCGATGGGCAGCGCCTACCCGGCCGTGATGGCCCAGTACGAGCTCGCCAAGCAGACGATCGCGAACAGCGGCGTCGACTTGAAGAAGGGCATGCTGCTCGCCGACGTCGGCGACAACGAGTACATCCTCTACGCAGGCGACAAGCCCGAGGCGCTGCCCGGCTTGATCAAGTCGATCGACCCGGAGAGCTCGACCGAGATGGTCTGCAAGACCGTCGAGGGCGTCGCGGGCTACGTGGTCTGCGGCAAGAACCAGGCGGGGCTCGACGCCTACCAGGCCACCGGGCCCGACGGTGCCAAGGCGATCCGCGATCGCTGGACGACCAAGCTGCCGGGCGTCGACTTCGAGAAGTCGAACATCATCGCCGACGTCGAGGGCGTGGCGATGGCGATCGACACCCTGCCCGGGCTGGTCGTGGTCAGCATGGCGCCGCCGGACGACGACCCCGACTTCGCGACCGCCGTCGCCTCGCTCTCGCCGGCGCCCGGCAAGCTGCTGCGCTCGGTCCAGGCCGGCTCGGGCTTCGTCTGGGCCCACACCTCGCCCGAGATCACCGCGGCGATGGTCGGCGAGCTCACCTCGGATCCGAGCTTGCCCGCTCCGATCAAGTCGATGTTCGGCTCGCTCGACGGTGAGTTCCTGCTCGCCGGTCACTACGAGCCCGCCACGGTCGCCCTCGAGATCGGCATGACCGACACCTCGGGTTGGGCCGAGCTGGCCAAGAGCAAGGACGCCGACAAGGCCGTCAAGGAGATGCAAAAGAGCTTCCAAAAGGAGCTCGCGGTCAAGGGCGGCAAGTGGCTCGTGCTCGTCCAAGACGTCATGGTCGACGGCCAGCCGGTCCCGGCCTTCCACATCGGACTCTCGGGCGTGCCCGAGGCCGACGTGCTCGCGGGCATGACCGGTCTGACCCCGGATGGTTGGTTCTTCGCAGCCAACGGCGCGGCGCACATGGCCATCGGAGCCTCGCCCGAGGTCATCGGTCACCTCGCCGACAGCGAGCCCGACGGCGCCTCGCAAGGGCTTCAGGCCTACCTCCCGCCGGCCTTGACCGAGGCGTTGAACGGCAATCGCGTCAGCATGATCACCCACATGCCGCTCGACGCCCTGCACGGGCCCGAGACCCGCAAGCTGCTCGCCGCTGCGCTCAAGAACGTGCCCGACTTCAGCCCCGACCTCGCGATCGCGCTCTTCGATCTCGCGTCGCCGGTCTCGAGCGGCACCTTCTGGATGACCCACGACAACGGCAAGGTCCAGCTGCACATGGCCGTGCAGAGCATCGGTCACCAGGCCGACGCCGAGGGCCAGGCCGCGCTCGATGCCGTGACCGCGGTCGCGGCCGGCGGTGATCCGACCACCGCCTTCGGTGCTCTGGTCTCGCAGTACCCGAACTCGGGTCGGCTCGCGTCGTACAAGGCTCGCTCGGGTCAGGCCCAGCACGCGCTGGTCGCCTCGGGCGTCGGTGCGATGGTTGCCGTCGGTGCGCTGGCCGTGCCGATCGTCGCCAACCAGCGCAACGCGGCGATCGCCGAGGAGCTGAACATCGAGGAAGGGTCCGCGAGCAAGGCGATCGAAGACGCGATCGCGGCCCAGAAGAAGAAGGAAGAGAAGAAGACCAAGCCGAAGCCGAAGCCGACGCCGACGCCTGACGATCCGACTCCGGTCGACCCGACGCCGACGCCGATCGATCCCACGCCGACGCCGATCGATCCCACGCCGAGCGGCGACAGTGGCGGCGCGGACGGTGGCGCAGACGGTGGCACCGAGCCTCGGCCCGATCGTCCGAAGATCATCCCCGGTCCGCCCCCGCGCAAGCAGGACTGAGCTTCTCCAATCGAGGAGCTTCGAGGAGGCCGGCGCATCGCGAGATGCGCCGGCCTTCTCGTTTGAATCTCACCCATAGATCGAGTTTGATCGTGCGGTTGCTTGACAGCAGGTCCTTCGCCAAGCATGGTGTGTCCACGACTCGGACTCTTACGTGAGAGTGAGTTTCTATGGACGGCACACACGGAAAGCCAGACGCTCAGAGGTCGGTCGCCACCGGGCGGCCGACGATCCAAGAATTCCAGCCCTCGGACAAGTCCGAGACCAAGGCGCGGCCCAGCAAGATCTCGCGGATGAAGATCGGCGAGCTGGCGCGCAAGACCGGCAAGACCGTGCGGGCGCTGCATCTCTACGAGGAGCTCGGCCTGCTCGCGCCGGCTCGCTCCGACGGCGGGTTCCGGCTCTACGGTCCCGACGAGCTGGCCCGGGTCTACTGGATCAGCAAGCTGCAGGACATGGGCTTCAAGCTCAACCAGATCCGCGGCTTGCTCGAGGCGGTCGAGGCCTCGGCCAGCGCCCCCGAGGCGATGCAAGGCGTCCGCGAGTTGTTCCAGAGCAAGCTCCGCGAGACCCGCGAGCAGATCACCAAGTTGGTCCAGCTCGAGCAGGACATCGCCGAGAGCCTGAGTTATCTCGAGGCCTGCCGCAGCTGTGGCGAGGTCTCGACCCACTCGTGTGTCGAGTGCGGCGAGGAGCGCCACGGTGGCCTGACCGAGCCCAAGCTGGTCAGCGGAATTCATCGCAAGCGCAACAGCGACGAGGAAGCAGCGAAATGACGGTCAAGACCCCGATCTACATGGACTACGCCGCGACCTGCCCGGTCGACGAGCGCGTGGTCCAGACGATGTTGCCCTACTTCACGACCCACTACGGCAACGCAGCCAGCCGCACGCATCAGTTCGGCTGGGTCGCCGAAGAGGCGGTCGACACGGCCCGCAAGCAGGTCGCGCGAGTCATCCACGCGACCGCCAAGGAGATCGTGTTCACCAGCGGCGCGACCGAAGCCAACAACCTGGCGATCAAGGGCGCGGCCGAGTTCCTGCACGGGCAGGGCAACCACATCATCACCTGCGTGACCGAGCACAAGGCGGTGCTCGACACCTGCAAGTACCTCGAGCGCAAGGGCTTCGAGATCACCTGGCTGGGCGTCGACGACCAAGGCCTGATCGACATGGACGAGCTCGAGCGCTCGATCCGGCCTGAGACGCTGCTGGTCTCGATCATGGCGGCCAACAACGAGACCGGCGTGGTCCAGCCGATCGCCGAGATCGGCAAGCTCTGCCACGCGCGCAAGGTCTTGTTCCACACCGACGCGGTCCAGGCCTTCGGCAAGGTCCCGCTCGACGTCGACGCGATGAACATCGACCTGATGAGCATCTCGGCCCACAAGATCTACGGGCCCAAGGGCGTCGGCGCGCTCTATGTCCGGCGCCAGCGGCCGCGGGTGCGCCTCGCTCCGCAGATGCACGGCGGCGGTCACGAGCGCGGCAACCGTTCGGGCACGCTCGCGGTCCCGCTGATCGCCGGCTTCGGTGCCGCGGCCGAGATCGCCGAGCGCGAGATGGTCGAGGAGTCGACCCGAATCCTCGCGCTACGCGAGCACATGCGCGAGCGGTTGCTCGGCGAGATTCCCCACTCCTTCGTCAACGGCACGCTCGAGCACCACCTGCCTGGAACGCTGAACATCTCGTTCGCGTACGTGGAAGGGGAGTCGCTGCTGATGGGGCTCAAGGAGATCGCGGTCTCGTCGGGCTCGGCCTGCACCTCGGCCAGCCTCGAGCCCAGCTACGTGCTGCGTGCGATGGGCCTCAACGACGAGATGGCGCACTCGAGCCTGCGCATGACGATCGGCCGGATGACCACCCGCGAGGAGGTCGACTATGTGGTCGATCGGATCCGCGAGAACGTCGAGCGCTTGCGCGAGATGTCTCCGCTGTGGGAAATGGTCCAGGACGGGATCGACCTCGCCTCCATCGAATGGACCGCGCATTGATTATGGGAGGGCGTTCCGCCGCCCTCCCCGCGCTTCGCGGGGCCCCCTCCTCGCAGGGCCTTTCGGCCCTTCCGCTCGCTTTGCTCGCTCTTCGCTTCGGCGGACGTACTTCGCTTCGGCGGGGGCTCTCGAGTCTGCTTCGGCGGACGGACTTCGCTTCGGCGGGGGCTTCGGAACGCTTCGGCGGGGGCTCTCGGAACTGCTTCGGCGGACTGACTTCGCTTCGGCGGAGGCTTCTGACTCGCCCTGACCTTTGGGGCTCACCTTCGGAGAAACAGACACCATGGCGTACAGCGACAAGGTCATCGACCACTACGAGAACCCGCGCAACGTCGGCACGCTCGACAAGTCCGAGGACGATGTCGGCACCGGCATCGTTGGGGCGCCGGCTTGCGGCGATGTGATGAAGCTCCAGATCAAGGTCAGCGATGGCGTCATCACCGACGCCAAGTTCAAGACCTACGGCTGCGGCAGCGCGATCGCCAGCTCGAGCTTGGTCACCGAGTGGGTCAAGGGCATGCGCGTCGAGGACGCGATGCAGATCAAGAACAGCCAGATCGCGGAGGAGCTCTCGCTCCCGCCGGTCAAGATCCACTGCTCGGTCCTGGCCGAGGACGCGATCAAGGCCGCGATCGCGGACTACCAGAAGAAGCACGGTAGCAAGTAGGATTCGCCATGATGAGCGCAGCCCAGACCAGCGGCGAAGTGCCGAGCGAGCGCCCACGCCCGAGCGTGTTCGTGAGCGAGCGGGCGGCGAAGGTCATGCACGAGCAGCTGATCAAGCGCGGCACGCCGGAGGCGGCGGTCCGCTTCGGGATCCGCGGTGGCGGCTGCACCGGCTACACCTACGTGTTCGAGTTCTCGGACAAGCCGCCGCGCGCCAACGATCACGTGGTCGTCTGCGACAACGGGGTCCGCGTGCTCGTCGATCCCAAGAGCATGCTCTTGCTCGACGGGACCAAGCTCGACTTCGAGACCGGCATGCGTGGACACGGGTTCAAGTTCGAAAACCCCAACGTCAAGAGCGACTGTGGCTGCGGCGAGTCGATCAGCTTCTGAGCTCGATCACTTCGCCCGGCTCGGGCTGGACCGCGGTTTCGTCATCGATCGCGAGGCGCTCGAGCGCGCCTACCTCGAGCGCGCGAGCCAGGCTCACCCGGACCGCGTGGTCGGGGAGTCCAGCGACGTTCGCCGGGCCGCGATGGAGGCCAGCGCGGCGATCAACTCGGCCTACCGCGTGCTCCGGGATCGGGTCGCGCGGGCCGAGTACTTGGTCGCGCTCGCCGGCGTCGACCTCGACTCCAGCGATCGCCAAGGCGGCGCACCGCACCCGGATCAAGCGTTCTTGATCGAGATGATCGAGCGCCGCGAGCTGCTCGAAGACGCCGACGGCCCGCGCCTCGCGAGCTTGCGCGACGAGGTCGAGGCCGAGACCGAGGGCGTGTTCGATGCCGCCGTCGCGGCGCTGGCCGCTGGCCAGACCAGGCAGGCCGCGCTGGCGCTGGTCCACCGCCGTTACCTGAAGCGCTTCCTCGACGAGATCGACGCGCGGACCTGAACCCGAACCAGCATGGCTGACAGCATCGACATCCCGTCCAGCGGCGGGCTCTTCCAGATCGCCGAGCCCGATCAGAACCCGACCCGTCGCGCGCGGCGGCCCGGTCGGGCGATCGGCATCGATCTGGGCACCACCCACAGCCTGGTTGCGATCGCGCCCAAGGGCGCGCCGCCGCAGGTGCTCGACGACGAGCAGGGCAGGGCGCTGCTGCCTTCGGTGGTCGCCTACACCGACGATGGCGAGGTCCTGGTCGGTGAGCCGGCGCAGCGGCTCGCGCTCGCGCACCCGACCAAGGTGATCAGCTCGGTCAAGCGCTTCATGGGTCGCGGGCCGCACGACATCGCGTTCGCGCATCCCTATCGGCTCTCCGCCGATCCTCAGGTCATTCGTCTCGACGTCGGCGATCCGGGGGCCGAGCGCTTGGTCAGCCCGGTCGAGGTCTCGGCCCGGATCTTGACGGCCCTGCGCGAGCGAGCCGAAGACGAGCTGATCGGTGATCTCGCGGGCGCGGTGATCACCGTGCCGGCCTACTTCGACGACGCGCAGCGGCAGGCGACCAAGGACGCCGGCCGGATCGCCGGGCTCGAGGTCCTGCGCTTGCTGGCCGAGCCGACCGCGGCCGCGCTCGCCTATGGGCTCGACAAAGGCGGGCAGGGGCTCTTCGCCGTCTACGATCTCGGCGGCGGGACCTTCGACATCTCGATCTTGCGCCTGCGCGACGGCGTGTTTCAGGTGCTCGCGACCGGCGGCGACTCGGCCCTGGGCGGCGACGACTTCGATCGCGCGCTCGCTCGCTCGCTGCTCGACCTCGCCGGCGTCGCCACGCCTTCGCCCGTGCAGCAACAAGAGGCCCAGCAGCGCGCACGCAAGGCCAAAGAGGCGCTCACCGACGAAGTCCAGGTTCAGGTCGAGCTGCCCCACAGCAGCCTCGCGCCGGTCGAGGTCAGCCGCGCGAGCTTCGAAGCCCTGATCGCGCCGATGATCGAGCGGACGCTGCGAGCGAGCCGACAGACGCTCGAGGACGCGGGCCTCGATCGCCGCGAGCTCGACGGCGTGGTCTTGGTCGGCGGCTCGACGCGGGTGCCGGCGGTGAGGGCCGCGGTCGCCAAGGCGTTTGGGCGCGAGCCCTTGGCCGACATCGACCCCGACAAGGTCGTCGCCTACGGGGCGGCGATCCAAGCCGACATCTTGTCCGGCAGCGCGCGCGAGGGCGTGACCTTGCTCGACGTCGTGCCGCTCTCGCTCGGGCTCGAGACCATGGGCGGGATCGTCGAGAAGATCATCCCGCGCAACGCGACCATCCCGATCGCGGCCCGCCAGGTGTTCACCAACTACTCCGAGAAGCAGACCGCGATGAGCTTCCACGTGGTCCAGGGCGAGCGCGAGCTGGCCAAGGACGGTCGCTCGCTGGCCCGCTTCGAACTGAAGGGCATCCCCCAGCTGCCGCCCTCGATGGCCCGCGTCGAGGTCAGCTTCGAACTCGACGCCGACGCGCTGCTGACCGTGACCGCGCGCGAGCTGATGACCGGGGTCAAGCAGACCATCGAGGTCAAGCCGACCTACGGGCTCTCGGCCGAAGAGGTCGATCAGCTGGTCATGGACAGCCTCGATCACGCGAGCGAGGACTTCGCGGCCCGCAACCTGGCCGAGGCTCGCGTCGAGCTCGGCCGGGTCGTGCTGGCCGTGCGCACCGCCTTGACCGAGGTCGGCGAGGTCGCGGGCTTGTTGGCCGAAGGCGAGCGCGAGGCGATCGAGGTCGCGCTCGGCGAGGCCGAGGCGAGCATGAGCGCCGAGCATGCCGACCCGGTCAACGCCGCCCGCGAGGCGCTCGAGAAGCGCTCGGAGCCGTTCGCACGCCGCCGGATGGAGCGCGCGCTGCAAGCTGGGATGGCCGGCAAGAGCCTGGTCGAGATCGAGGCCGCGCTGGCCGAAGAGCCCGAGCTGGCCGAGCGGCGTGGGGCCCATTCGCCTGAACTGATCGAGATCGAGCACTGACCACCATGCCCAAGATCACCTTTCTCGGAGGCCCCGACGGCGAGCGGATCGTCGAGGGCAAGCGCGGCCAGAACCTGCTCGAGATCGCCGAAGAGCACGACGTCAAGATGGGCTCGGCTTGCGGGGGCGTGTGCGCCTGCTCGAGCTGCCACTGCTACGTGTTGAGCGGCGGCGACGATCTCGACGAGGCCAGCGACATGGAAGAAGACCGGCTCGACATGGCCTTCGACGTGCGCCCGACCTCGCGGCTCGGCTGCCAGGTCGACGTCCGCGGCGGCGACTTGGTCGTGCAATTGTCGGAAGAGTCGATCGAGGTGTGGTTCAACGAGCACCCCGATCAGCGCAAGAAAAACGACTGAGTCAGCGGACGAGATCAGCGGTCGAGCAGGGCGATGGCCGGGTGCCCGACCCCGAGCGCGAGCTCGAGTCGCTCACGCGCCTCGGCTTCATCGATGCGCGCGGCGTCGAGGTCACTGCGCTGGCGATGCGCCCGAGCGCGGGTCCAGAGCAGCTTGGCCTCGAGATCGGGGTCGAGCAGCGAGTCGCGAGCGCCGAGCTCGAGCGCCGCGTCGAGCCGGGCCGCAGCTCGCTCGGGCCGATCGCGGTCGAGCTCGAGTCGCGCGGCGAAGAGGGCGACCTCGATCCGGAGCTCGGGCGTGATCCGGTCGTCGGCCAGGGCCTCGGCGTAGGCGATCCATTCGCTCGCGCGTGGGGGGGCGTCGAGAGGGTCGGGCTGGTCGAGAGAGTCGAGTCGGGCGAGCTCGAGCCACGCGCGGACGGCCAGGTTTGGATCGTCGTGCAGAGATTCGGCCGCGACGCGCTCGAGCAGGATCCGGGCTTGGTTGGCGTCGCCGAGGCGGGCGAGGGTCCGGGCCTGGATCGAGGCGAGCTCGGGCGCGCAGCGGTCCGCGTCGGCGCTCGGACAGGGGAAGGCTTGCAGCTCGCGCTCGGCCGCGCGTGGCAGGTCGATCGCCAGCCAGATCCGCGCGCGGCTGATCGCCAGAGCCTGCTCGCGATCGGTCTGGGTGTCGCCGAGATCGACCCGCTCGGCGCAGGGGCGCGGGTCGCCGATCGCACGCAGCAGCGCGTAGGGCCGAGCGAGCGCGTGGTCGCGGACCTCGGCGCGCTCGCTGGCGTCGCGCTCGGGCAGCTCGGTGAGCATGGCGATCGCTTGGCGCTGTCGCTCGAGGCAGAGCTCGCGTTCGTCGAGCAGGCGATCGGTCGCGCGCTTGGCCACGCGGTCCGAGCAGATGGTCCGCTCGCTCGCCATCCAAGCGTTCGCGCGGGTGTCGAGGCCTTCGAGCAGGCGCTGGCTGGCGGCCTCGCGCCAGGGCTCGGTCGGTCCGCTCGCCAGCCAGCCTTCGAGCGCCGCGCGATGCTCGGGGCTCCAGGTCGCGGCCATTGGCTCGCCAACCTCGGCGCAGGGATCGGGCCGGGCCGGCCAGGCCAACCAAGTTGCGAGCATCGCCACGACCATGGCCAACCCGACGCCGGCGAAGATCCAGCGATTCCGACGCTGGGCGGGGTCGCGGTCGAGCTGGTCGAGCAGCGCGATCATGTCGGGGAAGCGCTCGTCTGGCGCGGTCGAGAGGCCGCGCAAGATCGTTCGATGGATCCACGCGGGCGCTTGCTCCTCGGCCGGGACGTCGGTGAGTCGACCCTCGACGATCGCGAGCGCGACCGCGTAGCGATGCGAGCCCGGGAAGGGCCGGCGGCCATAGAGCGCTTCGAAGGCGCTGACGCAGAACGCGAATTGATCGCTGCGCGCGTCGAAGCTCTCGCCGCGGTGCTGCTCGGCGGCCATGTACGCAGGCGTGCCGACGGCCGCCTCCTTGCGATCGGGCGGCAGGGTCTGGCTGGCGTCGCCGAGCTCGTCGGGCCGCTCGCGTCGCTCGGCCGAGGCGAGCCCGAAGTCGACCACGCGGACCCGCCCATCCGCGCCGATCAGCACGTTCGCGGGCTTGAGGTCGCGATGCACGATCCCGGCCGCATGCGCGGCGGCCAAGCCCGCGCCCGCTTGGCGCAGCAGCGGCAGCACGGTCGACCAAGGGTGCGGGCCACGAGCGATGAACTCGGCCAGGCTCTCGCCCGCGACGAATTCCATGGCGATGAAGACCTGGCCATCGACCTCGCCGACGTCGTGGACCGCGGCGACGTTGGGATGGTTGAGCCGGGCCATCGCCCGGGCCTCGCGGAGCAAGCGGGGGTTGTCGTCGCGCCGCGATCGCGAGCGACGCAGCAGCTTGAGCGCGAGCTTGCGATCGAGGTCGGGGTCGACCGCGACCCAGACCTCGCCCATCGCTCCGGCGCCGATCGGCTCGACCAGCACGTAGCGGCCGAACACCGTGCCGGTCCGGCGCTGCGACGCCTCGGCCATGTCAGCGGCCCGTGAACTCGGGCTTGCGGCGAGCGACGTGGGCCTCGAGCCCCTCGCGCGCGTCGGCGCTCTCGAACAGGCGCTGCTGGAGCTCGCGCTCGAGCGCGAGCCCTTCGGCGAGCCCGACGTCGGCCCCGCTCTGGCATGCCCGCTTGATCAGCCCGACCGCGCGCGAGGCCGTGTTGGGCGGCACGAACTGCTTGGCCCAGTCGAGCACCTTGGTGTGGAAGTGCGCGTGCGAGTCGGCGGCCCACAGCTGGTTGTAGATGCCGAGCTCGAGCGCGCGCTCGTGCTCGAACAAGTCGCCGGTGATCATCAGCTCGATCGCCTTGGCCTTGCCGAGGGTTCGAACCAAACGCTGGGTCCCGCCGGTGCCGGGCAGCACGCCGAGCTTGACCTCGGGCAGCCCGCACTTGCCCGCGCCGGCCCGAGCGATCCGCAGGTCGCAGGCCAACGCGATCTCGAGCCCACCGCCGACGCAGTGGCCGTCGATCGCCGCGATCACCAGCTTGGCCGTGTTCTCGAGCCGCATCAGGGTCTCGTTGGCATGCAGGCAGAAGTTGTACTTGAAGTAGGGATCCGCGCCCTCGAGCATCGAGATGTCGGCCCCCGCACAGAAGAACTTCTCGCCAGCGCCACGCAGCACGAGCACGTGAACCGCCGGATCGAAGCGGGCCTCGACGATCGCAGCGTCGAGCTCGCGCATCATGTCGCGCGAGTAGCAGTTGGCGGGTGGGTTGGTGAGGGTCAGCGTGGCGATGCCATCGGCGCTCGCGTACTCGACGAGGGACATGGCGCGAGAATACACTCCAGGCGTGAGCTCGGGACCCGGCGTGCACGTGCTGAACTACACGGTCCGCTTCGGCGACTGCGACCCCGCCGGCATCGTCTACTTCCCGCGCTTCTTCGATCTCTTCCATCAGGCGATGGAGACCTGGTTCCCGGCCGAGCTCGGCTTCGGCTACGACGAGTTCGTTCGCGGCCGCAAGCTCGGCTTCCCCGCCGTGCACAGCGAGGCGGACTTCGAGCGACCGAGTCGCTTCGGCGAGACCATAGCCATCGCGCTGCGCGTGACTCGGCTCGGCCGCAGCTCGATCGCCTTCGCCTACGCGATCACCGGAGCGCAGGGCGAGTCGCGGGTCCGCGGCGCGAGCGTGTGCGTGTGCATGGACCTCGACCCGGCGAGCCCCGGGCATGGCCAGGGTGTCGAGCTGCCCGCGGATCTGCGCGCGCGCATCGAGGCCTTCGGGGTCGGCTGAGCTCATGGACCGGCGAGCGGCGATCGTCGAGATCGCGGAGGCTCGGGTCCGTCGACTGACGCCCGAGCAACGGGCGTCGATGTTGCTCGGCTGGGAGGCCATCGACGCGGACGACCCGGACTTCGCGAGCCTGCCTGCCCGGCTCCGTGCGGTGCTCGAGGCCGAGCTTCCCCTCGATCCCATGGATGAACTCGTGGAGCCGCTGCTCTGCCTCGCGCTCCGGCGTTCGTTTGTCGGGGTGGTGAACGGCTATCTCGAAGCTTGCTTGGCCGAGCTCGGTCGGGTCGAGCGAGTCGAAGGCGAAGTCGAGCGGCTCCGAGGCTGCGCTTGTTGTGGCTATCGGACGCTCACCGAGCTGGGCTTCGATGTTTGCCCGGTTTGCTTCTGGGAGGAGGATGGGGGGCGCGATCCCGAGAAGGTGAGCGGGCCCAATCGCATGACGCTCACCGAAGCGCGGCGCAACTTTGGTTCGATTGGAGCGATGAGCGAATCATCCTTGGCCCACGTTCTGCCGGATGGCCGGGCTCGATACGCTCGCGTAGACGCGTAGTCTCGCCCCGGCGCTACTGCGGCAGCGCGCCGAACCAGAGCGTGCTCGGGCTGCCCTCGGCCACGAACGCGACTCGCTCGGCTCGCGCGTCGACCAAGGCTTGCAGCAGCGCGACGTCGACCTCGGGCGCAAGCGAGCTGAACCCGGCGCTCCCGGAGCGGGCCAGCATCAGCTCGCCCTTGCCGAGCTCGGACTGGTACTCGAAGAGCACGCGACCTTGGCCGAGTTCGAAGCTCTGCCGGATCGCCAGCCCGCCGTTGCCCGCCGGCAGCTCGGCTTGGATGACGCCCTCCTGATCGAGCCAGAGCACGCGCGGGCTCGGCACTTCACCGGCGTAGGTCGGGCCCTCGGCCTCGACCGGCGCGCCGATGGCCAGGGTGTCGCCTTCCTCGAGCGTCGCGACCAAGTTCCAAGGTGAGGTCGAGAGCCAGCGGCGGGGATCGAGGCCGGCTTGGCGATCCCACAGGCGCAGGGCCAGCAAGATGCGATCGCACTCGCCGAGCGCGTCGACGATGCAGATCCCGCTGTGGTGCGCGAGCGCGAGCCGGCTCGCTTGGTTCGAGGGCCGCAGCGCGACCGGGGTATCGAGCTCGGCGATCGCGGTCGGCGGCAGCGTGGCGTCGAGCTCGAGCGCGAGCACGGCGTCGGCTTCGGTCGTGTAGAAGAGCTCGCCCGACCCGGCCAAGGCGATCGAGTCGAGCCCCTCGTCGACGCTGGACAGCGCGCCCGCGTCGAGCCGTCGAATCGTGCCTTGGCCGAGCACGAACACCGGCGCGGCGCGGCGCGGCGCGGCGCCTGTTGGAGGCGCAGGCTGGGCTCGTCGAGCAGCAGCGCGCCTTCGTGGTCGACCAAGCGCGACCACAGCTCGACCGGCCACTCGGAGTCGACGTCGGGATCGCCTTGCCACTCGACGCCGACGTGGAGCAGCGCCGCGCCCTCGTAGTCGAGCCAGAGCGTGTCGTCGCGCTTGCTCCCGTCGTAGCCCGCGTACTCGAGGTCGTCGCTGCCGATCACCTCGTCGCTGTCGAGGTCGGCAATCCAGACGCGGCCGGCTTGATCGGCATAGGCGATCCGAGGGCTGCCGAGGCTGCCGACGACGCTGCCGCAGACGACCGACTCGGCGATCATCTCGCTGGTGTCGGGGTCGTGGCGCTCGAGCAGGCCGTCTTCGCAGGACCAGAGCCATGATCCAAAGCTGGGCTCGGCGAAGCGAGGGACGAAGCCGAACGCGTCGGTCGTGCCGCTCGCGTCGAGCACTCGCTCGCCGCCACCGAGCAGGTCGCGGAGCGTCAGGCCGCCATCGAGGTCGCGCTCCCAGGCCATGAGCTCGCCGCTCGGCGCGAAGACCAGGTCGTAGCCGAGGTGCTCGAGCTCGCTGCGCGCTCCATCGGGCGCGATCAGCCAGCCTTGGCCTTGGTCGTCGTGATAGGCCAGGTGCCCGCAAGGCCCGAACATGCGGGGGTCGAGCGTCCCACTGAACCCACCGATTGCGGCCAGCTCGGGCGCGCTCGCGGCCGCGCAGCGCAGCCCGACCTCGGGCAGGGGGCCCTCGCCATCGCCGTCGCCCGTGTCTTCGCCGACTTCGTCGTCCGAGATCGAGCCCGAGTCGGCGCAGCCAATCAGCGCGAGAGCGAGCCACGAACGAAGCAGAGCGCGAGCCGAGGCCATACCCCTTGGTGCCAGCGAGGCGCTGATTCGATCATGGCCAGCATCGCGCCGCGCGAGCGCTCGACTTTTCGCGCAGGGCTCGGCACGCTGGTGGTCATGGGCCTGCTCGTTCGGCTCGGTCTGCGTTTCCGCCGAGGCTTTGGTCGAGTGACCCCCGAGCCCTTCGTGCTGGCGGTCGCGTTGAGCGTCGTGGTCTTGCTCGCCGCGCTCGCGTTCGGCGACTGGCCAGGCGCGCCGAGCGAGGCCGGCTTGCCCGAGCGAGTCGGCGTCGCGCTCGAGACTTGGGCCGGCGGCGGGCTGTGGAAGCTGCTCGCCTTCGCCATGCAAGCGACCTTGATGTTGGTGGTCGGGACCGCGTTGGCCGAGGCGCCGATCGTGCAGCGCGGGATCACGGGCTTGGTCCGACTCGCGAGCGGACCGCGGACCTTGGTCGGGCTGACCGCCGCGGTGTCGATCGGTCTGGCGCTGCTGAGCTGGTCGCTGAGCCTGATCGGCGGGGCCTTGCTCGCGCGCGAGGCCGGCCGGGTCAGCGAGCGAGAGGGCTGGCGGCTGCACTACCCGCTGCTCTGCGCGGCGGCCTACTCGGGCATGATGGTCTGGCACGGCGGCCTCTCGGGCACCGCTCCGCTCAAGGTCACGGCCGAGAAGGATCTGGTCGAGGTGCTCGGGCCCGAGCTCGCCGCCAAGCTCGGCACGATGCCGCTGGGCGAGACCTTGTTCAGCCCGCTCAACCTGGTCATCACTGGCGGGCTCTTCTTGCTCGGTCCGATCTTCTTCGCCTTCTTGACGCCCAAACGCGGCCGCGATCCCTCGGCTCAGCCGCCGCCCGTGCACGACGACGCCGAGTCCGTGGCGGACAAGCCCGCGGCCAATCGACTCGAGGCGCTCGAGCGCTCGCCCTGGATCGTCTGGCTCTTGGCGCTGCCGATGCTCGCCGGCCTGGTCTCGATCGTGCTGCATCGCGGGGTCGGCCAGCTCGATCTCGACACCGTCAACCTCGCGCTGTGGACCCTCGCGATGCTGCTCCACGGTCGACCCGATCGCTTCTTGGCCGCGTGCGAGCGCGGCATCCGAGGCTGCACCGGGATCGTCCTGCAGTTCCCGCTCTACGCCGGGATCATGGCGCTGATGGCCGCTTCGGGCCTCTCGGGCCTGCTCTCGAGCGTGATCGCGACGGCCGGGCCCGCGCTGCTCGGGCTCGCGACCTTCCTGAGCGCGGGCCTGGTCAACCTGCTCGTGCCCTCGGGCGGCGGGCAGTGGGCCGTGCAAGGGCCGATCGCGATGCAGGCCGCGCTCGACACCGGGGTCGCGCCGAAGACCCTGCTGATGGCGATCGCCTATGGCGATCAGTGGACCAACATGATCCAGCCCTTCTGGGCGCTGCCCTTGCTCGCGGTGACCGGCGTGCGCGCGCGCGACATCGTCGGCTACACCTGCTTGTGGATGCTCTTCGGCGGCGTGTGGATGGGCTTGGGCCTCGTCCTGCTCGGCTGATGCGCGAGCGATTCGCTGATTCGACGATCGGATGGCGGCGAGCGAAATTTTAGAAGCGCGAAGATCGACGACGAGGCCAACCGCGCGGGCTCGCTGACGTAGGCTGTCGCGATGGGACGCCTCGTCGACGGTGTATGGACGAACGAGTGGTATCAGCCGGACGCGCAGGGGCGCTTCGTCCGACCCGAGACGCGCTTTCGTCACTGGGTTCGAGCCGAGGGTCCAGACTTCGTCGCCGCCGCGGGCCGCTATCATCTCTACGTCTCGCTCGCGTGTCCTTGGGCCCACCGGACCTTGATCATGCGGGCGCTGCTCGGGCTCGAGCGAGCGATCGACGTGTCGGTGGTCGACCACTTCATGGGTGATCAGGGCTGGCGCTTCGACCCGAGCGTGCCTGGAGCGAGCGCCGACAAGCTGCTCGGCAGCCAGTACCTGCGCGAGGTCTATGTCGCCGCCGATCCCCACTACAGCGGCCGGGTGACCGTGCCGATCCTCTGGGATCGCGAGGCCCGAACCATCGTCAACAACGAGTCGCGCGAGATCATCCGGATGCTCGACCACGCCTTCGTCGAGATCGCCGAGCACCCGGTCGACCTGTGCCCGCCCGAGCTGCGCGAGCGGGTCGACGCGGCGATCGACGCGATCTACGAGCCGATCAACAACGGCGTCTATCGAGCCGGCTTCGCCAGCTCGCAGGCGGCCTACGACGACGCGGTCGACGAGGTCTTCGCCGCGCTCGATCACTGGGACCAGGTGCTCGGGCAGCAGCGCTGGCTGGCGGGCGATCGCCCGAGCGAGGCCGACATCTGCCTGTTCACCACGCTGATCCGCTTCGATCCCGTCTACCACGGCCACTTCAAGTGCAACCGCCGACGGATCGTCGACTACCCGAACTTGTGGGGGCTGGTCCGCGAGCTCTGGCAGGCGCCGGGGGTCGCGGCGACCTGCGACTTCGACCACATCCGCCGCCACTACTACGCCAGCCACGAGGGCATCAACCCGACTCGAATCGTCGCGCAGGGGCCTGTGCTCGACTACGCGGCGCCGCATGGGCGGGAGCGTTTGGGTGGGGTCGCGATTGCGGACTTGTTCGCGCGTCTGTGAGTCAGGGCAACGAGAGTCCGCGAAGGAACGACCGAGTCAGCGCCCGCGAAGGAACGACCGAGTCCGCGTCCGCGAAGGATCACTCAGGACGAGCTGGCGCGCAGCGCCTTGCGAACCAGCGCGCGCAGGGCCTTGATCGAGAAGGGCTTCTCGAGCCGGCGGACCGACACGCTGTCCATGAAGTTGGCCGACTTGCCCGAGAAGTCGCCGCCCGTCATGAACACCAGCTTGCTCCGGGCCTCGGGGCGGAGTTCGCCGAGCCGCTCCCAGACTTCGACGCCCGAGACCTCCGGCATGATCATGTCGCACAAGATCAGGTCCCAGTCTTCGTCGACGATCCGCGGCAGCGCCTCGCGGCCGGACGCGACCGCCTCGACCTGATGCTCGGCGAGCGCGTCGCAGACCATCTCGCGGATCAACGGCTCGTCGTCGACGACCAGGACCCGGGCCTTGGCGGCCGGGTTGGCCTCGCTCGGATCGCGGCGCATCGCCTGCGTCGGCGTGTTGGGCTCGTCGCCCTGGGCCGCGAACAAGGTGACCCGAAAGGTGGTGCCCTTGCCCTCGACGCTCTCGACGTCCATCTGGCCACCGACCGCGCTGACGATGCTGTGCGAGATGGCGAGGCCGATGCCCGTGCCTTCGCCGACCGGCTTGGTCGTGAAGAAGGGGTCGAAGATCCGCGCGCGGATCTTCTCGGGGATGCCCGCGCCCGTGTCGCTGATGATGATCTCGACCCGTTCGCCGCGCTCGTCGACGACGTCCCGGGTCGCCACGCGGATCTGGTTGTCGCGGGTCGAGCCGGGCACGATCGCTTGGGCGGCGTTGACCAGCAGATTGAGGAAGACCTGACCGAGTCGGGCCTCGCTCCCGCGCGCGCGTTGCTTGGCCTGAAAGTCGCGGACCAGCCGGGCGCGGTGGCGGATCTGGACGTCGGCGATCTCGAGCGTCGAGTCGAGCAGCGCGTGGATGTCGGTGGTCCCGTCGCCGCCCTCGTCCGATCGCGCGAAGCGGCCGAGGTCGCGAACGATTCGCCGGACGCGTTCGGTGCCCTCTTGCGCGCGGCCGAGCAGCTCGCGGACGCGCGCGCGCGAGCGGACGACCGCGGTCGGATCGATCGGCTCTTGCTCGCGCAGCGCGATCTGTCGGTCGAATTCGTCGGCCAGCAAGCCGAGGTTGCCCATCACCCACGAGAGCGGGTTGTTGATCTCGTGAGCGACCCCGACCGCGAGCGTGCCGACGGTCGCGAGCCGGTCGGCCAGGTAGAGCTGGCTCTGCAGCCGCCGCTGCTCACCGACGTCGCGGATGATCGAGATGATCGCCGACTGGCCGTCGAAGGTGGCCGGGATCGAGGCGACCTCGCCGACGAAGATCTCGCCGTCGGCTCGCAGAAATTGAATGTCGAGCGGCACCGCGGGCCGGCCCGAGGCCGCCATCGCGTTGATCCGATCGCGGACGGCCGCGTACTCGTCGGGGTGAACCCGCTCGAAGATGCTGGTGTGCATCAGCTCGGACGCGTTCGAGAAGCCGAGCTGGCGGACCGCGGCCGGGTTGACGAACAAGTAGCGGCCCTTGGAGTGGACGATGATCCCGTCGGGCGAGGCGTGGAGGACCGAGCGCAGGCTCGACTCCGACTGCCGCAGCGCCTCTTCGGTCAGCTTGCGCTCGGTGATGTCGGCGAAGCTGCCGAGCACGAAGCCGGTCGATCCATGCGGGATCCACGACGCGTTGCCGGCGACCCAGTAGGCGTGGCCCTCGTGGTCGACCGCGTGCAGCTCCTGATCGCGGACTCGACCCTCGCGCAAGATCGCGGCGAGGATCGCCTCGACGTCGTCGGCGGTGAAGAACTCGCCGATGTGGCGGCCCGGGACCGAGCCGAACTGCACGCCGAACACCCGCTCGAGCGCGACGTTGCACTGCACGAACTTGCCGGTGGCGTCGAGCATGCCGGTCGGCGTCGGCAGCAGGTCGAGGATCGCTCGCAGCTGCTGGGTGCTGACCTTGGGCAGGAGGCCGTCGAGCTCGTCGCCGGAGCTCTGCGTGATCTGGGTGAGCGGGTTGGCGGCGAAGGAGCCTTGCAGCGCGGCGACCTCGATCCGGACCAGGATCTCGGCGAGCGTGGCGGCATCGCCCGCGCAGTCGTGCGCCCCGGCTCCGAGCGCGATCGAGGTCTGACCCGGCGCGACCAGGGCGAGGATCCAGCGGACTTGCCCTGTTCGGCGCAGCACCGCGCAGGTCTCGACCGGATCGGGGCCGCCGACGATGGCGAGGTCAGCCGCTCGAGTCGGCGCTGCGGCGTCGAGGTCGGCCATCGCCTCGACCTGATGGCCGGCGCCACGCAGGCCCACGGCGAGCAGCTCGCGTCGCTCGACGCGAGGCTCGACCAGCACGATCGTCATCGCCAAGGCGAACTCCAAGCGATCACGTGCGAACTCGAAGTGCGCGTCGGCATCACCTGAGCGGACGATACCATTCGCGCTGTCGGGCTCGCACCTGACTGTCCTCGCAGTCCTGGCTGGCGAATCCGCGCACGACACGAGGCGTTGCGCGGCGCAGTCGCGGACTCAGTAGCAGAGCTTCTTGCCGCCGACGAGCGACAGACACTCCATGCCGCCCGGGCAGGTCTTGCCGCCCGAACAATCGAGCTCGCAATAGGGGTTGGCTTCGTCGTTGCACTGCGGGACCGCCGTGCCGCCGGTGTTGGCGAAGCAGTCGGCGTCGGTGGTGCACAGGTTGGTGCAGTAGCCGTCGAAGGGATCGACCTCGCCCTGGTTGGTGATCGTCGCGCAGCCGTCCAGCCCCGGACAGTTGGCGGAGTCGAGGCAGTTCGAATAGAGCTGGCCGAGCCCCGGCTGCGCGGCGTTGGAGCAGCCCGAGATGTCGACCGCACAGTTGGCGTTGCAGGCCAGCGATCCGCCGTCGTAGCCGAGCACCATGCAGCTCGCGCCGTTGAAGTTGAGCCCATCGCAGGTCTCACCCGGATCGATCACGCCGTTGCCGCAGTCGTCGCCACCGGTGGTGGTGGTCGTGTCGCTGCTGTCGCTCGTGCTGGTCGTCGCGGTGTCGCTGCTGTCACTCGTGCTGGTCGAGGTGTCGCTGCTCTCGCTCGTGCTGGTCGAGCTGTCGGCGGTGGTGTCGACGCTGTCGGAGGTGTCGGTGTCGGTGTCGATCTCGTCGCCCGCCGATCCGAAGGTCGAGGGGCTGAACGTGAACGCCGTGCCGTCGTCGTCGCCGGTCGAACAGCCCGACGAAGCAGCGAAGACGAGGACCAACGAGCTGAAGGGGATGACGCGCTGAATCATGGCAAGGCTCACAGTCCCTGAGGATAGTCCAACCCCGACCGGCCGAGCAGTGGCTGCTCGTGGTGCAATGATCGAGGAATCAGTAGCAGACGTCTTTGCCCGCGAGCGCGACGCACTGCATGGGCACCGGGCAGGTCAGACCGCCGGTGCAGAGCAGCTCGCAGTAGGAGTCGATCTCGTTGTTGCAGACCGGGATCGCGGTGCCGCCGAGGCCGAGGTCGCACTCCGCGTCGCTGAAGCAGAAGTTGGTGCAGTAGCCGGCGAAGGGATCGACCTGGCCGTTCATCGTCACGGTCGCGCAGCCATCGGTGCCCGCGCAGTCTTCCGGGATCAGGCACTCGGAGTAGAGTCCATCGGCCGGCTGGTTGCCGCCGCCACCGCCGTTGGTGCAGCCCGAGCTGTTGATCTGGCAGTCGGCGGTGCAGGTCAGGTTGCCGCCCGCGAAGCCCAAGCCCATGCAGCTCTGGCCGTTGAAGTTGGCTCCGTCGCAGCCCTCGCCGGGATCGACCACACCGTTGCCACAGTCGTCGCCGCTGTCCGTGGTGGTCGTCGTCGTGGTCTCGCCATCGGTGGTCGAGGTCGAGGTCGAGCTATCGGTCGAGGTCGACTCGCCATCCGTGGTCCCAGCCGAGTCCGTCGACTCGTCGACCTCGTCCAAGCCGTCGTTGACGGTGGTGAAGGTCGTCTGGCCGAAGGAGGTCCAGCCTTCGTCGCCACCCGAGTCCGCACAGCCCGAGCTCAGACCCACACACGCGACGACGACACAACCGGCGATACGCTGAACCATGGCAAGCCTCACCCAGCGAGCCTACCTCAGCGGCCCAACCACTGGATATGGGGAAGTGCCGGGTGCTGCGAACGCGGTTGCGGCTCAGGCCAGGCGTCGTGCGGGACCAGCGAGCTCACGGTATTCGGCGCTGGCGATCGCGTTGTGATCATCGAGTAGAACCACGGTCGGCTGCCAATCCGCGATCGCCTCGGCCGGAATCTCCGCGAAGGTCGCGAGGATGACCTTGTCGCCCGGGGCGACCCTGTGTGCGGCTGCGCCGTTGATGCAGATGATGCCGCTGCCGGGCTCACCGCGCAGCGCATAGGTGACCAGCCGGGTCCCCTGGGTCACGTTCCAAACGTGGACTTGTTCGTGCTCGTGGATCTGCGCCGCACTCATCAAGTCGGCGTCGATCGTCACGCTGCCCTCGTAGTCGAGATCGGCGTGGGTCACCGTCGCGCGGTGGAGCTTGGACTTGAACACGTGGAGCATCGTCATCAGGGCTTCCGGCTGGGGCGCGAACATGGCCTGACGCGCTTTCGAGGGTCAAGGGCGGCGCAGCGGAGGCGTCCAGATCCAGCCGTCTTCGAGCCACAGATCGCCGAGCTCGGCGATCGGCGCGACCAAGCGATTGGGCGGTGGCGTGGTCGGTCCGGGCGGCTCGGGCGAAGGCGGCTCGAGCTCGAGCAGATCGGCCGGGCCTTGCCAGCCTTCGCGCGCCCAAAACCACGCCGTGAACGCAGCGACGACCGCGTGAAAGACGTGGACGTTGCGGACGACCAGCTCGGGCCAGACGCGATCGAAGGTCAAGCCCTCGACCAGCGAGGCGAGCATGGTCTTGCGCGTCTCCCAGGTTCGCTCGACCTCGCCTTGGCGGCTCTTTCGCTCCTCACGCAGGCCAAAGCGACGGATCAGCGTGGCCCGCGGGTGGACCTCGATCAGGTTCTCGTGGAGGCGAAGGCGAGGGGAGAGGGCGCGGCGAAGGTAGGTCGCTCGAGCCGCGAGCGGACCCATGCCTTGGCCGAGGGCCTCGCGCGGCTGCAAGGTCGCGCGCTCGAGCAGCAGCTCGGTCGCCCGCTGGGTGTAGGGCGTGACCGCGGGCTTGCTCGGATCGCTGCGACCGCTTCGAATGCTCAGCCGGCCGGCGTGGTTGCGCATCCAGACCACGACCGGAACCTCGCAGGCGTCGATGCCCGGGCACGCCAACTGGCAGCGGACGCAGGGCGGCATGGTCAGCGGGGCGTCGAAGGCGACCACGCTCTGCTCGTCGACCCAGTCGCCGAGCCAGCGCAGCAGCACGTCGTCGCGGAACGCCGCCTCGCCGTGCTCGTCGTCGTCCTTGGCCACCTCGCCGCCACCGCGTTGACCCCAGCGGGCCCGCGCCTCGGCCAAGGTCAGCGCGCCGGTGATCGGATCGAGCTCCAGCCGCGCGACGGCGGTGGTCTTGCCTCGACCACCGCCGAGGCTGACCCCGATGAAGCGACGCAGCTCGAGCCGCGCGCCGCTGGCCGTCGCGCGGGCGCTCACTCGTGGACCGAGGGCATCCGTTCGCCGAGGAAGCGCAGGTACGCGATCGCGGCGGGGAGCTCGAGCGCGGGCAGCTGCTCGACCAGATCCTTGGCCTTGGTCCGCAGCGTCTCGGTCGGGCCCTCGCCACGACGACCGACCGGCTTCTCGAGCGGGATGTCGGGCTCGGTCGGCTGATCGGGCGCGCCCCAGGGCGGGTCTTCACCGATCACGATGTCCTTCGCCCGCAGCCACTGGTTGATGTAGATGTGGAGCAGGTTGGCCCGGTAGCTGAACCAACGATCGCGCTCGACCGGGTAGGAGAGCAGCACGTCCTTGAAGCGCCGGAACGCACCCTTGCCGTCGATCGCGAGGATCAGGCGGTCGCGCAGCGCGGTGTCGAGCACCGACGACACGAAGCGCTCCATCCAGCGGTACTGCTCGCGCGACGAGGCGGGATCGAGGTGGACGAAGCGGGCTGCGTTGCGGCGGATGGCGAGCCGCTTCTCTTCGTCTTCGGGCCGACTGTCGACGATGGTGACGACCTGCCCGCTCTCGAGGTCGAGGTAGCTGTTGGTCTCGGGCGCGTTGTGTTCGAAGGCGGTCTCGAGGGCAGACCAATCAGGTTTGGAAGTATTGGGATCGACTCGCATGAAAGTTCTCGCTTCGAAGGCCCCGGTTCGACCCGGGGGTAAGTCCGCTTCGCCGCGCGCTGGTCAGGCACGAAGCTGCATGCGCCGAGACCCGAGGTCCGGCGAGGCGTGGAGCGGAGTGAGCCGCTGGTCAGGCGGCAGGTCGGTGCTGCGCGGGCTCGTGGCCAGCGCCAAACCAGCATAGACCCGGTCATCCGCCCCAAGCAAGCCGAGCGGGCGGGCTCCGAGTTCGGGCGCCGCGAGTTCGGGCGCCGCGAGTTCGGGCGCCGCTAGAGGATGCTAGCGAGTCAAGGCGCGGCGCAGGGCCGCGAGTTCGCGGTGGAGCTCGAGCGCCGAGAGCTCGGCGCCTCGCTCGAGCCGGAGCAGCAGCCGGTCGATCTGGCCGCGCATCCGCTGGCGGTCGCGGGAGCCGGCCTCGGCGTCGCCCTGGACGACGACCTCGAAGCTGACCGCGTCCTCGCCCTCGAGCTCGTCGAAATCCCCGTCCTCGTCCTCGTCCTCGCCGAGCTCCTCGGCCGCCTTCGCCTCGGCCTGGAGTCGCTCGACCTGAGCTTCGGCGGCGCCGAGTCGGGCCCGCAGCGAGGCGGCCTCGGCCTCGAGCGTCTCGACCGGGCGAGCGCGGAGGTTGTCGAGCTCGCCCCGCACGCGCTCGAGCTCCCAGCGGAGCGTCTGCTCGCGGGCCAGCACGGCGTCGAGGCGCGGACCTTCTTGTTGGCTGGCGCCGGAGGCCACGCTGGCGCCCGCGGGATCACGAAGCCGCTCGAGCTCGTCATCGAGGCCAGCCGCGCGGTCCTCGGCCTGCTCGAGCTTCTCGAGCAAGGTCAGTCGCTCGATCGCCTGGAGGTCGCCGCGGCGCTGGGCCTCGGCCAGCTGGGCCTTCATCGCGCCGAGATCGTCACCGACCTCGCCCGCGCGGGTTCGGCCGGCTTCGTCGGGCGGCAGCTCGAGGAAGGTCAGGCCCTCGGCAGGCAGCCGATCACCGATCACCGCGAGGTAGAGATCGAAGCGAGGATCGCTGCCGAGCGTGGTGTCGACCTCGATCGCCACGTCCTCGTCTTCGTCGCTGGCTTCGTCCTCGAGGATTCGGCCGAAGTCGTAGGCCGCGACCATGCCAGGCCGCGCGAGCCCATAGATCCGCGCGTCGCTGAAGAGCTCCTCGACCAGCCCGGTCAGCCGTTCGAAGGCGAGCTCCTCGTTGCCGGCTTCGCAGGGGACCGCGATCACCACGCTGCGCTCGGGGTCGTCGCTGGCCTTGTCGCCGAGCACGTCGAGCAGCGCGCTCAAGTCGGCGCCGAGCTGCTCGCGGCCGCTGCCCTCACCGAGCGCGAGCTGCGGGAGCTGGATCAGCGCGACCTGCCAAGCTTCGTCGGTCGCGAGCTCGGTCGCCGCGTCGAGCCCGACGAAGACCGTGCCCGAGCGAGCGCGGGCGAACCCAGCCGCGCGGCGGTCGTTGGTCAGCGTCATCCACACGCGAGCGTCGGGCTCGGCGTCCGGCAGCAAGCGACCGAGCAGCTCGGCCGGCGAGCCCTCGCTCCCAGCATGCAGCGCATGCTCGAGCTCGGGGTCGAACACGATCCGATCGCGCTCGCGCCAGAGCTCCTCGAGGAACTGATAGCGCGCGGCCCAACGACGCTCATCGCCCATCGCGGCCGAGTCATACCCGGCTCCACCGCGAAGGGCCAGGGGTTCGGTCGCCTGAACTCGCACCAGCCTTCAAGGCGGGACAATTTCGTGACCGTGATGGACCACACTCACCCATGATCCGTGCAGTGGTGGGAGCGTGCTAAGCCTGCCGCCCGCCGAGGGGGCTCATGCAGGCGCAGCTTCGAACCAAGATCGAGAGCATCGCAGAGCGGCACGAAGAGCTCGGTGAGATGATCTGCGATCCCGAGATCGCCGCCGACAAGCGCCGCTTCCTCGAGCTCGCCCGCGAGCACGCCGAGGTCTCGCCCCTCGTCGAAGCCTGGCACCGCCTGCGCGAGGTCGAGCGTCAGCTCGACGACGCTCGCTTGCTGCTCGACGACCCGGACATGCGCGACCTGGCCCAGTCCGACGTGCGCGAGCTCGACGCTCGCCGCGAAGCGACCGAGGCCGAGCTCATCCGCCTCCTGACCCCGCGCGACCCCAACGACGGCAAGAACATCATCCTCGAGATCCGCGCCGGCACCGGCGGCGACGAGGCCGGCCTCTTCGTCGCCGACCTCTGGCGCATGTTCAACCGCTTCGCCGAGCGCCGGCACTGGTCGATCGAACAGGTCGAGTTCTCCGAGAACTCCGCCGGCGGCTTCAAGGAGATCAGCGGGCTCGTCCGCGGCCGCGACGTCTATGGCGTGCTCAAGTTCGAGCGCGGCGTCCATCGAGTCCAGCGCGTGCCCGCGACCGAGTCGCAAGGCCGAATCCACACCTCGACCGCGACCGTCGCGATCATGCCCGAGGCCGAAGAGGTCGACGTCCACATCAACCCCGCCGACCTCGAATTCGAGACCATGCGCTCGAGCGGCTCGGGCGGCCAGCACGTCAACACCACCGACTCCGCCGTCCGCATCATCCACAAGCCGACCGGCATCAGCCTGCGCGTCGACCAAGAGAAGTCGCAGATCAAGAACCGCGAGCTGGCCCTCAAGCGGCTCCGCTCCAAGATGCTCGAGATCGAGATCGAACGAGTCGAGACCGAGCGCGCCTCCTCGCGCCGCGAACAAGTCGGCAGCGGCGACCGAGCCGAGAAGATCCGCACCTACAACTATCCGCAGGACCGGATCACCGATCACCGGATCGGCCTGACCCGCCACAACCTGCCGGGGTTCATGGATGGGGAGATCGATGATGTGATTGCGGAGCTGCGTGCCCACGACGAGGCCATCCGCATGGGCGAACTCAAGGACGCTTAGGCGTTCGCGTGGCTGGGGCGCTCGCGGGCGTGTTGGCTTGGATAGTCGATCTTCAAGGTCACTGCACGTTGGAGCGTGTCATTGGGGCCGAAAAGATCCTGGCCCGCGTAGCCCGACACCAGGCAGCGGATCGTCGCCGAGTAGATCTGAGGGGTCGGCTGGTCGTCGGCCTCGAGGTCGACGTCCATACACGACGGGCTGGTTGTCGAAAGTCAGATACTCGTAGTAGGTCTGCTGCAGCGCGTCGAATTCGGGCAGCGCGACAGCTCGACGAAGAGCCGAATGAACTCCCGCACGTCCTCATTGGGCTGAAGCTGACCATCCTGGTTGATCAGGAAGTGAGGGGGAGATCGCCTCCGGGTCTTCCATCTGCTGCGCGAAGTGGACGTACTTCGCCTACCAGCCCCCACGTCAATGAGGCAGGTGCGGCAGCTCCAACCGGGCGAGGATCGCTTCGCGCCAGGTGTTGTTGTTCAAATCGGCGGGCAGCTTCCGCTCGCCGGGGAGCGCCGTGAGCAGTCCATTTTGCAGGGGTCCCACGTTGAACCCGAAGAGTTCTGGCGCGGTGGGGGCTAGGGCGAAAGGTATTGCCAGCCAGGACCTCACCAGGCGTGCGGGCCAGGAACCGCCAAGCGCGGGAGTACGGTCCAGTACCTCGACGACGTGGGTCACCACCACCGTACTTTCGCCGACCGCGTTCTTCCTCGCGTCGCTCATTTGTGCTCGGTCTTCCGCGCGCAAGTTCTGGACGAGGAAGATCAAGTCCCCGACCGATGGCTTTCGTGCGTCGGCGACGTCATTGAGCTTCCAGTGCAGACGAAATGCCTGTGCATCCGGTGGACTCACCCGGTCTGAGGGCGGAGGAAGCCGAAGCTCGTTCCAATACGATGTACCGTCCAGCCGAACATTGGAGGTGCTATCGACTGGATTCACCAGTTTTGCGTGCCACTCGACCATGGCCCATGGTACCGGAACACAGCGCGGCGAACAATACCGCCACGCTCGTGTGCGGTCGGCCCCGGCAACGTACTACGCCAGCGATGCGTCATGCTCGGGAGCCCGCGTGGCTTCGCCCTCTCTCGGGCGCTGGCTAGGATGGGGCCGACACGCGCTCACGGACCAGAAAGACAAGTTGGCGATCTCACACCCCCGCGAAGGGTTGACCCATCGCCGGGCGGCTTTACCTTCCGCCCCGTGAGCGCCGAAACCCCCGCACCCGAGCAGCACGAGTTCAAGGCCGAAGTCGCGGCCTTGCTCAAATTGGTCACCAACTCGCTCTACACCAACAGCGAGATCTTCCTGCGCGAGCTCATCTCCAACGCCGCCGATGCGCTGGACAAGGCTCGCTTTCAGGCCCTGGTCGACCCCACGCTAACCGGCACCGATCTCCCGCTCGAGATCCTGGTCACCGCCGACAAGCAGCGCGGCGTGTTGATGCTCGAAGACAGCGGCATCGGCATGACCCGCGAGGAGGCGTCGCGCAACCTCGGGACCATCGCCCACTCGGGCACCCTGCGCTACCTCGAGGAGCTGCGTCAGGCTCGGGCCGAGGGCCAGATCACCGAGGCCAGCGAGGTCAAGCTGATCGGCCAGTTCGGCGTCGGCTTCTACAGCGCGTTCATGGTCGCCGACGAGGTCGTGGTCACCAGCTTGTCGGGTGCGCCGGGCTCCGAGGCGGTCGTCTGGCGCTCGTCGGGCGATGGCAATTTCACGATCGTGCCCGGCCAGCGAGCCAAGCGAGGCACGACGATCGAGCTGCACCTCAAGGGCGAGGCCAAGGAGTTCCTCGAGCGCTGGCGCCTCGAAGGGCTGATCAAGCGCTACAGCAACTACGTCACCCACCCGATCAAGCTCGCGCTGGTCGACGAGCAGGGCGAGCGCAAGGACGAGCCCAAGCAGGTCAACGCGGCGGCGGCCATCTGGGCCCGCAGCCCGAGCGAGCTGAGCGACGACGAGTACGGCGAGTTCTACAAGCACGTGATGGGCGGCTTCGTGATGCCGGGCGACGAGCCCTTCGCCCGCATCCACTTCTCGGCCGACGCTCCGATCCAATTCCACGCGCTGCTCTACGTGCCCGGTCGGGCGCCCGCCGATCTCTTCCAAGAGGACCGCAAGGCCCTGCAGCTGTTCGCCCGCCGCGTGCTGGTGATCGAGAACTGCGACACCTTGCTGCCCCAGTACCTGCGCTTCGTTCGAGGCGTGGTCGACTCCGAGGACCTGCCGCTCAACGTCTCGCGCGAGATGCTGCAAGAGAACAAGTCGCTGGCGGCGATCCGGCGCCAGCTGACCCGCAAGGTGCTCAAGCAGCTCGCCGACCTGGCCGAGCAAGACGCCGACAAGTACGCCAAGCTCTGGGCCGAATTCGGCTCGGTCATCAAAGAGGGCCTGCACCTCGACCAGGGCCACCGCGACGAGCTGACCAAGCTGCTGCGCTGGCGCTCGGCCGGCCAGGCCGACACGCTGCTCGGGCTGACGCAGTACGTCGCGAGCATGCCCGAGGGCCAGTCGGTCATCTACTACATCGCCGGTCCCGACGAGCAGGCGCTGCGCAACAGCCCCCACCTCGAGGGCATCCGGGCCAAGGGCTACGACGTCCTGCTGATGAGCGATCCGGTCGACGAGTGGGTCCTGCAGAGCCTGGCCGAGTTCGAGGGCAAGGAATTCCGCAGCGTCACCCAAGGCGAGATCGAGCGCGAGGACGACAAGCAGGACGACGACGACTCGAGCGACGAGCCCAAGGACAAGCCCGACGAGCCCTCGGCGATCGATCCCTTGTTGGCCAAGGCCAAGGCGGTGCTCGGCGAGCGGGTGCGTTCGGTCAAGGCTTCGAAGCGGCTGACCGAGTCGCCCTCGTGCCTGATCGACGCGGCGGGCGGGCTCAGCCGCAACATGGAGCGGATCTTGCGACTCGCCCAACCCGGGACCAAGCTGGGCAGCAGCGCGCGGATCCTCGAGCTCAACCCCGATCACGCCGTGGTCAAGGCCGCCAACACGCTGGCGATCGAGCAGCCCGACGATCCGCGCCTGGTCGAGTGGATCGAGACCCTCCACGACCTCGCCGCGCTGGCCGAGGGCACGATCGCGGATCCGGCCGGGACCGCCAAGCGCTTCCAACGGCTGCTCGGCCAAGTCGTCGCGCGCTGATCGAGGTCAGATCCCGCGGACCAGCGCCCACGAAGCTTGGACGTTGATCTGGTCGTCGCAGGGGATGCTCTGCGACTGCGCGACGTGGAACTCGAACTCGGTCCCGATGAAGACGGGCTCGCTGAAGCCCGGGGCATGCGAGCGAGTCATGCAGCGATGGTACCATCCGCGCCAATGGCC
>JAMHUH010000406.1:0-2466 GCA_035904925.1 Nannocystaceae bacterium
GCGCTGCGCTTCTGATCGCTCGAGGCTCCCATGTCCACTCGCACTCGCTCGACGATCGCCCTGACGATGCTGCTGCTCGGACCGAGCGCGTGCCTCAAGCCCAACCCGCTCGCGCTGCTCGCCGACGAAGGCGAGAGCGTGTCCGAGTTCGGGAGCGACTCGGGCGGCGACGTCGAGAGCGAGTCGGGCGCGCTGCCCGACCTCTTCGACTCGAGCGACTCGACCGACTCGACCGACTCGACCGACTCGACCTCGTCCGACTCGACCTCGTCCGACTCGACCTCGACCGACTCGACCGACTCGGGCGTCTGCGAGGTACCCGTGGAATTCGAGCCCGGCTGCGGAGTCTGCCTCGGCCAGAGCTGCTGCACCTCCTTGGTGCCCTGCGGCGACGATCCAATCTGTGTCTGCCTGGCCGACTGCCTCTTTGCTGGCAACAGCAACAACCAATGCCGAATGCTCTGCGGCAAGAAGCCGGCCGACGTCGCCGTGCTCGCGCCCCTGCTCGCCTGCGCGAACCAAGATTGCCCCGACTGCTTCGTGCCCTGAAGCTCAAGAAGCCGCCGCAGCCGAGCTCGACGAGACCGCGCAACGCGAGGGCCCGAGCTCGCTGGCCAGCCAGTCCATCGGCAGGTCGTGGGCCTCGGTCACGATCGGAAGCCCCGGAGGATCGATGAACTCCTCGAACGCGACGCCGACCAAGAGCGGCATCGGCAAGCCATCGGCCCGGCGCGCCCCGAAGGCGCGATCGTAGTGGCCCGCGCCGAAGCCGAGCCGCGCGCCGTTGCGGCCAAAGCCGAGCCCAGGGACCAAGACCAGATCGACGCCGTGCTCGGGACCCGGCGCGCCCAGGCCCAAGCCCACGATGCCCGGCTCGAGCAGACCAAAGCGACCCGGCTCGAGCTGATCGAGATCGTCGCACGCCCAAAATCGCATCACCCCGCTGCCGAGCACCCGCGGCAACCACAATCGCTTGCCGCAGGCGATGGTCCGCTCGAGCAGGGTGCGGGTGTCGGGCTCGCCACGCACACCGACGAAGGCGGCGACCGAGCGCGCCCGTGCCCACAGCGGATGCCCGATCAATCGCAGGTTCAGCGCCTGCGAGCGCGCCCGAGTCAGGGTCTCGAGCTGCTCGCGTCGTCGGGCCAACAACTCCGCTCGCACTCGCCGCTTGACCTCGGTCGTGGAGGGCGATGCACTCATTTCAATAGCTCTACCATGCTCGCTGGCCGGCCGCGAACAACCAACTCGATCCAAAGGACGCATGGGAGTAGAAAAGCTGGGATGCCCGATTACGACGACCTCGACGCCACGGCCCTCGCCGCGTTGCTTCGCCAGCGCGAACGCAGTGCGCGTGAGGTGGTCGAGCAGGCCATCGCACGGATCGAGCGCCGCAACCCGGAGCTCAACGCGGTCGTCCATCGGATGGCCGAGCGGGCGCTCGCCGACGCGGCTCGGGTCGATCGGGAGCTGGCCGCGGGCGCGGCCGAAGAAGGCGGGCTGCCGCCGCTGCTCGGCGTGCCCTTCCTGCTCAAGGATCTCAAGGCCGGCGACGCGGGCGAGCCTTGCACCAACGGCTCGCGGCTCTTGCGAGACCAGCGGGCCAGCCACGACGGCGAGCTGGTCCGCCGCTTCAAGCGGGCGGGGCTGATCATCTGCGGACGGACCAACACGCCCGAGTTCGGGATCATGGGCGTGACCGAGCCCGCGCTCTTCGGCCCGACCCGCAACCCCTGGGATCCACGCCGGACTCCGGGCGGCAGCAGCGGTGGCTCGGCGGCCGCCGTCGCGGCGCGCATGGTCCCGCTCGCTCATGGTGGTGATGGCGGCGGCTCGATCCGGATCCCCGCGAGCCATTGCGGCTTGGTCGGGCTCAAGCCCACCCGCGGCCGCACGCCCTTGCCGCCCGCGACCGGACATTGGGAGGGCTTCGTGGTCGAGCACGTGCTGACCCGGAGCGTGCGCGATTCAGCGCTGGTCCTCGATCTGATCGCGGGCCCGGGGCTCGGCGATTGGTACACGGCCCCGCCCGCGAGCGAGCCCTTCGCGACCGCCGCCGCGCGCGAGCCCGGCCCCTTGCGGATCGCCTGGACGAGCGAGGCGCTCTTCGGCGACGAGACTCACCCCGAGTGCGTGCGCGCGGTCGAGCTCGCCGCGTAGCTGTGCGAGCTGCTCGGCCCTCGAGTCGAGCGCGCGCGCCCGAAGTTCGACAAGTCCGCGCTGATCCGCGCTTATCTGATCACGGTCGCGGCCGGGGTCGCGGGTGGCCTGCGCATGACCGAGCGCGAGCTCGCTCGCAAGGCTCGCAACGACGAGCTCGAGCTGCGCACGTGGATGCTGCGCCTGCTCGGCGAGGCGATCAGCGCGGGCGAGTACCTCGAGTCGGCCGAGGTCATGCGCTCGACCGTGCACGAGCTGGCCGAGTTCTTCTTGGGCTACGACCTGTTCTTGACCCCGACCTGCGCG
>JAMHUH010000407.1:0-3929 GCA_035904925.1 Nannocystaceae bacterium
GCCGCCCCGAGCACGTGCAGCAGTGGATAGGTGAAGCTGAGCTTCCACTCCGTGCGAAATCCGCCATCATCCAGCTGATTTCGCCCCAGCCACGCCCATGCACGCTCGATCGGCTCGGCGTGAGCGGCCCCTCGACTGGCGAGCGCCGAGATGGCCTTGGCGGTGATCTCGGCGTCGGAGGCGGCCCCTCGAACGAAGGTAGGGAAGCCGCCATCGTCGTTCTGGAGATCGAGAAGGTTGCGTTCGGCCCGGGCGATCGTGCCGTGGAGCTCCCGACGATCGAGCTGCGCCAGGAAGTCGAGGCCCACGGCGGTATCGTCGGCGTCGGACTGAGTCACGCCCGTGGCGAAGGCCAGGCCTCCATCGGGGAGCTGCTGCGTGCAGAGGAACCGGGCAGAGAGGTAAAGTCGCTCTCGTGGCGCGCCAACCTCGACGAGTGTTCGCCCCGCGAGGCAGGTATTCCAGGTGTCCTGATCAGGGATGAATGGCACTCCGCCGTCGGACCGTAGATTACGCAGCACGAAGCCCACGCCGCGATGGAGGGTGTCCGTGCGCTGCCCCAGCCGGGTGAACGCGAGGAGGGCGAGGAGCGTGGTGAGCATGTGCTGCTCCCAGGCGCCGCTCTCGGACTGGTGCGCGACGAGGAAATGGATCTCGGCGTCTTCGATCTCGCTTCTTCGATCCGCCCCGCACAGCTGCAGGATCCGGACAGCGACCAGCGCGACACGGGTCCACAGGTGGCTTCGTCCGAGCCGCAGATCTGCTCGTGGCGCGGGCTCCATCGGCGGCGTGGGCACGTCGAACTCGACCAGCAGGGTGTGGATGAGCGCCCGCTTGCGACCCTCGGTGGGGTGGTCGAAGTCGCCCTGTGCGAGTGCAAGCTCCGCGAGCTCCGGCGCGGTGACTGACGCCCCCACGGCTCGCTTGCAAAGGATGCTGGAGACGGCCGCATCGAGGCGCGCCGGTCGGCTCTTCCGGTCGCTCGACCTGCGTTCCGCGTGCCGACGACAATAATCGCCGAGCATGCTTTGCTCGTCGCTGGCGACGCCCAGCCTCCGCAGCAAGTGCAGCGCGAGCGCGCTCTCGAGGGGCCGTGACTGGCAGGGGCTCGCAAAGACACCTCGTGGGTCTTGCTGGCCGAGCAGAAAGTCGACGGCGGCATCCCTGCTGCGGTCGAGCGCGACGAGATCGGGAGTGCGCATGTTCGGGATCGTCAAGTAGCGAAGGGCGCGCTACGGATCAAGAGCGGAATGTCTCGCGCAGCGAAGATCGTAGCGAGCTTGCAAGCTGGCTTCAGGGCGACCTGACGCTCGAGGCGAGCGATGATCTCATCGGCGAACCCCGTGCGCGGATCCTCGGCGAGGATCCGCTCGACGAGCGCCGCAGGGATGTCGTCGAGGCGCTGGCCGATCACGTCGAGCGTCGTTCCAAGGTGCAGCAGGGCGACCTCGGCGCGTGGGTCCTTTGCGGAGGCGAAGTCGCCGTGGAGCTCGATCGCCGTGCGCACCCCCATCACCAGCTCTTCAGCGTAACCACCTCGACGGAGGAACGCCTCGGCCTCGCGGGCGCTCACCACGTCGAAGTCGCCCGCATCGCTCTCGTGGTCGGGTTCGAGCCCGAGATCGTGAAACAGCGCGCCGATGTAGAGGACCTCGACATCCGGTCGTGCGCCGATCTTCGCGCCGAGGGCCATCCCGAACTGAAAGCTACGTCGGCAATGATGGATCATCGGGCGGGTCGAGATCCCCCTCAGGTAGATCGCCGCGGCCCGAGCTGCGGCGGTGTCCGGGATGGGTGCAATATCCATGTACGCCCGCCCAAACCAAACCTAAGGAATGATCTCCAAGTGGCCCATCTGGCGGAACTTCGCGTAGCGAGCAGCCAGCAGCGCCTCGGTCGGCATCGCACAGAGCACGTCGAGGTGATCGACCAGCGCCTGCTTGAGCGCGGCCGCGGTCACCGTCAGGCCGCGGTGGGCTCCGCCCATCGGCTCGCGCACGAGCCCGTCGCAGATGCCGAGGTCGAGCAGGTCTTCGGCGGTCATCCGCAGCTGCACGGCCGCGTCTTGCTCGGCCTCGGGGTTCTTCCACAAGATCGAGGCGCAGCCGCGCGGCGAGATCACCGAGTAGACCGAGTGCTCGAGCATCAAGATTCGGTCGGTCACGCCGAGCGCCAGGGCCCCGCCCGAGCCGCCTTCGCCGATCACCACCGAGATGCTCGGGACCTTCAACATCGACATCAGCTCGAGGCTGCTGGCGATCGCCTCGGCCTGGCCGCGCTCTTCGGCGTTGATGCCCGGGTAGGCGCCGGCCGTGTCGATCAGACAGATCAGCGGCAGGTTGAACTGCGCCGCCATCCGCATCAGCCGTTGCGCCTTGCGATAGCCCTCGGGTCGCGCCATGCCGAAGTTTCGGTGGACGTTCTCCTTGGTGTTGCGGCCCTTTTGGTGGCCGATGATCATGATCCTTCGGCCCTCGAGTCGGCACAGACCCGCGACGATCGCCGGGTCGTCGGCGAAGGCTCGGTCGCCCTTGAGCTCGAGGAAGTCGGTCGTGATCTCGCCGATGTAGTCGAGCGTGTAGGGCCGATCGGGGTGCTTGGCGAGCTGGAGCTGCTCCCAAGGCGTGAGCTTGGCGTAGCGCTCGCGCTGCAGCTCGGAGGCCTTTTGCTCGAGCAGCTCGAGCTCGCGGGCGATGTCGGCGTTGCCCCCGGCCAAGAGCTGCTTGAGCTCGCGGATCTTGCTCTCGAGCTCGACGATCGGTCGCTCGAATTCCAGCACACGGGTGCTCACGCGGACCTCCGCTCGAGGAACGCGGCGATCTTCGCCTGGGGACACGCGTGGCTTGCTTCGATGTGCACGATCTGCTCCGGTGGCAGCAGGTTGCGAAACTGATGACGAAAGTAGGTGCGTTGCCGACGAGCGTACTGGCGCGTCGCGTGGGTGATCGCGTCGCGCGTCGCGTCCAGCGACTTCGCGCCCGCGAGGTGTTCGAGAATCTCCCGATAACCGAGGCTTCGCATCGACTTGTGGCGGGCATCATAACCGGCTGCGCAGAGCTTCTCCACCTCGGCGATCCAACCCGCGGCGAGCATCGCGTCGCAGCGAGCAGCGATCGCGCGATCGACCGGCTCGACGCCCGGGTCGATCACGACGAGCATGAGATCGACGAGCGTGCGCGGTGGTTCACGCCTGCGAAGCTCACTGATCGGCTCGCCCTCGCGCTCGCACAACCATAGCGCTCGCACTGCCCGAACTACGTTTCTCGCGTGAATCTGACCCGCGGTGACGGGATCGATCTCGACCAGAGCGCGGTGCACGGCCCCTGCGTCGGCGGCTTCGCGATCGAACCACATTTGTTCGAAGCGCTCGCGCTCGACACCGTGATCATCCTTGCGCGGCCCATCGCTCGATGGGCGATCGTCACCCGAGTGCGACCAACCAGTCGCGCGCAGATAGAGGCCCGTTCCACCGCAGACGATCGCTGGACCCTCGCGCTCGAGCAGCGCGCGAGCATAGCCAGCGTAGTGGCCGGCCGAGAAGTCTTGGTCGGGGTCGACGAGGTCGAGGCCGAAGTGGGGACGCGCGATCTGGTCTTCGTGCGAGGGCTTGGCCGAGCCGATGTCGAGGCCGCGGAACACCTGCACGGAGTCGCAGCACAAGATCGGCAGATCGAAGCGGCACGCGAGCTCGAGCGCCAGCGCCGACTTGCCCGCGGCAGTCGGGCCGACGATCGCGAGGGCCCGCGGCGTGCTCGGATCGATCATCGCTCGAGCAGCTCCTTCGCCGTCCAAGCGCGGATGCCTGGGGTCGTCTCGATCGTCCCCTCGCGCAGCGCGTCGGCCAGCCAGGCTCGCGCGAGCCGTGGCGTGGGGTCGATCTTGCGGGTCTCGGCGATCGCGGCGAGGGCCTCGATGACGAGCTGGTTGGG
>JAMHUH010000408.1:0-9371 GCA_035904925.1 Nannocystaceae bacterium
CAGCGAGGGGCTCGACTCGCCTCGGAGGGACCCTTCTTCCCCCCGCGCGCCTTCGAACTCGACTGCTGACTCCGTCCCTCACAGGGACCGCAAGATCAGAAGCTCTGCCGATCCGAGCCTCGCGCTGTTGGGGACGGCGAGGACCCTCGAAGTCAAAGGCGGGCGGGGGGAAAGAGGGTCGCTCCGAGGCGAGTCGAGCCCCTCGCTTCCGTGCAAAAACGCCTCAATCGCCGCAGATCGCCAACCAGGGAGAGAGCACGCGCGATTCGAAGGGCGACGTGTTTGAGCCCGAGCGGGCGACCCTCTTTCCCACCGCAGAGCCTGGTGGTCGAGGACGCGAGCGTCCGCGAAGGATCCACCGAGTCGGCATCCGCGAAGGATCCACCGAGTCAGCGCCCGCGACGGATCCACCGAGTCAGCCCGGGATCGGATGCGAGCTCGAGCTCTCGTGGGTCGAGAGCGTGTCGACGTAGCGGAAGGTTCGGCCGACGTACCAGTCGTAGTTGCCGCGCATCCACGTCTCCATCAGCTCCATCCCGAGCCGAGCGTCGACGTCGAGCTCGAGGCAGCGCGCCTTGTCGTCCACATACTGCGCGACGACGAGGTCGGAGATCCGACAGGCGCGCCGGAACGCGGCCGCGCGCGTGAGCCCGTCGGTCTTCTCGAGCACCATCACGAGGTTCGAACACTCGCCGAGCAAGAACTCTTTTTTGTAGGAGAACAGGTCGTTGACGTAGGACACGCACAGGTTGGTGTTGCGGACCATGCGTCGGTAAGGCCGGTAGCCACGAGCGATCACCGAGGGGTTGAGGCCACGCAGCAGCGCGCCGAACTCGACGCAGGCATACATCGCGCTGAACTTGGTCCGCACCGCCTCGTAGTCGGCGACGTCGGCGAAGGCGTGCGTGCGTCGGTGATCGGCCTCGGCGACGACACCTTGCAGGTACTCGTCCATCTCGACCAAGTAGTGGCGAAGGTCGGGCTCGTTGGGCAGCGCGGCGAGTCGTCGGGTCACGTCGGCCAGCGCTTGGCCGATGCTCGCCAGCTTGGCGCGGTGAGCGGTGGGCAGCGACCACTCGCTCGCGCTCAGCTCCTTCGGCGCGCTGCCGGCCCGTACGCACTCGCTCATGAAGGTCGCCATGCGGCGGACCAGCTCGGCCTCCGAGCCGACCCGCGAGCCGGCCGCGTCGACCATGTCGTCGAGGAAGAAGAGCGCGGTGATGTAATTGGCCGCGAGCAGGAGGCCGTCGAAGCTCTCGTCGCGATAGACGAGCCCGGCGAGCTCTTCGAATCCCGCGGCGCCGAACTTGAGGAACGCGGGCGAGTCCGCCTCGAGCAGGCCGAGGTCGACGATCCATTGCGCATTCGCTACACCGACGGCGTCGGTGTGGGGATTACGACCACTCGCGAAGGGCATCACGATTGATCCGACGATCGGTTCGGGATCGGGATGGTCGAAAACGACCGGCTGACGCGAAAAGCTGCTCAGATCGCTGCTCGACGCACGAAAGAGCAGAGGGGAGCTCGATGCTGGATTGATCGACACGCGGGTCTACCGTCTTTCGCGCTTTCCGAGGGAGTGCGCATAGTGCCGAAGCTCGGAAATACGCGCACCACAACCCCACCGCGGCACGATGCCGAGCGGCGATCAGACCGATCGGAGAACAGAGTACCCCTCGTTGCTCGCCGCACGCAACTGCTCGCGATCGCAGCGGTTGACCTGGCGGCCCGAAAGAACCAGAATCTGGGTTCGGATTTCCATGCCTGACGTCCCCGACGCGCTCCTACGGCCAACTCGGCAGCGGCGTAGCCAACAGACCCTCGATCGCATCGTCGAGGCGCTCGAGCGCTTGATCGAAGAGAAGACCTTCGAGGCGATCACCGTCGCCGAGGTCTGCCGCAACGCCGGCGCGTCGGTCGGGAGCTTCTACGAGCGGGTCGGCAACAAGGACGCGCTGCTCGAGCACCTGCGTCGGCGCTTTTATGCCGACATGGTCGAGGCGATCACGCGGGCCTTCGATCCGCGCCGCTTCGTCGGCTGCGACCTGGCGAGCGTGCTGCGGACCAACGCCAGCGAGATGGTCGCGCTGCACCGGGCGCGGCGCGGCGCGATCCGAGCGACGATCGTCGAGGCTCGACGCAACCCACAATTCGGCGCCCACGCGACCGAGCTCAACCAAATCTTGATGCAGCGGGTCGGCGCGTGCTGGCTCGGCCATCGCGCCGAGCTGCGCCGCGGGCCCCTCGAGCCGCTCGTCCGCCAAGCGTTCTTGCTCGCGGTCGGCTTCTTGCGCGAGGCGGTGATCTGGGACGAGCTGTGGCCTTGCGTTGCTGGCGGCGACCTCGAGATCGCCGAGTCCCTGACCTTCACCCTCACCAGCTTCCTGACTGGGCGCCCGCCGCCCGGAACTTCGACCACCACCTGACCCGAGAGCTCGAGGACCACGACCATGCGCAGCGCACAAGATTGGCTAGACGCCTACGGCGAGAGTCACCAAAACCCGGTCAACAAGACCATCCACTGGGTCTGCATCCCGTGGATCATGATCAGCCTGCTCGGCCTGCTCGGGAGCATCCCGAGCCCATTCGCCAACCCCTGGCTCAACTGGGGCACCGGGCTGATCGCGGTCGCGATCGTCTACTACGCGATGCTCTCGATCCCGCTGGCGATCGGCATGGCGGTGGTCGGCTCGGTCATGCTCGGGATCGCGATGGGCATCGCCCACCTGCCGATGCCGCTCTGGCTGAGCTCGCTGATCATCTTCGTGGTCGCGTGGATCGGTCAGTTCATCGGCCACAAGATCGAGGGCAAGAAGCCGTCCTTCTTCGAGGACCTGCAGTTCTTGTTGATCGGCCCGATGTGGCTGCTGGCCGCGATCTACCGGCGCATCGGGCTCTCGTACTGAGGTCCGACGCAAAGGGGACGGGGCGCTCGCGCGGCCTCGTCCCCTCTCGCACGTCGGCCCGGAAGGCGGCAGCTCAGCCGTCGTCGAGCACCGCGAAGTGAAACTCCATGCCGGAGTCTTGATCGAAGCCCGCGAGGCGCAGGCTCTCGAGGCTCGAACGGGGATCGATCGACTCCAGCATCCCGGCGGTGTGCAGGGCCGCGATCGCCATGCTCGTCGACAGACCCGAAGACCCGAAGTGAACCTTGGTCCGGCCGTACTGGAACAGGCTGTCGGCCGGCCACGCGCCGGTCTCGTCTTGCTGCTTGGCGAGCAAGGTCGCCTCACCGGTGTTGCGCAGGCCCAGCCAACCGCAGATCAACACTCGCTGGGCGACGTCGATCGGGCTGTTCGAGGTCCCGACGCGAGCGATGATCGCCTGGCGCAGCGCGTGGCGGACCCGCTGGGTCAAGCGCGAGTGCGGGAAGCCATGGACGACTCGAGCCAAGAAGTAGAGGAAGGTCTCGGGCGCGGGGTAGTAGCGCGTGCCGGCCAGGTAGCGACCGTCGAGCAAGACCTCGACGACGAAGTCTTCGGTCGCGAGCAGCTCGTTTTCACGGCCGAGCTGGTGGGCGAGGAAGAGCACGTTGGCGCAGACGACCGGATCGACCAAGCCCGAGCGTTCGCCGGTCGGATCGAAGTAGGTCTCGACCACGCCCTTGCGATCGCAGTTGGCCTTGATCCGATCGAGCGCGGAGTGGGCCGTGTCCGCGAACGCGGGGTCGGCTCGGAGCAGGACCGAGAGCCCGATCGCCGTGCAGTCGGCGTCGGCTGGCAGCCGCGCGTGCTCCTTGAAGAAGTAGAACACGTCCTCGTCGGCGAGCTCGCGCTCGAGCATTTCGACGATCCCCTTGGCCAGCGCGCCGAAGCCCGGCGTGCTCTGGAGAAGATCGGCGACGAGCATCGCCGTGAACGACTCCGGCTGCACGACCGTGCTGACCTGGAGGTTCTTCGAGGGGCCGGTCAGGCAGGGAAAGCACGAGCCGGTCCACGACCGGACCAAGAACGAGCGAGCGCCTTCGATCTCGACCCCACGACTCGATCGGGTCTGGGGGAGCTCAGTCCGGAAGGGCATGTTCATCTTCGCCTCGCCAACTCTGTTCAATGACGCCACACATGTGTGTCGGCGTATTGGGTCAACCTACAGCCAGGTGGAAACCCGACGTTGCTCAACACTTATATCGGAAAAATGCAGACCTGTGGGTCTGGCTGACGAAAGCGCTATCCACACATATCTGCGCGTAAACGCTGCTCTGCTGGCAAATTTCGAGAATTCTCAGAAATATGGGAGTAAAATCACTTTCAGAGATACAGTCAGGCTAGAATCGCGCAGCACGGTGCGAGCGCGATTCTACATTGGGTCGATTCGCCACAGTGCCGAATCAGATTGGGGTATTTTTGCTACGCGGCTCAATCGCCATTCGAATGAGCTCTTCGACCGGCGAGAGGTCGGCGTGGCGGAGCGGCTCGAGCGGACGCTCGAGGTAGACCATCGGGTTGCCCATCCAGCGGATTCGGCCCGAAGGATTCGGCGCGCACGAGTGCATCATCAGCGGGTGGATCAGCAAGAGGTCGCCGACTTCGCCGGTGACCTCGAAGAAGCGCTCGCACTCGCGAGTGATCCCAGCGCCGCGACCTGAACAAAGGTCTACGCCTTCGGGATGTGCGGCGAGCAGGCGCGAGACCTTGCCGACCGAGTCGGGCGCGAGCCAAGTCCCGCCCGCGCGGGGACCGAGCGGCGAGTGGATGGCGATCCCGACCAAGCCCTGGGTGATTCGGTCGAGCCGTGTCACCGGGCTCGGATCGTCGATGTGCCAGCTCGTCCAATCGCGCCCAGGTCCGGGCACGTCGAGGTGCGCGTCGGCGTTCAGGTTGGCGATCAGGTAGTTGGTCCAGGTCCGCGTCGTGATCCGCGAAGGGCCACCCAAGAGATCACAGATCGCGCCCCAGCCACGCGGCGCGAACGCTTCGATCGAGACCTGCTCCGATCCTTCGAGGTTGATCCGTGGCCACGTCCAGGTCTCGGACCGCTCGGGATCATAGTCCGCGAGGCAGTGAGCCGGATCGTTGGGATCATAGCCCTTGACCCACTTCGCCGGCTCTTCGCGGATCCGCCGGTTGGCGTCGGCGATCCATCGTTCGGAGATGTCCGGGTCGAAGCAGCCGCGCAGGATCAAGAAGCCCTCGGCCAAGAAGCGATCGATCTCGTCGGGTCGAAGCGTGCTCGCTCGCCAGCGCTCGATGTGGAGCGCAGGTCCGCGCGTGGCCGTGGTCGAACTCCTTCGTGGGCCGAGAGCGCGAAAGAGCGTGTGGTGAGCCAGCTGGATCTTGGCGTCATCCGCATCGAGCGCGTGGAGACGAGCGAGGTGCTCCTCGGGCTGCGGGGGTGCCACGAGCCGCAGGGGCCCTTCGGCGATCCGATAGGTGTTGGTCCACGGATCGCGGTCGGCGGTCAGCAGCCCACGCGCGCTGGCGAGGATCGCCTCGATGCCCTCGCGCTCGCGGATCGGTCCGCGGTCGGTCCACAGGTCGACGCCGACGACTCTCGCGGCGTCGCTCAGCAACACCGGCGCGCGCTCGAGCAGATCGGCGAAGCGTTGCTCGAGCGCTTCGCTGAGCGGGTCGTCGGCGCCGCGATGCCGAGCGAGCGCGAGCGTCAGCGCGACGCTCACGGAGCTCGGAGCCTGCTTGCGGGCGCGCTCGAGCAGCTCGCTGGCCTCGGCGAATTGTCCGAGTCGCTCGAGCGCCTCGCCGCGCAGCGCGAGCAGCCAAGCGTCTTCGCGGTGGTGGGTGGTCCGGACGATGGCCTGGTCGAGGTCGCCGAGGGCGAGGGCGAGGGCCGCTCGAACACCCGCGAAGCGCTCGGCCTCGCCCGAGCGCTCGGCCAGCAACGCGGTCGCGCGATCGAGCCGACCGAGCACCAGCTCGACCCGAACTTGCGTGACCACGAGCGCGGGCGCAGGGCCATGCCGCTCGCGCAGGGCCGCCAGCGATTCGAGGGCTGCGTCGGCACCGTCGAGGGCGAGCCGAGCGAAGGCCCGCGCAGCCGCATCCGCGACGTCGAGCTCGAGCAGCTCGACGCCGCGCTGGATCTTGGCCTGCTCGCGTCGGAATCGAGCGGCGTCGAGCCGACGCTGGATCTCGAGCGGGAGTTGGAGGTCGCGCCCGAGGGTCGACCATGCCGCGCGCTGTTCATCGACCCAGCCGAGCTCGCCCGAAAGCCGGACGAGCAGCTCGCCCGCTTGCAAGGCCAGCGTCGCAGAGCGCGACGCCGCGGCTCGTCGGAGCCGTTCGAGCCCAGCGTGGTAGTCGCGGGCGACGAAGAGCAGGGTGCCCGCGACGAGCTCGTGCACGGGCTCGCCTTCGGGCAGCGCGAGCGCGTCGAGTCGGGTGCTGGCCCAGTGGCGGCGGCGCGCTCGGGCGAGCGCACGCGCGAGTCGAGCGGTGGGGCCGAGCTGATCGATCAACGCCTGGGTCGAGTCGTCGTCGAAGCGTTCGTGGTCGAGCGCATGGAAGAGACGGTCGAAGGCGGACACGGGCGCTCGGCGTGGATGGGGATCTTCGATGACGCGTGGAGCGTGGGCCGGCTCACTCGCTGGCAGGCTCGGGCGGACGATTGGAGAGGATCGCCTGGACCCGAGCATCGAGGTCCGCGCGGCTGCGCTTGCGCTCGGCGATGGTCGACTCGATCGTCTGGTTGGCCTCGATGTCGGCGATCAGCTCGTCGACCGCGAGCTTGGCCAGCGCGTCGATCCGCTCGCCGTAGCGGGCCTGCCAGTGGCGCTTGGCCGCCTCTTCGAGCAGCTCGCGGAACGCCTTGCGGGTGATGCCCTCGGCTTCGTCGAACAGGACCTTGGTGATCTCGAGGTCGAGGAAGCGGGTGTCGGGGCCGCCAGCCTGGGCTTTCGCGGGCTCGGCGTGGTCGTGGTCGCACTCGTGGTCGTGGTGGCTCATGGTCCCTCGCTCGCGCGGTCACGATATCACGCAGGCGCGGCGACGATCTTGCTGATCGATCCGGGTCGCGAATGGCACGCTTCGGTATGCCCTCCGCCCGCCCCCTCGTCTTCGCGCTGACCCTCACTTCGCTCGCGACCGCGTGCGTGGCGGACGAAGGCCTCGAGTGTCCCGCAACGGGGGCGCCCCTGTTGGCGAGCAGCGTCGAGGTCCAGCCCGAGTGGGTGGCCGGCTGCACCGACAGCAAGTCGTGGACGAGCGAGGTCGCGAACGCGAACGCGACCTGGACCGTCGAGCTGCGCCGCGACTTCAGCGGGGGCTTCGCCTTCGTCTCGGGCTTGCTCGATGGTGTCGCGGTCGTTCGTGGGACCGAGCTGATCCTCGTCGACGGCGAGGGCGGCGAGCTCGCGAGTCGCAACCTGCCAGGCGGCGCCAACTGGACCAACTTCGCCGCGACCAAGGACGGCCGGATCATCGTCGGTGGCCAGTCCGGCGGCACGCCCAGCTATCGCGTCTACGATCCGAGCGGCGCTCAGGTCTGGCTGCGCCTGCTCGACGTGAGCGGGACCTTTGGCCAGGCGACGATCGTGCTCGGCGAGGACGGCACGGTCTGGGTCGGCCTCACTCGCTTCTCGGCCGAGGCCGACGACTTCGAACTCTACCTTCAGCAGTGGGAGGTGACGGGCGAGATCCAGAGCGAGGTCGCGTTGCCGGGCGTGTCGAACTCGGCCTTCGCCCGCGATGGCGCGGGTCGCTTCGCGGTGCTCGATCAGTTCGTCGAGCTCTTCGAGGCCGACGGGACACCGATCGGGGCGATCGCGGCGTCGGACCGCGACTATGCCAACCAGATCGTCGGCCTCGACGATGGCTTCGCCTACGCCGGCGAGTCCGATGGTCTGCCCGTGATCACTCGGGTCGACGCCGAGGGCATGGTCGTCTGGCAGCGCAAGCTGAAGAGCAGCTACGTCGATGCGAATCACTACTCGTCCGCGATCGCGATCGCGGCGCTACCGGACAATGGCGTGGTCGCGGTCGGAGCCGAGGACACGATCCGAGTCGCCTGGCCCGACTCGCCGATCAACGAATACCAACAGCCCTTCGTGGTCGCGCTCGACGATCAGGGCGCGCTCACGTGGGGCGAGCGGCTGGCGGTGGGCGGCCGCGCCTGGTCGGTGGCGGTCGGGTCGGGCGGCGAGGTTTACGTGACCGGCAACGCGCAAGGCAGCCTCGCCAACGAGTACGGCCAGAGCGATGAAGTCACTTGGCTGCGGCGCTACGATCCCTGATCACCGACCGGCCCCCGAGTCAGGGTCGGCAGGCGTCGACATGAGGTTGCAGCGCCTGCCAGACCTTCTCGCGGGCGAGCAGCTCGATCGCTCGCACGTTGGCCGCGACTTGCTCGGGCCGCTTGGCGCCGACGATCGCGACCGAGACGCCCGGCTGGCGGAGCGTCCACGCGATCGCCAACGCAGCCGGCGGAGCGTCGAGCTTGGCGCCGACCGTGCGCAGCGCGGCGATCAGAGGTTGGACGCGCGACCAGATCGGCTCGGTGAAGCGGGCGTCGGCGTGGCGCAGGTCGGACGCGGGGAACACCGGACGGGTCGCGAATTTGCCGGTCAGCAGGCCGCGGCAGAGCGTCTCGTAGACCAAGACCCCGAGCCGCTGCGCGCCCTCGGGCGCGACCACCTCGCGCAGGGCATATTCGAATTCGCGGCGCAGCATCGAGTAGGGCGTCTGTAGACAGGCGAGCTCGGGGCAATAGGCGAGCGCTTGCTTCAGCGCCTCGCTGCCGTAGTTGCACAAGCCGAAGTGGCGGATCTTGCCGCCCTCGCGCAGCGCCATCAGGGCTTCGAGCGTGGCTTCGATCGGCGTGTCCTTCTCGCAGGGCCAATGGACCTGGAGCAGCGGGATCGTGTCCAGCTTCAGCCGGCGCAGGCTCGCCTCGCAGTCGGCGACGATGTGGTCGGGCGTCAGGTCGCTGGCCGCGTGGCCCTCGCCGAGCCGGAAGCGAACCCCGACCTTGGTCGCGATCACGACCTCGTGCCGGCGCCGACCGAGCGCCTCGACCAGGATCTTGTCGGCGTGGCCATGGCCATAGAGCGGCGCGGTGTCGAACCAGTTGATGCCGTGGTCGAGCGCGCTGCGAATGGCCGCGATCGAGCGCCGGTCCTAAGCTGTCGACGTGCGCGGTGATGCGCTCGGAGTGCTTGCGCGCCTCTTTGATCGAGGCGATCGCGGCGCGGACATCGGCCCGCGCGTGAAACTTTTTGACATCGGCGACGGTGAGCTTGTTTGCGTTGTTTGTCATGGCTCAGACATCATGCTCGAGCCGCTGGCGCCTTGCAAGCACAAATCGACATGGTCCTAACGAATTTTTCGGACCACTAAATTCGCGCTCGGATCTTCTGAATTGCGCTTATCGGCGTACGCTTCCGCGGCAGATTCGCGCTTGTAGATCTTCACGGCCGATTC
>JAMHUH010000409.1:0-2127 GCA_035904925.1 Nannocystaceae bacterium
CGAGCGCGTGGCCGATGCTCGCGCCGAGCAGACCGGCGCCCACGATGCGCACCTGGCCGGTAATGCGGCTCACTCGGCGTCTCCTTCGGCTGGTTGAGTAGCCGCTTCCGGCGGCGTATCTGAGTCGGAGCTCGATACGGCTTCGCCTACTCGACCACCGGTGGCCTCCGCCGACCGGGCGATCGTCAGCAGCTGACCGAGTTCCACCTTAGTGAGGTCGCGGGTGCGCCCGACGGGCAGGGTTCCGAGGTGCAGCGGCCCGAACTGGCGGCGCACGAGCTCGATCACCGGATGCCCGACCGCATCCATCATGCGTCGCACGATGCGATTGCGGCCCGAGTGCAGCGTGAGCTCCACGAGCGTCTCGGTGCGTGACGAGCCGGGAAGCGCGCGAGCCTTGTCCGCGGCGATCGGCCCGTCGTCGAGCTCGATGCCGCGCGTCAGCTTCGCGATCGTCTGGGCGTTGACCACGCCGGCGACCTTGGCGATGTAGGTCTTGGAGACGCCGAACGACGGGTGCGCGAGCACGTGCGCGAGCTCGCCGTCATTGGTCAGTACGAGCAGGCCCGAGGTCGCGGCATCCAGTCGACCGACATTGAACAGGCGCTCCTCGTAGTCGCGCGTGTACTCGCGCAGGTCACGGCGGCCGCCCTCATCCGCGAGCGAGCTCACGACTCCGACGGGCTTGTTGAGCATCACGTAGCGCTTGGTCGTGTCGGTCTGGATCGCGGTGCCGTCGACGGTGATGAGGTCGGCGGGCAGCACCCGTCGACCCGGTTCGGTGACGATCTCGCCGTTCACGGTCACGCGACCCTGGGCGATCAGGTCCTCCGAGACGCGACGGGATGCCACGCCCGACGCCGCCATGACCTTCTGCAGGCGCTCGCCCTCGGCCGAGGCGCCCGACGAATCCAGGTCAGCGCTGTTCATCGAAGCCCTGCGATCCGTCATCGAGCAGCGGCGAGATCTTCGGAAGCTCGTCGATCGAGTTGATTCCGAGCTGGGTGAGCATCAGGTCGGTCGTCTCATAGTGGATGGCGCCCGTCTCGTTGTCGGTGAACGCCTCGGTGATCAGTCCCCGGCCGAGAAGCGTGCGCACGACGGAGTCGACGTTGACCGCGCGAATCGACGCGATCGAACCCCGACTGATCGGCTGCTTGTACGCGATGACCGCGAGGGTCTCGAGCGCGGCCTGGCTCAGGCGCGTGGGGTTCTGGGTGAGCACGAAGTCGCGCACGACGTCGTCGTGCTCGGGACGCACGTAGATGCGCCATCCGCCACCGACCTCGCGCAGCTCGAACCCGCGGCGGGTGCCACCGTCGGCACCGTCGAAGTCGGCGACGAGTCGCTCGATCGCCTGACGCACGGCGGGCACGGGAACGCTCAGAGCGGTCGCGAGCGACACGAGGCTCTGCGGTTCGTCGGCAACCATGAGGATCGCCTCGAGGGCACGCTCAACGTTGGCGGGTCTCGATACGCCGCCTTCGGCGACTACTCGACCGGCTTGGGTATCAGTTTCCATAGTCGGCTCCCAGATTGGCGAGGCTGTCGTCCGACCAGTGCTCGGCGGTCCAGCGGATGGTGAGTTCGCCCAGCGGCTCGAGCTGGTCGAACGAGATGGCGGCCGCCCGGTACAGCTCCAGCACCGCGAGAAAGCGCGCGATGATCACGCCCTTCTGCTCGGCCCCGGCGATCAGGTGGCGGAAGGTCAGGGTGCCCCCGGAGCGCAGCAGCGCGACCACGTGAGCAGCCTGCTCCCGGATGCTGACCAGAGGCGCGTGCAGATGGTCGAGTCCCACGGTGGGTAGCTCTCGCGGCGCGAGGGCGTACGCCGCAAGCGCGGCGAAGTCCTCAGCCGTCAGCGTCCAGACCAGCTCGGGTGTCGACCTGCGGTACTTGTCCTCCAGCCGCACCGAGCGGAAATGCCGGGTCGACTCGGTGTCGAGGCGGCCCGAGAACCACTGGGCGGCCTCCTTGAACGCGCGGTACTGCAGCAGTCGGGCGAACAGCAGGTCGCGCGCCTCGAGGAGGGCGACATCCTCGGCGTCGACCAGCTCGCCTTGGGGAAGCAGCCCCGCGACCTTGAGGTCGAGCAGGGTCGCTGCAACCACGAGGAACTCGGTCGCC
>JAMHUH010000410.1:0-3088 GCA_035904925.1 Nannocystaceae bacterium
AGCTACCCGACGATCGCTCATCGACTTACGGTTTCGAGCGAGCCCGGGCATGCTTGGCGCATGCGGTCATGCTGGCTCTTCCTCATCACGCTCGGCATGGGAGGCGAGCTCGGCTGTCGTGCCGAGAGCGAAGCGTCCGATCAGTCTCCGGCGCTCGCGCCCGCCGAGCACTCGACGCCTGGCGAGGCCGCGCCGACCGAGCTACCCGCCGCCACCGAGCCAACTGCCCGCGCGCCCGAGCAACCCACCCCCAGCACGCCACCACCCTCGATCTCGCCGCCCTGGCCGGACGAGCCCAGCGACCCGGCATGGCTCGAACCCGGCACACTGGGCTTGGAGGACGAGCGCGTGCGCGCGGCGAAGTCCAAGAAGACGCTCCCTCGCGCTTGCGAGGTCGAGACCCAAATCATCGAAGCCAAGCCAACCCCACGCGAGGACACCTGCAAGGGGCTCGATGTCATCGGCTGCGATACGGTCAATCAATCTTGGTTCGATGTCATCGAACAATTCGAGGTGGCGCTGCTGATGCCGCAGCCTGGCAACGAGCTGCTGCTGCTGCGCGAGCTCGCCGTGAACATGGAAGGCACCGAGGAGAAGTCGACGATGTCGGCGTGGTTCGTCTACCGGACGGCGCCGCTCGATGCGTGGCTGCTGATGCTCGAGGGCTCGGAGCTCTGCGACGACAACTACCTGTGTGGGCTCCACAATACCCACCACCTCCACGTCGTGGTCACGAGCTTGGGCGGCGATCGCTACCTCGTCACGCGGGTGCGTGTCGACAACGCGCACGAGCTCGATCGTGCGGCCCAGCTCAGCGGCAACCTCGACGGCGTGCCGGCAGCGAGGGTCGTCGTCGACGGCGACGAGGCCGATGTCTGGGTGTGTGGTGGCCACGTTCGCGTCGCGCTGCCGACGAGGCCGAGCAACGACACCTCGACTCTGACGCCACCCACCGAGCCCACCGAGCCCTCTGCGACGCCACCCGCCAGCCCGGCGAGCGCCGCCGAGCTCGAGGCGGCCCGCAAGCGCTGCAACGAGGGCTGGTCGAAGTTCAAGGCCGACGATCTCGCGGGCGCCGAGCTCGACATCGACGCGGCGCTCACGGTGCTCGAGCGTGGTGGCGAGAGCGAAACCAAGGGCCTCGGCGCCTGCCTCTACAACCGCGGACGAATTGCCGAAGAGAAGGGGGACGAGTCAGGGGCCCGCGAGCTCTACCGCCGATCGCTCGCGATTCGTCCCAACGAGACCGTCCAGGCCCGCCTCGACGCCCTCGACTAGGTTCGAGGAGAAAGACCGATGTCACGAACGTCCCGCCGAGTTGCGATCTTCGCCACCGACTACGGCCGCGAGGCAGGGTGGGATGTCTTCGTGAAGGGGACGCTCGTGTGCAGCCTCGAGGATTCACGTCAAAACGAGCAGTTTTGGCATAGCTACGTCGTGAGTCCTGCGGATCCCTCGTTCTTTTGTCACCAATTCTGGGAGTCCGGTGTCGAGGTCGTCAGCCGTCTGACTGGCGAAAAAGCAGTCCGTTCATGGTTCGTCAATTTCGACCGAGTCGAAGGTCGTCTCTTGGTTCGTGCGCTCTATCTGGATCCCGGGTTTCCCGAGTGGCCCACATTCTGGGAGCGGCGATTGGTGTCGAGGTGGCGGGCTCGAAACCGACGGCCAACCCACCCCTTTCGTGGATAGGATCCATGGATCAGGCCGCCAGCTCGGCGGCGCTGGGAATCGCCTCTTCCACGCTCTGCGCCGCCGCCTCGCCGAGCTCGGCCACCGAGGCGCCGCCGCCCGAGCCGACCCAGTCGAGCGCCGGATCGCCGGTCGCGAGGATCTCGAGCGAGCGCGCGCGGAAGACCTCGCGTTGCTCGGGTCGATAGCCGACCAGCCAGAGCAGCTCGAGCAGGTAGATCGGCAGCAGCTTGCTGCTCGCCCACCACTCGTCGAGCGTGCCCCAGATCCCACCGATCGGCGTCCACGCGAGCTTGGCCAGCCGACGACGCAGGGGCTGGCTGCGATCGCCCCACAAGAACTCCTGCAGCGGCAGCCAGTGGCGCTCGAAGTTGGCGCGCGGCGGGACGTTGGCCTCGAAGAGGTGGGTGTAGGCTTGCAGGCTCGAGACCGCGACGATCAGCAAGAGCGGGTTGCCGTACCAGGCGCTCGCTAGCGAGGAGGTCGAGGCCGACAGGGCCAGCGCGCACAGGCCCGTGATCGTGGCCAGCGAGACCAGAGCCCAGGCCGGGCTGCGCAGCTTGATCGCCATCGACAGGTACCAGGTGCCGAGCAGCGCGAGCAGGGCGAGGCTGGCGAGCGGCGAGACCCAGACGGCCAGCGCGTAGAAGAGCAGCGCGACGTTGAGGGGGATGCAGACGATGTGGCCGAGCCACGCGCCACCCGAGGTGTGCAGGACTTGGTTGAGGTAGATCTGGTAGTCGAGGTTGCCGAGCGTGACGTGGGCCATCGGCGTGACCACGACGTGCTCGATCAGCCGGACCAGCGGACCGGGTCGCGAGCTGGGCGCGAACAAGCGCGGTAGCCTGCGTCGCCACTGTCGCTCTTCGGGGGTCTCGTCGACCATGCGCTCGGCCTTGGCGGCGCGCGGGGGCGCGAAGGCGGCGCGACCCAACCAGGGGCGATGTCGTGCCATCACTTCGACTCCTTGGTGGTTGCCGTCGTGCTTGCCGTGGTGATCAAGAACGCGACCCGGATCGCCAGCCAGGCCCCCGCCATGGTGATCTGCCCCGCCGCGGGGCCGGCCTGCATCGCCCCGGCGTCGAGGCTGGCGATCGCCGCCCAGATCAGCAAGCCGTCGCTGAGAATCAGGCCCTCTTGCAGGTAGCGAAAGGGCCGCAGCTGGACGCGTCCGCTGCCGAGCCAGCGGCCGTAGAACCATACGAACCCGGCGAGGACCACTAACGCGAGCTGGGCCAGCAGCGAGACGTGGACGGGGTCGGCGTGGGCGATCCGGTGGTTGCTCGCGAGCGCCTGATCGGGGGAGGCGAGCCAATAGAGCGCGCTTGCGAGGCAAATCGGGACCTCGAGCAGGAACACCCGCCGCCAGCCTCGACCCACCATCGCTTCGTCATTAACC
>JAMHUH010000411.1:0-1652 GCA_035904925.1 Nannocystaceae bacterium
TGTGGGCCAAGCCGCCCTTCTCGCTCGAGAGCTCGCTCGCGCGCTTCGACGAGCTCGAGCAGGGCGAGCCCCGGATCCCCAGCTCGCGCGAAGGCCTGCGACCACCGACCCGACTCTGGCGAGTGATCCGGCGCGGTCTCAGCCGCGAGCCCGAGGCCCGCTGGCCCGACATGGACGCGCTGCTCGAGGCGCTCGAGCGCGAGACTCGACGTCGTCGACAGCTCGCGTGGGTGGCCTCGCTGAGCGCCGCGGCGACCCTCGCGATCGCGGGCGTCGTGCTGACCTCATCGCCGGAGCTCGACCCCTGCGCCGCGGTCGAGCGCGAGCTCGAGGACGTCTGGGACAGCGAGCGCCGAGCCGAGCTCGAGCGGGGCATCGCCGGGCTCGACGTCGAACACGCCGCCGACAGCCGCGAGCGGGTGCTGGCAGGCCTCGATCGTTGGTCGTCCGGTTGGGTCCACGAGCGCGAGCGAGTCTGCCGAGCGAGCCACGAGCAACGGCTCGAGCCCGAGCTCGCGCGGCTCCAAGGCGTCTGCCTGACCCGCCAGCGCCAGCGCGTCGAAGACCTCGTCGCCTTGCTGATCCAACCCGAGCTCGACGGCGACGCGCTCGCAGGCGCCGTCGAGGCCGTCGCCGATCTCCCGGACGCCGCCGCGTGCGAGAGCGAGCTCGCGCTGCTCGGCGTCGAGCCCCCTCCAGACGCGATCGCCGACCAAGTCGAAGCCCTGCGCCGGGACATCGCCCGGGCTCACGAGCTGCGCTTGCTCGGCCGCGTCGACGAGGGGCTCGCGCTGGCCGAGGCCTCCGAGCAAGCCGCGCGCGAGCTCGGCTATGGACCGCTGCTCGCCGAAGCCCTCGCCGAGCTCGCCCGTTTGGACTTCGACGCTGGCTCGATCACCCGCGGGGCCGAGCGCATGCAGTCGGCGATCGACGCCGCCGAAATCCACCGCCACGAAGCGCTGAGCGCCAGCCTCTGGCTGGAGCTCGCCATGCAATCGCTCGCCGAATCGAACGACACCAACCCTGGCGCTTGGCAGCTCGGCCGCGCCGAGGTCGCCAATGCACGCATCGGAGCCTCGACCCGCGCGAGCGCTCGCCTCGCCTTCGCCCACGGGCAGCTGGCTGAATTGCAGGGCAACGACGCGCTCGCGGAGCAGCGCTACCGGGCGGCGATCACCGAGGCCGAGCTCGACGAGACCGCGCATCGCGATCTGCCCAGCTACCTGTCCAACCTCGCCCGGCTCGTGGGCGAGGTCGATCCCGACGCGGCGACTTTGCTGGTCCGGTCCGCGCTCGAGACTGCTGAGGAGCAGTATGGACCCAAGCATCCGCAAACTGCCCGTCGTCTCTATGATCTCGCGCTGGCGCTGCAGATCTCCGCGCCCCAGAGCGGCGAGATCATCGACTTGCTCGATCGCGCGATCGTGATCTGGACGGCGAGTCGCCAGCCGCATCCGAACCTGGTCAAGGCCGAAATCTTGCTCGGCAAGCTGGCGCTCCGAAGCCTAGAACTCGACGAAGCACAGAGCCACGCGGATCGAGCAGCTTCGATTCCGGGGGTGAGCTCGATCGATCGCGGGGAGACAGCCCAGCTACTCGCCGTTCTCCACAGTGTTCGAGGCGAACACGAGCAAGCGCTCGAGCAATTCCTC
>JAMHUH010000412.1:0-1558 GCA_035904925.1 Nannocystaceae bacterium
ACCAGCAGGCCCCACAGCGGCACGAACTGGAAGTGCCGGATGCCCTTCGGGGTGTCGTAGTACGGCGCGGGCTGCTCGCACTCGGAGCACACCAGCCGGCACCGCGCGTCGGGGCGGATCCAGACGACCAGGCGCGCCCGCGGGCCATCGTGGAGCTCGGCGCGGTCGTACACGAACCCCTTGTGTTTCTGGACGTGGTTGAGCAAAGTCTTGAGTTGCATCTCGGTCTTCGGGAGTCGGGTGGTTGTGTTGCAACTCCATCCTCGCTCCTCCGAGATGCGCTTTGCCCGTGACCCGTTGCTCGCTCGCCCACCGGCCCCGGCTCGTGTTCCGCCGGAGCCCGGGCAGGGCCCAGCTCGACGCGCTCGAGTCAGTGCCCGCGAGCCAGCGCGCTCACCTCAGCGCCGCGTGCTGCTCGGCTCGAGCGTGGAGCCCGGTCTCCTCGGCCCACGAATTCTTCCGAGGAACCAAAAAAAGTGGCGGCGATATGGGGGGACGAGGACGACGACATGGAGGAGACGAGCGAGTGATGCTGCTCGAGCTGATCGACGAGGCGGTGACCAACGGCGCACCGGTCGGCAAAGCGTGCGCCGTGGTGGGGCTGGCGCCAACCACGATCGTTCGCTGGCGCTCTCGGCCAGAGTCCGAGGACCGTCGCACGGGCCCAAACACGAGGCCCTGCAACGGCCTCAGCGACGAGGAGAGAGCGAACGTCGTGGCGGTCATGAACGCCCCGGAGTACAGCTCGATGTCCCCCAGCACGCTCGTGCCGTGCTTGGCGACGCTGGGCTTCTTCCTCGCATCCGAGAGCACGTTCTACCGGATCGCGCGCCAGTTGAAGCTGCTCCACTCGCGTGGCCGAGCTCGCTCTCGTTCACGCCGACGACCGCGCGAGCTCGTAGCGAGCGGGCCCAACCAGGTCTGGTCCTGGGACATCACGTTCTTGCCCACGGAGGTTCGCGGTCGCTTCTTGAAGCTCTACGTGATCCTCGATGTGTGGAGCCGGTTGATCGTTGGCGCCGAGGTCCACGAGGAAGAAGATGCGTCGCTGTCCGCAGCACTCGTCGAGTCGTGTTGCCTCGCGCAAGGAGTCTCGGCCGACCAGCTCGCGCTGCACTCCGACAACGGCGGAGCGATGAAGGGCAACACGATGCTCGCCAAACTCCAGCAGCTCGGGGTCATGCCCAGCTTCTCGCGACCGAGTGTGAGCGACGACAACGCCTTCGCCGAGTCGGTGATGCGGACGATCAAGTACAACCCGGCATACCCGGAGCGGCCGTTCGCGGACCTCGATGCCGCGCGCCAGTGGGTCGCGACGTTCGTGGCGTGGTACAACGACGAGCATCTGCACAGCGGCATCCGCTTCGTTACACCCGCTCAACGACACCACGGATTGGACGTCGCCATCCTGGCCCATCGGCACGAGATCTACACCGCCGCGCGTGTGAGGCACCCCGAGCGGTGGACTGGATCAACACGAAACTGGGCTCGACCCAAGATCGTCACGCTGAACCCCGAGCCAGTTCGAGGCGAGCGGTCCAAGTCGAATTGATTGAAC
>JAMHUH010000413.1:0-11755 GCA_035904925.1 Nannocystaceae bacterium
GATCGACATCGACGCGACCCGGCAGAGCCCCTTCGCCGCCACGATCGAGGCCATGCCCGCCGCGCTGCTCGAGCCCGAGTGGCTGCGCGAGGGCGAGCACTACCAGCACCTGACGCTGCCCGCCGGCCCCTTGGTCGTCGCCCACAACCCGCGCAACGACCTGTTCAGCCTCTCGTACCGGTTCGATCGCGGCCAACGAAAGGCCGCGATGCTCTGCGTCGCCTTCGAGTTGCTCGAGCGCTCGGGCGCGGACAAGACCTCGGCCGACGAGCTCCAGCGCCAGCTCTTCGCGCTCGGCAGCGAGGTCCGCTTCAACTGCGGGGCCGAGTCCAGCAGCATCGAGATCTCGGGCGTCGACGCCAACCTCGAGGCCAGCGTCGCGCTGGTCGAGACCTGGATGCGCAAGCCCAGCTTCGACGCCGCGACCCTCGACAAGCTGCGCGACAACATCCTCGGCCGGCGCCGCGACGAGCTCGACGATCCCGAGTCGCTCGGCGGGCTGCTCAACGACTTTGCGCTCTACGGCCAAGCCAGCCCGAGGCTCGACGCACCCAGCAATCAGGCGATCAAAAAGGTCGACGCCGCGGCGCTGCGCAAGCTGATCGCCGGCGCCCTCGATCACACCCACCGCACGCTCTACTTTGGCCCGCGCGCGCCCGAGGAAGTCGCCAAGGTCGTCGCGCTGGGCAAGAAGCACCGCCCGACCGGTCCCCGCCAGCAGGTCCGCTATCGACCCGAGGCCAAGGGCACGACCATCTACTTCGTCCACGAGGACGTGGCCAAGTCCTCGCTGATGCTGGCCCTGCCGCAAGGTCGACAGCCGCGCGAGCAGATCCCCGTGGCCCGCTACTTCGCCCACTACCTCAGCGGCGACATGAGCTCGCTGATCTTCCAGGAGATCCGCGAGGCGCGGGGCTTGGCCTACTCCGCCTTTGGCTACGTGGCGCAAGGCAGCGCGAGCGACGACGAGTGGGCCTTGCTCGGCTACATGAGCACCCAGGCCGACAAGACCAACGACGCGCTGACCACCTACCTCGAGCTGCTGCGCGAGCCGATCGGCGAGAGCCGGCTCGCGCAGAGCCGAAGCTCGCTCGAGGCCAGCTTTCGGTCCAGCCGGGTCGATCCGCGCTGGGTCGTGTGGATGGTCGAGGGCTGGGATCGCAAGGGCGAGCCCGCGGATCCGCGGCCCTGGGAGTGGGCGCAGATCCAGACCCTCGGCGTCGACGCGGTCCAGAGCTTCGCGACCAGCTACTACGATCGGCCGGTGATCATCAGCATCGTCGGCGATCGTGAGCGGATCGATCTCGCGGCGCTCGCCAAGCTCGGCAGCGTGGTCGAGGTTCAGGCCAGCGACCTGGTCAGCTACGGCGCCTTCGAAGCCCCGACCCCCCATGACCCGTGACTTCGTGATTCTCGGCGGCATCTCCTTGACCGGGCGCTTCGCGGCCGAGGTCCTACGCCGCGGGCATCGGCCAAGGGCGATCGTGCTCGGCGGCGACGACCTCGACAACGAGTTCGAAGGCTTGTCCGCGCCGGTCGGCGAGCACTCGGCCTGGTGGACGGGCCACGCGTTCATGGCTGGCGCTTGGCGGGAACAGCTGCACGCTGCGGCGCGCGAGGCCGGGGTGCCGGTGCTCAGCGGCGGCGATCCTTATGCGTTGCTGCCTGCCAGCGAGGTGTTGATCGTCGCCGGATTCTCGCGCCGAATCCCCCGCTCGGTGACCCAGCGATACGGCGATTGGGCATTGAACGTGCACCCCTCGTTGCTGCCCAGCTTCGGCGGGCCCCAGCCCGAGATCCAGACCATCCTGCACGAGCAGCGGGAGGCTGGCGTCTCGGTGCACACGATCATCGAGCAGTTCGACGCCGGCACCCTTCGCGCCCAGCGATCCTTTCCCCTCCACGACGACCTGACCGTCGGCGAGATCGAGGCGCGTGCGGCCGTGTTGGGCGCGGAGTGCATCGAGGCGTTGCTGTCCGCGCCACGCCTGCCTGTGGTCGCTGGGGCAGGACAGCCCTCGTACTTCAAGGCGCTCCCGGCCGACGCTGGCAACCTGGCCAACTGCCGATCGCTGGCCCACGCGTCCAAGCTGCTGCGCTTGCGGCCAGAGGTCTATGCCTACTTCGAGCACGCAGGTTCGACCGTCTATCCCTTGGTCGCCGACACGCGCGCGTGCCGGTCACCAGCGCTCTCGCTGCCGGACGGCACGCTGCATTGCCACGAATGGGTGGAGCGAACGCGCGAGGGCCGAGTGAGCCATCATCGCTGCGCTTCGCATCCGGCCTGAGCGGTCGCACGGACGGCGTATCTCACGCCAACGGCTCCGGATCCCACTGGCCAGCCGGCTTGGCTTCGGTCTACGGCGGCAGCTGGGTTCACATGGATGTCGCTTGCGTCGCCGTGCGATCGAGGCCCGGTGGTATCGTGAACGCGGCCCATGAGCGCATCGAGTTCGGCCCCGACGGGACCCACCCGCTTCGCGGGCCGCTACGAGATCCGCGAGCGCATCGGCGAGGGCGCGATGGGGGTCGTGCACGTGGCCTTCGATCCGAAGCTGCACCGCAAGCTCGCGGTCAAGTTCGTGGTCCCGCGCCGCGACAACCTGCGGGCGCGCGAACGCTTGCTCCGCGAGGCCCAGGCGATGGCGCGGGTCAACCATCCCAACGTCGTGAGCATCCACGACGTCGGCGAGGCCGAGGGGCAAGTGTTCATCGTGATGGACTACGTCGAAGGCGGGACCTTGGCCCAGTGGCTGCGGCAGGCGCCCCGCCCCTGGCGCGAGGTCGTGCAGATGTTCGTGCAGGCCGGTCGCGGGCTTGCGGCCGCCCACGAGGCCAGCCTGATTCATCGCGACTTCAAGCCCGACAACGTGCTCGTCGACCAAGCCGGGGTCGCCCACGTGACCGATTTCGGCTTGGTCTTGGAGCTCGAGGAGTCGATCCGCAGCGAGATCCCGAAGCCCGCGCAGCGACCCGAGCCCTTCGAGTCGCAGGGTAGCGAGGGCGGCACGCTGGCCGACGACACCTTGACGCAGACCGGCGCGATCGTGGGGACCCTGGCCTACATGGCGCCCGAACAGAACCAGGGCCTGGCCGCCGACGAGCGCAGCGATCAGTTCAGCTTCTGCGTCGCGCTCTTCGAGGGGCTCTACGGCCATTTGCCCTCGGCCGGCGGCAGCCAGAGCAGCCCTTCTGGCGATCGCCTGCGCAGCGGAGCCCGACGCCCCGAGGTTCCGCCGCGAATCCGCGCCGCGATCGGGCGCGGCCTCTCGCTCGCGCCCGCAGATCGCTGGCCCTCGATGAGCGCGCTGCTCGACGAGCTCGAGCGCGTCCGCTTCAACGTCTCGCCTTGGTCCGTGCTCGCGCTCGCATCCGTGATCGCGGTGGTTTCGCTGGCGATCATCAACCGCGATCGCCTCCACGCGTGGTGGCAGCCGGTCACCCTGACCTTCCCGGTCACGCGCGCGCGCGTGGTCGAGCCGATGGCGCTGCACACCTCGCCGGGCGGTGACGTCTACGCGTCCTCGCCCCTGGCCAACAAAGGCAAGCTCGAGATCGATCTCGAGCTCCCGAGCGCGGGCGAATACTACCTGCACGGCCTGGTCTGGGAGCAGCGCCTCGGGGGCGATCGCGGCGACGCGGACTCGTTCTTCGTCTATGTCGACGGCGGCGAAGAGACGCTCTGGCACTTCGGCTGCGCCAACGAGGTCATGCCCGAGCACGTGCTCGTCGACAATTGGGCCTGGCAACCGGTGGTCCACATGGCCAACGCCGACTCGGACTGCGTGCTCGGCAGCGAGCGCGCCTGGCAGCTCGACGCCGGCCCCCACCAGGTCGTGTTCCGCAACCGCGAGGACGCGTCGAGCCCCGACTTCGCCGCTCGCGTCGCCCGGATCGTGATCACCAACCAGCGCGACTGGAGGCCATGATCCGACGTGGTGCCGGGCTGGTGCTGGTGGGCTGCTACGCCCTACTCATCCACGCGAGCAGCTCGCTGTCCTCGTGATCGCGGGCCCACTCGCCGAGTAGCGCGAACACGGAGGCTCGCTCGGGCCCGAGCTGGTCGAGGGCCCGCAGCGCTCGCTGGCGCAGCTGCGGCTCGTGCTCGCGGGTGACCACGCGGATCAGCGGGACTCGCAGCTGGTTGACCAGCTCGCTCTGCGAGAGCGCTTGATCGAGCAGCAGCTCGATCGCCCGCAGCTTGCCCGCGCGATCGGGGTCCGCGAGCGCCCGACCGATCCGCGTCCGCACTTTGGTCGGATCAGGCTGGCTGGCAAAACCGAGCGGGGCGTCATCGACGGTGACGCTGAAGAGCTCGCCAAAGGCGGCCAGCAACGCGGGCTGGCGATCGAGCAGGCCCGCGCGCATCCGCAGCCGCGCGGCCTCGGTCTCGGCGTCGGGGTCCTTGCCGTCGAGCTCGCCCGCGCTCGGCAATTCGAACTCGAGCAAGCGCAGCCAGGCCGGTCGACGCAGCTCGAGCAAGGCATCGGCGCAGTCGAGCAGGAGCTCGGCGTCACCACGCAGGCGCAGCCGCAGCACGAAGCGAGCGTCCGGTCGCGCGAACACGGCCGCGAGCCGCTCGGGCGTCGCCGCGTCGAAGCCGAGGTCGACCAGCAGGCCTCGCTCGCGCAGCGCCGCCGGCCGACCGAGGCTCGGATCCTCGGCCAGCACCAGCGCGGTCCCAAGCGCCTCGCGCAGGGTCACGGCGCGGCGACGAAGCAGCGCCCGCTCGGCCGGTGCGAGCGGCCCCGCGTCCAGCCGAGTTCGAATCGCCAGCCACTCGCCCAAGGGGTCGCCGACGAGCTGCAAGCGATCGATCTCGACCTCGATCGCCGCGAGCTGCTCGGGATCCCACACGCGCCCAAGATATACGCCGCAGGGGTTCGCGGCGCTCGCCAACCGGGCCTCACTTTGCCCGGCTTCACTCTGGGACAGGCCGGAGCAGCACGCGGCCGCGAGTCTGCGCGTGCTCGGCCCGCTCGAGCGCGGCGCTCCACTCGTCGAGCGTGAACTCGTCGGCGATCCGCTCGCGCAGATCGAGCGCGGCCAGCTCCTGCAGCTGGGCTTGGACGTAGTGCTCGCCCGCGGCGTGGGTCCAGCGGTTGAGCCAGAACCCGCGCACGCCGATGTCGCGATGCACGAGCTGCTCGATCGAGAGCTCGGGCCCGCGGCGGCTCATGCCGCCATAGATGATCAGCTCGCCGCCCGGGTCGAGGATCGCCGCGAGCAGCTCGCTGGTCGCTCCGCCGCTGCCGTCGAAGCCGACGCGCGGGCGCGGGAGCCCGAGCTCGGCGACCCGGCGCGGCACCTCGGCCTCGCGCACGAACACGTGGTCGGCCCCGAGCCCCCACAGATCGGCGATCGGCTCGCGCGAGCCGACCAAGGCGATGCTGTGCAGGTCCTGCCGGCGAGCCAGCGCGGTCAGGTAGCGACCCACCGACCCCGCGCCGGGCGAGTGCACGAACCACTCGCCCGGGCCGAGCGGCTCGAGCAGCACGCTCGCGCTCAGGCCCTCGATTCGGAGCGTCGCGACGTCGCGGCTGGCCCTGCGCTCGGGGATCATCACCGCGAACTCGGCCGGCATCGTCAGCCGCTCGCGCCAGGCCCCGCAGCGGATCGGCAAGAGCACGCGCGCGCCGAGCTCGGGCCCCTCGACCCCCTCGCCGCGCGCGATCACCCGACCGACCCCCTCCGCGCCCGGCCACTGGGTGGGCAGCGGATAGCGACCTCGGATCTGCAAGCGATCCATCGGCGTGATCGGGCTGACCAAGACCTCGACCAGCAGCTCGCCCGGGCCCGGCTCGGGCTCTGGCAGCTCGACGAGCTCGAGCACCTCGAGCGGATGGCCCGCGTGGTGGATGTGGATGGCCCGCAAGAGGGCTAGCTAATCGCGACTCGGCCCGCGCCACAAGAGGTCTGGATCGCCCGCCTCGCCCGCCCCGGGTTCGGGTTCCGCGTTGCCGCCGCGCTGGATCGTCGTGAGGATGCACCCAATTGATGCATTGATGGAATCGACGAGCGGCGGACTTCTACGAAGTAGCAGCATGATTGACAGGCCAATCGGCCGATCTTTTCGCGAAGCCAGTTCGGTGAATCCAAATACATCAAAGATCCTCGACCCCACCCAGTTGCCGGCCCCGTGGCCCACCAACGCTGTTCGGGTGAGAAAGCGCGACGACGGACATGCCAACATTCACTTGCGAGCACGACATTGGGGTGCTCTTTTGTCGACATTCCGAGACGTCGAGACGCCACTCGTCGCGAGCCCAACGCTCGCTTCGAATCGCATTTCTCTGCTCTTTTTTCACGATCCGCATGTCCAAATCTCCCATCGTCATTGTTGGAAACCTCGCCGACGACCACGCTCGGACGATCCACGAGCGGCTGATCGCGCGCGGCCACCAGCCCTTCGTGCTCGACGCCCAGGAATTCCCCGAGCAGCTCCCGATCGCGCTCGGCGAGCACCTCGACGAGATCACCATCGCCGGCCAGCGCCTCGCTCGACCCGCCGCGGTCTATGTCCGGAGCCTCTACCAGAGCCCGGGCACCTACGGGGTCGATGCCGACGACGCGATGAAGGAAGACTGGCGGCGCACGCTGTTGGCCTTCCGCGAGCGCTCGACCCTGCTCTCGGCGATCGTCATGCGTTGGGAGCAGCTCGGCGTCCCGCTCTACAACTCGCCGAGCTCGAGCGCCAACGTGACCAAGCCCTACCAGCTGGCGTTGCTGGCTGCGGCCGGCCTACCGGTGCCGAAGACCCTGTGGACCAACGATCCCGAGGCGGTGAGGCGCTTTTGCAGCGAGCACGAGGCGATCTACAAGCCGGTCGCGGGTGGGGCCGCGACCCGCAAGGTCGAAGCGCGGGATCTCGGCGACGAGCGGCTGGCCAAGCTCGCTGGCGCGCCGGTCTGCTTTCAAGAGCTGCTGCCCGGCGACGACGTGCGGGTCTACGTGATCGAGGGCCGCGTGATCTGTGCCCTGCGGATCGTCACCGACGCGATCGACTTTCGTCAGAACGAGCAGAGCATCGAGGTCATCGAGCTCGAGCCCGCGGTCGAGCGCGAGTGCATCCGCGCCGCCGAGGTCATCGGCCTTCGCTACACCGGCATGGACATCAAGGGCGATCGCGCGGGCCGCTATCGGATCCTCGAGCTCAACCCCTCGGCGATGTTCCTGGGCTTCGAAGCGCGCACCGGCGTCGACATCGGCGGGCCGCTCTGCGCCGCTCTGCTCGCCCACACATGAGTTTGCCTAGCTTGAACTGACAGCCAGAGGAAGACGACATGAGCAACAACGACAAGACCAAGAAGAGCCAACTCGCGGACCTGTTCATCGAAGATCTCGGCCAGGTGACCGGCGGCAAGAAGCCGGTCGCAACCACGCTCGCGATCGGCGAAGAGGACCCCTACACCACGCTCGCGCTCGGCGAGGAAGATCCCGTCACCACGCTCGCGATCGGCGAGGAGGATGTCTACACCACGCTCGCGCTCGGCGAAGAGGGCGACGACAACACCAAGTAGTCGGTAGCAGCCCGTGGTCCAACCTCGTCGCGACGAGTTGGACCACCGGCTGCTGAGGCGCTCGGCCTTCGGCGGGGCCGAAGCCGAGCGCCCGCATTCCAGTCTCCCGATCGTCGTGACCGAATCGCAGCAACGACATCTCGCCCGTCGGGCGATCTTCCGCGAGGCCGCGCTCGAGGCTCATCGCCGTGGTTCGCGACCGGGGCGACCGCTGCACATCGCCGCGAGCTGGACCCACTGGGCGATCGCCCTGACGCTCGCGGTCGTCGTCGGTGGTCTGATCTTCGCCGCGACCGCGCGGGTCGGCGAGTACGCGCAGGGCATCGCGGTCGTGCACCGCGAGGGCCGACAGGTCGCGAGCGCGACCGTCTCGGGCATCGTCCAGAGCATCGAGGTTCGGCCCGGCGAGCGCGTCGTCGCCGATCAAGTCCTCGTCCAGCTCGACGACGTCGCCGAGCGAGCCGAGCTCGCGCGGGTCGAGGACGAGTACCAACAGCGCCTCGTCGAGCTGCTGCGCGAGCCGGGCGACGAAGCCCGACGCGAGCGGCTGGCTGGACTCGACGGGCAATTGCAGCTCGCTCGCATGCGCGTCGGCGAGCGACGGATCTCGGCCACACACGCGGGCTTGGTCTCCGATGTCCGCGTCCGACCGGGTCAGCCCGTCGCGCCGGGCGACGCGGTGGTCTCGGTCGAGCACGACGCGACCGAGACGCTCGTGGTCGGGCTCTTCCCCGGTCACACCCGACCGCTGTTGAGCGCCGCCGACACCCACCTCTACTTGGAGTTCGCAGGCTTCCCCGACAGCCGGCAAGAGGTCGAGATCCGCTCGGTCGCCGACGAGGTCGTCGGTCCGGTCGAGGCCATGCGCTACCTCGGTCGTGAGCGCGAGGGCGCGATGACGCCGAGCGGTCCGGTCGTGGTCGTGGTCGCCATCTTGCCCTGCGACACCTTCACCTCCGAGGACAGCGAGTACCGGGTCTATGACGGCATGCAGGGCGTGCTCGAGGTCGAGCTGCGCTCCGCGACCCTGCTCGAGACCTTGGTCCCAGCCCTGAGGGAGCTGTGATCGCATGAGCCTCGAACCGGAGCGCGATCGTGCGCTGGCTGGCCGCTTCCCCGCGTTGCAGCGGCTCGGCGCGCTCGGGGCTGGCCGCCGGCTCGAGCACGTCCAGCAACTGAGCGCGGCCGACTGCGGCGCGGCTTGCTTGGCGATGGTGCTCGCCTATCACGGCCGAGTCCTCCCGATCGACGAGCTCGCCGACGCGATGGGAGCCGACCAAAACGGCGTCAGCGCGCTCGCGATCCTGCGAACCGCTCGCAGCTACGGCCTGCGCGGTCGCGGGGTCCAGGTCGAGGGCCTCGACGACCTCGAGCTGGTCCCGCGCGGCGCCATCCTGCACTGGGAGTTCAACCACTTCGTCGTCTTCGATCGTCGCGATCGCCACGCGGTCTACATCCTCGATCCCGCCCACGGTCGCCGGCGGATCCCGCTCGCCGACTTCGATCAAGCCTTCACCGGCGTCGCGCTGCTGCTCGAGCCCAGCGAGGCCTTCCAGCCCGAGGATCGCCGGCGGCCGCTGCTGCGTCGCTACCTGAGCCAGATCCTGGTCTACCCGACGCTCTGGTCGCGCACGCTGCTGATGAGCGTGCTGGTCCAGCTGCTCGCGCTCGCCCTGCCCTTGCTGACCACCTTGCTGGTCGATCGCGTGCTCCCGCGCCGCGACTTCGACCTGCTGACCGTGCTCGCCGCCGGTGTCGCGATGATGGTCGCCTTCAACTTCGTCAGCGCCTTGGTCCGCGCCAACTTGCTGGTCCAGCTGCGCACGCTGCTCGACGCCAAGCTGACGATCGGCTTCCTCGATCACCTGATCGATCTGCCCTACGCGTTCTTCCAGCGCCGCTCGACCGGCGACCTGATGATGCGCCTGGGTAGCAACGCGATCGTCCGCGAGATCCTCACCTCCGGCGCGATGTCGGCCCTGCTCGACGGCACGCTGGTCAGCCTCTATTTGATCATGATCGTCTGGGCGAGCCCGGTCATGGCCAGCGTGGTCGTGACGCTGGCCATGGTCCAGCTCTCGCTCTACTTCGCGACCCGTCGAATTCAGCGCGAGCTGATGAGCGAGAGCCTGGCCGTGCAGGCCAAGACCTCCAGCTACGAGGTCGAGCTGCTCGGCGGGATCGAGACGCTCAAGAGCATGGGCGCCGAGTACCGAGCCCTCGATCGCTGGTCCAACCTCTTCGTCGACTCGCTCAACGTCTCGCTTCGACGCGGCCGGCTCGACGCGCTGATCGGCTCGCTGCTCGGTGGCTTCGGCATGGCCGCGCCGCTGATCATCCTGGGCACCGGCGCCACGCTGATCCTCGACGGCGCGCTGAGCCTCGGCGGCATGCTCGGCCTGACCGCCCTGGCCAACGGCTTTCTCGGCCCGCTCAACGCCCTGGTCGGGGTCGCGCTCAAGTTCCAGACGCTCGGCAGCTACCTCGAAAGGATCGAGGACGTCATGCAATCCGAGCCCGAGCAAGATCCCGCCAAGGTCGAGCGCGCGCCGCAGCTCGGCGGTCGGATCGAAGCCGAAGCGATCACCTTCAGCTACTCGCCCGCGACGCCGCCGGCCGTACGCGAGGTCAGCGTAGCGATCGAGCCCGGGCAATTCGTCGCCGTCGTCGGCAGCTCGGGCGCCGGCAAGTCGACCCTCGCCAAGCTGCTGGTCGGGCTCTACCAGCCCGTGCAGGGTCGCGTGCTCTACGACGGCCTCGATCTCGCCGGCCTCGACCTTCGCAGCGTCCGCGAGCAGCTCGGCGTCGTCACCCAGCGCAGCGATCTCTTCGGCATGTCGGTCCGCGAGAACATCGCCTTGGCCCAGCCCGACATGAGCCTCGACGCGGTCATCGACGCCGCCAAGCGAGCCGCCATCCACGACGCGATCGAGGCCCTGCCGATGGGTTACGAGACCATCATGGCCGACGGCGGCGCCTCGATGTCCGGCGGCCAACGCCAGCGGCTCGCGCTCGCCCGCGCCCTGGCCAGCAAGCCCTCGATCCTGCTGCTCGACGAAGCGACCAGCAACCTCGACAGCGTGACCGAGGCCGCGATCCAGTCGACGCTCGCCAGCCTCGAGTGCACTCGGATCGTCATCGCCCACCGGCTCAGCACCGTCATCGACGCCGACCGGATCTTGGTCATGGATCAGGGCCGCATCGTCGACTCGGGCACCCACGCCGAGCTGATCGGCCGCAGCCTCCACTACCAGCGGCTCTATCGGAGGCAGGCCTCGTGATCGTGCTTCGCTCGTTCGTGATCGTGCATCGCTCGTTCGTGGGTCTGCTCGCGCTCGGGGCTTGCCTCTCGCTATGCGGCTGCGAACGCGACGCGCCGAGCTGGGCCGAGCCGCCTCATGAGGTGCAACGCGAGCCCGCGCAAGCCGAACTCCCCCGACCTCGCGAGCCCGACGAACTCGACCCGCCGATGACCGGCGTCCTGGTCCCCGAGGCCGAGGTCGTGATCGTCGCTTCGGGCTTCGCTCGCGTGCAGCGGCTCGACCTCGCGCTCGGCGATCACGTCGACGAGGGCGAGCTGATCGCCGAGATGGACGTCCGGGGCGATCGCGGCGAGCTCGCGGTCGCGACCGGAGCCTGGAAGGCCGCCGCCGCCGAGCTCGAGCGGCTCGAGCTCGAGCTCGAGCAAGCCAAGGCCAAGCGCGAGGACGTCGAGCAGCTCGAGGACTACGTCTCGAAGGCCGAGCTTCGCGAGCAGCGCTACGCCGAGAAGCTCGCCGACGCCCGAACCCGCAGCGCCGGAGCCTCGCTCTCGCAGCAGCGCAGCAAGATGCAAGAAGCCAGCGCCCGGATCGCCGACGCCGAGCTGCGGGCGCCCTTCGCCGGCTCCGTCGCCGACCGCTACATCGACGAAGGCGCGACCGCCAGCACCGGCGACGCGATCGTCCGCTTGATCTCCGATGCTCGCGTGGTTCGCTTCGCCGTGCCCGAGCGCCAGGCCGCCGCGCTGCGCTTGGGCGGCAAGGTCTCGGTCGAGTTTGCGGAGCTGGGTGAATTCGCGGGCGTGATCGTGACGATCGCTCCGGAGATTCAGGTCGGGACCCGGTTGATCTTCGCCGAGGCCAAGCTCGAGCGGGTCGCGGACCTGCGCGTCGGCACGGTCGGCCGGGTCCGCTTCAGTCGCCGCTGAGTCGAGCTTCGCGGAGCAGTCGCTCAAACCAATCCTCATCGTCGAT
>JAMHUH010000414.1:0-2095 GCA_035904925.1 Nannocystaceae bacterium
TCCCGCGCGCCGCCGTGCTCCGACGCGAGGGTGAATTCGCGGTGTGGGTCGTGATCGAGGGCCACGCCCAGGCTCGCGAGGTCGCGCTCGGTCGCGCCGACGATCGCCGCGTCGAAGTGCTCGACGGGCTCGCGCCCGGCGAGTGGGTCGTCCTCGAAGGCGGCTTCGCGCTGCGCGAGGGCGCCCCGGTCGACCTCGAGCCCGCGCATGTCCAAGCCGCCCCGGCCAGCAACCAGAAAGAGGCGCTCTGATGCGAGCGATCGTCGACTACTTCGTCCGCCGCCACTTCCTGGTCCATGTCCTGGCCGCGGTGGTGGTCTTGCTCGGGCTCTCGACGGCAGCCCGCAGCCAACGCGAGGGCTTCCCGCCCGTCACCCTCAACCAGCTGATCATCACGGCCAAGCTCCCGGGTGCGGCCGCGGCCGACGTCGAGCGCAAGCTGACCGCCCCGATCGAAGAGGCGATCGACGAGCTCGACGGCGTCGACGAGTACACCAGCGAGGTCACCGACAACCTCTCGATCACCAAGATCGAATACGACGACTCCTGGGGCGCCGACGAGATCCGCCGGGCCGAGAGCGACCTTCGCCAAGCGATCGACGCGATCCCCAATTTCCCGGCCGAGATGCGCGACCGACCCGTCATCGCTCGGGTCGAGGCCGACAAATTTCCGGTCCTCGAGATCGCGCTCAGCGGCGCCAGCGAGGACCTGCCCGAGGCCGCCGCGAGGATCGAGGCCAAGCTGAAGACCCTCGACGGCGTCGGCTCGACCAAGGCCGTCGGCGTCGAGGATCCCGAGCTGCGGATCTTGCTCGACCCGACCCGCGCCCGTGCCCATGGCGTGACCTTGACCGACGTGATCGCGGCGATCGACGCCCGCAACGTGACCAGCACCGGCGGCCTGCTCGAGCGCAACGACGAGCGCAAGCAGGTCGTGCTGCACTCGCGCTACCACCGACCCGAGGACGTCGCCCAGACCGTGGTCGCGGTCGGCCGCGAGGGCGAGCTGGTCCGGATCCGCGACGTCGCGAGGGTCGAGCTCGGCCGCCGCGATCAGGGCCTGCGCGTGCACACCAACGGTCTGCCTGGCGCCTCGATCGTCGTGCGCAAGCGGGCCGGCGCGGACATCATCACGACCGTCGATGACATCCGCGCGGCGCTCGACGAGCTCGAGCTGCCCGCGGGCGTCGAGGTCGTGCTGGTCAACGACGCCTCGTTCATCACCCGCAACCGGCTGAGCCTGATGGCCAGCAACGGCATGCTCGGCATGGTCCTGGTCATCGGTCTGTTGCTGATCTTCCTCGATCGTCGCTCGGCGATCTGGGTCGCGTTCGGGATCCCGGTCGTGATGCTCGGCGTCATCGCCCTGCTCCCGCACCTCGGCATGACCATCAACCTCATGACCCTCGGCGGCTTCGTGATCGTGCTCGGCATGCTCGTCGACGACGCGGTCGTGGTCGCCGAGCGGATCGTGACCATGCAGCAGGGCGGCTTCGGCAAGGGCCCGCGCTCGGCCGTCCGCGGCGTGATGTCGGTCGCTCGCCCGGTCATCGCCTCCTCGGTCACGACCGTGCTCGCGTTCTCGCCGCTCTTCTCGCTCGGCGGCCTGCCCGGCAAGTTCGCCTGGAATCTGCCGGTCATCGTGATCCTCGCGCTCTCGCTCTCGCTGATCGAGAGCTTCATCATGCTCCCGGCCCACATGACGCCCGAGAGCGAGGACCCGCCCGAGCCCGCGAGCCCGAGCGAGTCGAACGAGCAGGCCGACGCGTCGGGCGAGCGGGCCAAGGCTCGCCGACCCGAGGGCGTCGACGACGACGAGATCGAGGCGATCGAGCGAGCCGTCCACGACGCCGGCAAGCCCAAGTTCATGCGCGCCCTGGAGGCCGCCTATCGAAGCGTGCTGGTCCACTTGTTGAAGCTGCGCTGGTTGGTCCTGCTCGGGTTCGCGGCGATCTTCGCCCTGACCATGGGCGTCGTGCGACCGCGGATGGGCTTCAACCTGTTCCCGCAAGACGACAGCGAGGCGCTCTTCATCAAGGTCACCCTGCCGCAGGGCACCCCGATCGAGCAGACCGAGGCGGCCGTGGCCGCGATC
>JAMHUH010000415.1:0-1607 GCA_035904925.1 Nannocystaceae bacterium
AGTAGCTGGTCGTTCAAGTCGTCGTGGAGCGAGCGCGAGTCGAACTCGTCTTCGGTCATGCACATGCAAGCCGCGGCCATGTGGCCCTTCTCGAGGTCCCAGACTTGATGGCTGCCGCCGTCTTCCCAGTAGCCGAAGGTGCCCATCAGCAGCATGCACACCGGCTTGCTCTCGGGCTCGGGCGCGACGGTCGTGTCGTCGTCGCCACACGCCGCGGCGGCCGCGAGGCTCAGCGCCGCGACGAAACCGAGCAGCCGAGCCCGCGTCATGCGTCGGGCCTACCACGGCCGCGAGTTCGCCCACAACTTGGCCCTTCGGCCACTCTGACCAAGCACGACGCGTCTCCGCCCACCCGCAACCAGCTTGGCTGATCGACGCGCCGAGGATCGAGCACCGCTGGGTCGCAAGCGAACGACTGCGCGTCGATCTCTGGCAGTGGCGCGCGCGGACGCGGACGCCGAACAGACCCTCGACCTCGCCGCGACCTACCCCTCGACGATCGGCTCGATGACCTCGCAGCCCGAGCTGTCGATGATCGTGCCGAGGCTGCGGCTCAGCGCCCGCACGAACGCGCCGAGATCGGTCACGTCTTCGCCGTTGGCGTCGTAGCCGATGCTGGCCAGATCGACCGCGTCGAGCTCGGTCAGCGTGACGACCCCGTCGCCGTCGGCGTCGGCCGCCGCGATCGCGGCGAACTCGAGCGTCGGCGAGGCGTCACCGAGCTGGTTGGCGAAGAGTCGATCACCGTGAATCTCGATCACCGAGCTGCCGACCTCGCCCGCGCCGAGCTCGACCTCGACACCACAGCGGTAGAGCGTGTCGGTCGCGAAGCTCCAGTCGAAGCTGATCGTCTGCACGCCATCGGTCGCGCTGCCGACCACCCGGATCGCGGCGTCGTCGGCGATCATCGCCTCGAGGGTCGCGTCGTCGACGTTGCCGGACTCGGTCGGGTAGCCGCTGCGCGAGGGCGGAGCGATCCGGAAGTCGAAGCCGTCGTAGCTGCTGGCCCGCACGACCAAGCTGTCGATTTCGAAGCTGCTCGTGCCACCCTCGAGCGGGGCCGCGAGGTCCCAGACGCTGACGCCGAGGAAGCGGATCCACGCCGGTTTGGCCTCGGTCTGCTCGATCAACGCCGGGTGCTGGACGACGACGACGAACTGATCGAACTGGACCGTCCAGTTGTCGACGAACGACGACGCCGGCAACCCAGCACCGATCGCCGTGTCGCCCACGATGCTGGCCGTGTGGGTGGCCTCGTCGCTGCACCCGAGCGCGGGCCCGGCGAGGGCGAGCAGACTCGCGAGCGCGAACGAGCGAGGCGAGCGAAGCGAGCGGAGCGAGGACGAGGTCAGCGAGGGAGCGGGCGCCACGAATCCGTCATATCACGGCTCCGCCCGGCGATGCAGCCCTCGAGTCGGGCTCGACCGGACTCGAGCGGCGATCCTCGGTCGAGCCGCGCCGTGCCGGCCCGCGAAGGCCGACCCAGACCACCATCGACACCGCCACGACCCCGAGCCCGAGCACCAACGACCACCACAGCTCGGGCAGGCCGCCCCCGCGCCCGAACACCAGCCAGATCGCCAGCGGCAGCGCGAGCAGGTAGTACG
>JAMHUH010000416.1:0-1943 GCA_035904925.1 Nannocystaceae bacterium
GCCGCGGTCGTCACCCACGAGCTCGAGCTCTCGAGCCTGCTCGAGCAGTACAAGTCGCTCTGCCAGCCGACGGCCAAGCGCGACCAACGTGTGTTCATCGGTCTGCAAAAGCGCCTGCTGTCCAGCTGCGCCGCGTTCGCTCGCACGCTCGAGGTTCACCTGGCCAAGACCGGCCTGAAGATCCTCGAGCGCTTGCCCGAGCGCGAGCGCGTCGAGGCCGAGGTCGAGCGCGACGAGGGCCACGGCGAGGAGCTCGACGGGGCGCTCGACGAGGTCGTCGCCGCCGGTGGAGCCCTGCCGATCCAGCCGAGCGTGCGCGCCCAGGCCGAGGCCATCCTCGAGCGCATGCAGACCCTGCTGCGTGGCGCCCAATCGCGGCCCGAGGGCAAGCTGCTGGCCCTGATCGCCTGGATCCGCGAGCACCAATGTCCGGCCGCCGGTCGGCAGTGGTTCACCACGCCCGCGAGCGTCAGCGCCCGCTACACCGACACCCGGCTGATCATCTTCACCGAGTACGCCGACACGGCCGCCTACATCATCAAGATGCTGCGCGCCGCCCTGGCCGAGACCGAGCGCGAGGACGATCGCATCGCCTACTTCCACGGCGCGATGTCGGACGAGCAGCGGCGCGAGCTCCAGGCCAGCTTCAACGCGCGGCCCGACAAGGACCCGGTTCGGATCTTGGTCGCCACCGACGCGGCCCGCGAAGGCGTCAACTTGCAGGCCCACTGCGCCGACCTGATCCACTACGACATCCCCTGGAACCCGGGCCGGCTCGAGCAGCGCAACGGCCGGATCGATCGCACCCTCCAGCCCTCGCCGGAGGTCCGCTGCATGTACTTCGCCTATCCCCAGCGCAGCGAAGATCGGGTGCTCTCGGTCTTGGTCGACAAGGTCGAGCGCATCCACGCCGAGCTCGGCTCGCTCTCGTCGGTGATCCTCGCCCGCTTCGAGGACACGCTCGAGAGCCACGGCATCGACCTCGACACCCAGGCCCGCCTCGATCTCGGCGACGACGACGATCGCAGCGGCGCCTCCGTGGCCGCCCGCGAGGTCGAGTCGATCCGGCCCGACGCCGCTCGCCTCGCCCGCGAGATCGAGTCCGCCGCCGACTGCTACGCCCGCTCGCGCGAGTTCTTCGCCCCCGACGCCGAGGCCCTGCGCGAGACCCTGAGCATGGCCTTGGCCCTGGCCGGGGCCGAGCACGAGGGCCACTTCGAACCGACCACGATCGCCCGCGACGCCGACCACCCCAACGAGCCGACCCACTATCGCGTGCCCACGCTGCCGCCCGACTGGGCCCGCACGCTCGACACCCTGCGCCCGCCTCGACCCAAGGACATCGCGCCTTGGGAGTGGCGCAACGGCACGCCGCCCAAGCCGGTCGTGTTCGAGCCGATCAACCGCATGACCGACGAGGTCAGCCAGCTCCACCTCGAGCACCCCTTCGTGCGTCGGGCCCTCTCGCGCTTCACCGCCCAGGGCTACGCCACCCACGATCTTCACCGCGTCGCGCTGGTCCGCTATCGGGGCACCCACGAGCGCCTGGTCCTGATCGCCCGCATGAGCCTCTTTGGTGCCGGCGCCACCCGCTTGCACGACAGCCTCGTGCACCTGGTCGCCGAGCTGCGCGGCGAGGCCCCGCCGATCCCCCTCGACAACGAGCGCAGCATCGCCGACACGCTCGCGGGCATGCGCGCCGGCTTGGCCGCCCACGCCGACTGGCAGCCCGCCCAAGCCTTCGTCGCGCGCCACCGCCAGCGCCTCGCCCAGGATCTCGCCCTGCTCTGGCCCAAGCTCGAGCGCGAGGCCAAGCAAGAGGCGCTCGAGCTCACCCGCCTGCTCGACGATCGAGGCGCCCGCGAGGCCGAACAGCTCGTCCACATCTTGACCAACCAACAGCGCAAGATCGCCACCACCTTGGCCGGCCTGCCCGACGAGCT
>JAMHUH010000417.1:0-2149 GCA_035904925.1 Nannocystaceae bacterium
GGTCGCGGACATGCGCAACACCGGCGATCGGTTCGGTGGCGCCATCACCGCGGGGTTGTTCCTCAAAACGTTCGCGAAGGACACGCCGTGGGTCCACGTCGACATCGCGGGTCCCGCCTCGCTGTCGAGCTCGCGGCCGTCGCAGCCCAAGGGCGGCACGGGTTTCGCGGTCGCCTCGATTGTCGAGTACGCCACGAAGGCGTGAGTTTCGGGGCAAAACGCCCGGTCGAATCGCTGGGCTCGGTGTAGGTGGTCCTCCGAGTTTTTGGAACAATCTCGTGAGGTTAGGTATTCGGGTAGTTTGACAGTCAACACCTCGGCTGTTAGCCTTCGTATTCGAGGTTTGATGTTGAAGCAGCAATTCTCTGTTGGGGACAAGGCTGTTTATCCGGTCCACGGAGTGGCCGAGGTAGTCGCGCTCGAGAGCCGCGATATCGGCGGCAACAAGACGAACGTCTACATCCTCAAGGTGCTCGACACCGGGATGAAGATCATGGTCCCGACCAGCAACGCCGGCTCGGTCGGTCTACGTGACCTGATCCCGTCCAAGCAGGTCAAGGACGTCTATTCGATCCTGAAGTCGCGCGACATCCCGCGCGATACGCAGACGTGGAACCGCCGGTACCGCGAGTACATGGAGAAGATCAAGACGGGCTCGGTGTTCGAGATCGCCGAGGTCCTTCGCGACCTCAGCGTGCTCCGCCTGACCAAGGACCTGTCGTTCGGCGAGCGCAAGATGCTCGACAACGCCCGCAGCCTGCTCGTCAAGGAGCTCGCGATCGCGAAGGGTGTCGGCGAGGACAAGATCGCTGCCGAGATCGATACGTTCTTCGCTGTCGCTGCCGCCTGAGCGGTGAGCGGGTTTGACCGCGGCTCCGAACGTTGCTCGGTCAGCCCACCACCAAGGCAACGCCGCGAGTCTCGAGGTGCTCGCTCGGCGCGCCGGCGCTTCGCGCGCTCCGCGTGCGCCAGCTCGACGAACGCTTCTTCCTTTCCGTTCGCGTCGGTCTCGCGAGCGACTTCGCCGGCTCGCGCCTCGAGCACGCGCCGATCGACTGGACGGATGCGACGTTCCCGCTGCTCGCCGAGCTCGAGATCGAGCAACCCGGATCACCGGCGCAGTGCGACGAGCTCGTCGCGTGAATCTCGAGCCACCCGGCGATCGAGAAGGTGACCATCGGACCGGGCGTGGACGGTCACGACACCGATCAGATCATGCAGCGACTCGACGCCTGGATCGCGAACGTCGCTCGCTGGCCGCGCTCGCTTCGCGAGGTCAGCTGGAATCACCGCGTCGCCCGACGCTGAGCGACCTGCGACAGGTATCGCGACTCGCAGGCTGCGAGGACGCGTTAGCCCGGACGCGGCCCTGAACCGGCGGCCCTTCCCCATAGTGTCGACATGCGCTTCGCGTTGCTGATCCTCGGGCTGGCCGCCTGTACCGACCACGGCGAGTCACCCACCTCGTGCGAGGTCGATCTCGAGATCGTCGGCTCGCCGGGGACCTTCACCTCGCAGACGATCGAGACCTCTGTGGGCGCGCCCGAGACCCGCTGCTTGCTGCTGGATAGCTTCGGCGCACGCGGCGACGTCGCACTGCAGATCGCCGACGGGTTTGCGTTGCTCCACTACGAGCTGGTGACCCCTGCCGGAGAGCCGTTCGGCTCGGGAGATGGCCAGGTCACGCTCGAAGTGCCACCCGATCTCCGCACGCACCTGATCGTCGAGCTGTCGCCGATCCCGCCGGCGACAGCCTCGTCGGCGACGGTGTCGTTCTCGTTCGCAGCGCGTCAGTAGCGGAGGAAGACGCTGCCCCAGGTCAGGCCGGCGCCGAAGGCCACCAGCGCGACCATGTCGCCGGGCTTGATCTTGCCGAGCTCGATCGCCTCGTGCATGCAGATCGGGATCGTCGCGGCCGTGGTGTTGCCGTACTTCTGGATGTTGTTGTGAATCTTGGTGTCGGGGAGGCCGATCATCTTCGCGACCATCTGGTTGATCCGGAGGTTCGCCTGGTGCGGGATCACCATGTCGATGTCCGCGAGCGTCAGCTTGTTCGCGACCATGCCCTCCATCAGCGCGTCGGGCATCCGCGTCACCGCGTGCGTGAAGACCTTCTTGCCGTTCATCACGGGGTAGTGCTTCCGCTCGG
>JAMHUH010000418.1:0-31104 GCA_035904925.1 Nannocystaceae bacterium
TTCGACGACGATCCCCGCTGGGCGCTGATCCGCGAGCAAGCCTCGTACCTCGATCCGGCCGTGATCTTGGCCTTGCAGGTCAGCGCCGAGGCGCTCGATTCGGCCCAATGGCGGCCGGGTCGCTGGGATCCGCAGCGGGTCGGCGTGGTCTTCGGTCAGCTGCCCTTGCGCGCGCGCGAGGCCGAGTCGGAGAAGCGATCGCTCTTCGCAGCCCAGCTCGCGCTCGCGGCCAAGACCCTGCGCGAGCGCGGCGTCGAGCCCGAGCGCGTGGCCGCGATCATGGTCGCGGCCCGCCGCGAATTCGAACGCGATCCTCGGCTCGGCGCGCGACCGCTCGACCACCACGTGCTCGAGTTCCAGAGCGGCTTGGCCTGCGCGCATCGAGTCGCGGCGCTGCATGGCTTTCGCGGGTTCACGCTCTCGGTCGACGCCGCGTGTGCCTCGTCGCTGGCCGGCTTGCACATCGGCGTCGACAGCTTGTTGCTCGGCGAGTCGGACGCCGTCATCGCCGGCGGCGTCGCGTTCAACCTGCTGCCCGAGTACTACATCGCGCTGAGCGTGCTCGGGGCGCTCTCACCCCGTGGCGCGCCGCCCTTCACGATCGGCGCCGACGGCTTCGTGCCGGGCGAGGGCGCGGGCGCGGTCATCTTGCGCCGGCTCGAGGACGCCCTCGCCGCGAACGAGCCGATCCAAGCGGTCGTGCGCGGGGTCGGATTCGGCAGCGACGGGCGTGGGGTCTCGATCTTCGCGCCCAACCCGGCCGGCGAGCGGCGAGCGATCACCCGAGCGCTGAGCGACGCGGGCTTGCGACCCTCTTCGGTCGACTACGTCGAGGCGCATGGCACCGGCACGCGGCTCGGCGACGAGACCGAGCTCGGCTCGGTCGAGCAGACCTACGGTCGTCGCGATCGCGCGACGCCGCTGAGCATGAGCTCGGTCAAGTCGCAGATCGGCCACCTCAGCAGCGCGGCGGGGATCGTCGGGCTGATCAAGGCCGCGCTGGCGCTGCGCGAGCAGGTCCTGCCCGGTGGCTGCGGCCACGGACGACCGGTGCCGGGCTTCAACGACAGTCGGATCGCGCTCGCCGATCGCTCGCGGCCGTGGATCCGGGGCGAGGGCGGTCGCTTCGTCGGGGTCAGCTCCTTCGGGCTCGGCGGCGCCAACTATCATGTCGTGCTCGGCGACCATCACCTCGAAGAGACGCTCGATCGGCCCGACCTCGAGCACCCGCTCGCGCCGCCCGTCCGCGAGCAAGAGGCCGATCGCTTCATCGTCGAGCTGGTCCCGCTCGAGCGTCCGACCCGGCCCGTCGCGTTCTCGCTGCGCCAGCGCCACCTGCTGATCTTGCCCGATCCCTCGGGCGTGATCGCCAAGGCGATCGCGAGCGCGCTGATGGAGCGCGGGGCGAGCAGTCAGCTGCTCGCGCTCGACGAGCTCGAGCCCGACCAGATCGAGCGGACCGTCCGCGAGCTGTTCCGCACCGACCAACGCAGCGAGCAAGACGACCCCCCTTGCGAAGGCGTGCTCGACCTGCGGGCCTTCGCGCCGCCGCGCGGGCAAGAGGACGAGTTCCTCGCCGCGCTCGACGAGTTCAACCACCAGACCTTCGCGCTGCTGCGCGGCGCCTACGAGCGGCTCGTCTTCGAAGCGAGCGGCCCGGACGAGCAGGTGGCTTGCTACGTGGCCGTGACCGCGATGGGCGGCGACCTCGGGCTGATGGGCTGCGAGGCGGGCAGCCTGCTCGGCGCGCACCTGCTCGGGCTGGTCAAGGGGCTCAAGCAGGAGCTGCCGGCCCTGCAAGCCAAGACCATCGACTTTGACCGCGCGCTCGATCCCGACGAGGTCGCCCGCAACGTGCTCGACGAGATCGAGGACGGCAACGATCGCATGGAGGTCGGCTGGGCTGGCCGCCGCTTCGTCACCAACCTCGAGCGCCGCAACTTCGTCAGCGACGATCCGGTCGTCCGTCGGCTCGGTCACGGCGACGTCTTCGTGTTCTCGGGCGGCAGCCGCGGCGTCGTGTTCGAGTGCGCGCTGGCTCTGGCCCGGCTCGGCGTGCAGGTCGTGGTCAGCGGTCGGACCGAAGAGCCCGATCCCAACGCCGCGTGGCTGGGCCTCGACGAAGACGGGTTCGAGAGCTTCCGCCGCCAGCTGCTCGACAAGCGGCGACGCGAAGACCCACGCCTGACCCCGGTCGCGTTCGGGCGCGAGTTCGATCGCTACCGCCAGCAGCGCGAGCTGCATCGCAACCTCGCCCGCTCGCGCGCGCTCGGGCTCCCGGTCCACTACGAGGTCTGCGACGTCAGCTCCCGGCCCTCGGTCGTCAACCTGGTCGCGCGGGTCCGCGAGCGCTTCGGCAAGATCGACGGGGTCGCGCACGGGGCGATGGTCGAGTGGTCACGCAGCTTGCCGAGCAAGACCGACGACATCGTGCGCAAGACGACGATGGTCAAGGTCGCGGGCCTCCTGCACCTGATCGAGGCGACCCGCGAGGACACGCTCAAGGTGTTCGTCGCGTTCGGCTCGGGCGCGGGCCGCTTCGGCAACCGCGGCCAGGTCGACTACAGCGCCGCCAATGCGCTGATGGCCGTGACCTTGCGCGCCAAGACTCGCGACGTGCTTCACCGGACCCACTGCGTGACGATCGACTGGACCGCCTGGCGCGAGGTCGGGGCCGCGGCCGACGATCCCGATCTCGCCGCCCGAGTCCGCGAGACCGGCGTGTCGTCGATCTCGGTCGAAGAGGGCGTCTGGCACTTCATCAACGAGGTCTTCCTCGGCGACGACCACGAGGTCGTGATCTTCTCCGAAGACATGCAGTGGAAGTGGTTCGGGCTCGGCAGCCAGGGCGAGGGTCAGGGCGAGCGGCGCAAGTGGACCGACGATCGCGGCGTGCCCTTGGTCCCGGGCGAGTGGCCGATGATCGATCGCGCCATGCGAGCGCTCGACTCTCCGCGGGTCGAGTTCGAACGCGTGCTCGACCTGCGCGACGATCACTTCTTGGCCGAGCACCGGCTGCACGACGCCCCGATCTTGCCCGCGACCTTTGGCTGCGAGCTGGTCGCCGAGGGTGCGGTGCTGGCCAACCCGGGCTGGGCGATCGAGGCGATCGAGAACTTCGAGGTCGGCGCGCCGGCCAAGCTCGGCAGCAACGGCGTGCTCGAGCTGCGCGGGCGGGTCAACCTGGTCGAGGACCTGCCCGATCGCCGCGTCGTCGAGGTCGCGACCCACTCCGATCTGATCTTGCGCGGCCGCGTGCTCCAGGCCAACCGCCTCCATCACCGCGCCCGGGTGATCCTGCGCCGCGACGACCACCACCCGCCGCTCGAGTCCGACTTCATCGCGCCCGTCGACGACGGGAGTCCGCTGCGCTCGCGCTCGGTGTTCGCCTTGTCGAGCGATCCGGTCCTGCTCGGCCCGCAGTTTCTCCGCGCCCAGTGGATCCGTGTGGTCGACAACGAGATCACCGGCACGATCCGACCGCCGCGCGAGCGAGCGATCATGGCTCGCAGCGCGATGCCGCAGTTCCAGGTCGATCCGATGGTGCTCGACACCGCGTTCCAGATCGCCGCCAACTGGGACGGCATCGCCCATGGCTGGGTCTCGGTCCCGATGGCGGTCGCGCGGATCCAAGTCGGCATGCGCCCGCGTCGGCCCGGCGAGGTCACCCGAGTTCGGGCGAAGATCATCCGGCTCGAGCAGCCCGACGTGTTCTATCGGATCGTCGTCTTCGGCGAGGACGACGAGCCCTTGCTCTTGGTCGAGGAGCTCCACCTGCGCCGGGCCGGCCGGATCTCGGCCAAGCTGCTCGGTCAGAGCGAGACCGAGACCGACGAAGAGCCCTCGCGGGCGATCGGCTGATCGGGCTCAGCGGGGCTCGAGCGCGAAGGCCAGGACCACCAGCAGCTCGGCTTCGAACCAGCGGCGAACGACGAAGCGCTGACGCTGGCCGGGCCACTGGGCGATCACCCTGGCCTCGCGATCGCCCTCGCGCTCGATCGGCGCCTCGGGGATGGTCGAGACCTCGTGCAAGCCCAGACCGAAGCCGCGACCGATCCACTTGACCAGCGCCTCCTTGGCCGCGAAGGCGTGGGCGAGCACCTCGGGGTGGTCGGCGTCGAGATCCAGCGCGACCGCCCAGCTGGCCAGCTCGCGCGCGTCGAAAGCTTCTTCGGCGAAGCCGCGCGGCTGGGCCTCGACCCGGACCAGATCGATGCCGACCGGGACGCTGGCCGCGACCGCGATCGCGAGCGAATCGCAGTGGCTGATCGAGACGTGGAGCGGGAGCGCACGCAAGCCCGCGTCGACGACCTTGGGGCAACCTTGCCGCTCGCCGGTCTCGGCGACGACCGCCATGCCCGGCATGCTCGAGCCCAACGAGCCCGGCAGCCACTCGCGCAGCTGCTCGAGCGCCTCGTGAGCCGCGAGCCGACCCGCGACGAATTCGTTGCGTCGCTTGCCGGTGGCTCGCGGCGAGAGCAGGGCCTGTTCGATGGGCTCGAGCTCGTCGAGCCGCTCGGCGGCGTGCTCGATCCACGCGCGGCCGAGCCCATGGACAGGCAGCTCGATCACAGCTTCTTGACGTAGGCCGCGACCGCGTCGATCTCGTCCTTGCTCAGCTTGTCGGCGTAGCCCTTCATCTTGGTGTCGGCGACGCCGTTGGTGATGGTCTTGACCGCCTCGGCCTTGCTGATCTTGGTGCTGGCGAGCGAGGGGATGTCGACCTTCTTGCCGATGGTCGTGTCGCCCTTGCCGTCGCTGCCGTGACAGGACTTGCACTTGCTCTCGAAGATCGGCTTGCCGTCGATCTTGGCCGCGGCGGTGGTGTCGTCGGGCTTCTTGTCGGTGGTCTTGGGCTTGGGGTCGACCTTGGCGTCGGGCTCGGGGGTCGGCTCGGCGGCGCCGGTCGTCTCGCCCGCGCCAGCTTCGGCACCCGCTTCGGCGGCGCCCGTTTCGGTGCCGGCAGGCTCCGGCGCGGCGGTGGTCTCGGCCGCGGGCTCGGGCGTGGGCGTGGGCTCGGGCGTGGGCTCGGGCGTGGGCTCGGGCGCCTTCTTGTCGTCGGCCTTCTTGGCGTCGGCCTTCTCACCGCCCTTGTCGCAGGCCGAGGCTTGAAGGAGGAAGAGTGCGGACGCAGCCGCGAGGAGGGATCGGAGCACGAGACGCTGCATGGTGATGAATCTCGGAGTCGGGGACGGCGCAAGCCTAATCCGGCGAATCACCGCCCGACAAGCCACGAATCATCGACTCGGACAAATCCGCGGAGAAACCGCGCGACGCTGGCAGACTGAGGCTCCTCGATGCGAATCTCGAAGCTCGGACTCACGCTCGGCCTCACGACACTGCTCGCGGGTTGCTTGCAAGCCGGCCCTCGATGCCCGCCCCGCTTCGACGTCCGTGTCCGCTTGCCTGGGGCCACGCCCGAAGAGGTCGAGCGCGTGCTGGTCGAGCCGCTCGAGCAGGCGATGAAGTCGGCGCCCGAGCTCGCGCAGATCCAGTCCACGGCGACCGCCGAGCTCGCGCTCCTCACCCTCGAGTTCGAGCCTCGCGCGAACGAGGACGCCGCGCTGATCTGGATCCGCGAGGCGCTCGAGCGCGTGCAGCCCGTCCTGCCGACGGACGCCAGCCATCCCTTGCTGACCCGCGCGCGTGGGACCTGCGAGTAACACGGCTTGCAATCGGACGTAGGCCGCGGCACGACTGCGCTCCCGATGCTCCTTCGTCCCCGCGCGCTGCTGCTCGTGCTGCTGACCACCGCTTCGATCGGCTGTGGTGAGCCGCCGATCGCCGCGGCGCCGCAAGACCAGCCGCCCGCGCCCGTCGAGGTCGCGAGCGCCGAGGCGGGCGTGTTGAGCGAGGACTGGGTGTTCGTGGGCGAGGTCCACTCGCTGCGCAAGGCCGAGCTGGCCCCGGGGGCGGGCGGCGAGGTCGTGATGATCGAGGTCCGCGAGGGCGATCGGGTCGAGGTCGGGCAGGTGCTGGTCGAGCTCGACGAGCGACAGGCCAAGGCCCGGCTGCGCGCGGCCAGGTCGAGCCAACGCGAGAGCGAGCGCGAGCTGGCCCAAGCCCGCCGCGACGCGACCCGGGCTCAGTCGCTCGGCGGCGTGGTCATCCCCGCGGCCGAGATCGAGCAGCAGACCAGCCGCGCCGACACGCTCGAGGCTCGCAAGCTTCGCTACGGGGCCGAGGTCGACGCGGTCAGGGCCCAGCTCGACGACCATCGCGTGATCGCGCCCTTCACCGGGGTCATCGCCACGCGCTTCGTCGATCTCGGGCAGTGGGTCGACGCCGGCGAGACCGTGTTCGAACTGATCTCGGTCGACGAGGTCGAGCTGCTCGTCGACGTACGGCCGGAGCTGGTCGGGCACTTGCGCGTCGGTGGCGAGGCGGTGGTTCGACCGAGCAGCTCGAGCATGGCGACGAGCCGCGATCGCGATCGGGTCGTCGCCGAGGTCCTGGGCATCGTGCCCTCGCTCGATCCGAGCACGCGCACGATCAAGGTCCGGCTCGCGCCCCGCGAGCCCAGGGCGTGGCTGCTGCCCGGCTCGGCCGTCGACGTCGCGTTCCCGGTCGCGATCGACACCGCCCGCGCCAGCGATCCCGAAGCCGGCGAGGCCGTGATCGTGCCGCGCGACGCCTTGGTGCTCGGGGCCGTCGACACGCGCGTGCTCGAGGTCGTCGAGGGCAAGGCCAAGCCGATCCAAGTCGAGGTCCTCGCGCGCGCGGGCGATCGCGCCGTGATCCGTGCGCCAGGCCTCCACGCGGGCGCGATGGTCGTGACCCGCGGCAACGAGCGGCTGCGGCCCGGCCAGAGCGTGGCGGTGATCGAGGCCAAGCAGGAGCCCGCGCCGTGAGCGAAGACCAAGCCGCGCGCGACGAAGCCTCGGGACACGAAGCCCCACGCCCGCTCGAGCGTCGGCAAGGCTTGCTCGCCACGCTGATCGCCCGGCCCGTCACCGTGGTCGTCGGGTTGATCTTGATCGTGCTGACCGGCCTGGTCGCGATGCTCGATCTGCCGAGCCAGCTCACGCCCGACGTCAGCACGCCGACGATCACCGTGACCACTCGCTGGCCCGGCGCGAGCCCGGCCGAGGTCGAGGCCGAGATCCTCGAAGAGCAAGAAGAGGCGATCAAGTCGGTCGTCGGCCTCGATCTGATGGAGTCCGAGGCGAGCCCGGACGAGGCTCGGATCACGCTCGAGTTCGAAGTCGGGACCGATCTCGACGTCGCGCTGGTCCGGGTTTCGAACGCGCTGACCAAGGTGCCTCGTTACCCCGAGGCTGCCGATCAGCCGGTCGTCGCGACCGCCAACGCCGGCGGTCCGCCGCTCTCGATCATCGCGATCCGCTCGCCCGAGGGCCGGCCGGTCGAGCAGTACCGGACCTGGGTCGACAACGAGATCCTGCCGCGGATCGAGCGGATCCCCGGCGTCGCCAGCATCCGAGTCCGGGGCGGCCGCGACACCGAGGTCCATGTCGACTTCGACCCCGCCGAGCTCGCCGCGCGCAAGATCCCGGTCGCCAACGTGGTCGCGGCGATCCGCGGCGAGCTGACCGACGTCTCGGGCGGCGACGTCACCGTCGGCAAGCGCCGGCTCTTGGTTCGAACCCCGCTCGCGCCGGCCCGGGCCGAGGAGCTCGAGCGGGTCGTGATCGGCAGCGGGCCCGAGGGCAGCGCGATCGTGCTCGGCGACGTCGCCGAGGTCCGGGTCGGCCTGCGCAAGGCCGGCAGCGTCGCGTTCACCAACGATCGCCCCTCGCTGGTCCTGCTCTTGTTCCGCGAGACCGGCACCAACGTGCTCGAGGTCTCGCAGCAGATCCGCGACATCGTCGACGAGCTCCAGCTCGAAGCGATGGCGCCCGAGGGGCTCGAGATCGAGGTCATCGACGATCAGACCGACTACATCGAGGGCTCGCTCGCTCTGGTCGAGCAGAACTTGCTCGTCGGCGCTGCCTTGGCGATCGTCGTGCTGCTGCTCTTCTTGCGCAGCGTCGGCGCGGCCGGCCTGGTCGGGCTCTCGATCCCGGTGAGCGTGTTCGGGACCGCGGTCGGCATGATCGCGCTCGGTCGCACGGTCAACATCGTCTCGCTCGCCGGCACCACCTTCGCCGTCGGCATGGTCGTCGACGCCTCGATCGTCGTGCTCGAGAGCATCGACACCTGGCGCGGCCGGGTCGACACCATGGCCGAGGCCGCGCTGCGGGGCGTGTCCGAGGTCTGGGGCGCGCTGCTGGCCTCGACCGCCACGACCGCGGCCGTGTTCATCCCGGTCTTGCTCTGGCAAGACGAGGTCGGCGAGCTGCTGCGCGACGTCGCCTCGGCGATCTCGATCGCCGTGATCGTCTCGCTCTTCGTCTCGGTCCTGGCCCTGCCGAGCCTCGCCGCGCGCTTCCTCTCGACCCGCGCGCAAGAGCAGCGCGAGGCCGAGCGGCGCGGCAAGACCCTCCGCGTCGACGAGGGGCTCTCGGCCCGAGCTCGAGCCGGGATCGGTCGTCAGGTCGCATGGCTGTGCCGCTCGTCGTGGCGCGCCCTGGTCGTGGTCGTGGCCAGCGTGACCGGCTCGGTCGTGCTCGCGCTGGCCTTGCTCCCACCGATGGAGTACCTGCCGACCGGCAACCGCAACTTGGTGTTCGGCATCCTCTCGCCGCCGCCCGGCTACTCGGTCGGCGAGGTCGAGCGCATGGGCGTCGCGCTCCAGGCCAAGGTCGCCGAGCATGTCGAAGCCGAGGTCGATGGCGTACCGGCGATCCGGCGCAGCTTCTTCGTCGGCGACCCCAACCAGATCTTCTGCGGCGCCGCAGCGGTCGATCCCGCCAACGCGCTCGCGCTGGCCGCTTACTACCGGCAGCAGCAAGCCGGCGTCCCGGGCTCGTTCGGGTTCGCCAGCCAGGCCTCGCTCTTCGGCAACCGGCTCGGCGGCGGGCGAGCCGTCGAGCTCGACATCTCGGGCTCCGATCTGCGCCTCCTGGTCGGGGCCGGCACGACCTTGATGGCCACGATCCGCGAGCGGATCCCTGGCGCACAAGTCCGGCCGCTGCCCTCGCTCGAGCTCGGCGCGCCCGAGCTGCACGTCGTCCCGCGTCGCAGCGAGACCGCCGGCCTCGGCCTCGGTGGCGCCGAGCTCGGTCAAGCCGTCGACGTCATGGTCGACGGTGCGATCATCGGCGAGTGGGGTCCGGCCGGCGAGCGCAAGCTCAACGTGGTCTTGCGCGGCGTCACCCGAGCCGCCGCCGAAGACCCCTCGCGCTCGACCGACACCAAGCTCAGCGCGACCGAGCTGGCCGCGATCCCGCTGACGACCCCGAGCGGCGAGGTCGTCCCGCTCGGCACCCTGGCCGAGGTCGACGAGCAGCTCGGCCCCACCTTGATCCGCCGGATCGAGCGCGAGCGGGCGATCACCTTGCAGATCACCCCGCCCGAAGACCTCGCGCTCGAGACCGCGATGATCGAGATCCGAGCGATCGTCGACGAGCTCGGCCAAGCCGAGGCCCTGCCTGGCGTCGACATCCGCATCGCCGGTACCGCGGGCAAGCTCGAGCAAGCCAAGGCCCGCTTCGGCGAGGTCCTGCTGCTCGCGGTCGTGATCATCTATCTGCTGCTGGCCGCGCTCTACGAGGACTTCCTGGCCCCGATCGTCGTGCTGGTGACCGTGCCGATGGCGGCCGCGGGCGGGGTCCTGGGCCTGCTCGCCGCCGGGCTGCTCGCTCCGCAGGCCTTCGACCTGATCACCGCGGTCGGCTTCTTGATCTTGATCGGCGTGGTCGTCAACAACGCGATCTTGGTCGTCGACGGGGCGCTCGCACGCCTGCGCGAAGGGGCGATGCTCGTGCCCGCGGTCGCGGGCGCGGTCGAACGCCGGGTCCGCGCGATCTTCATGGCCACGCTGACCTCGCTGGCGGGCTTGGTCCCGATGGTGGTGATGCCTGGCGCGGGATCGGAGCTTTATCGGGGCGTGGGCGCGATCGTGTTGGGCGGGCTCGCGCTCTCGACGGTGCTCACGATTTATGTCGTGCCGGCGTTGTTCACGGTCATGTGGAGGATTCGCGGGGTTCGTTGAAACGCTCACCCTTTGCAAATTGCCCGTCAGCCCCCGAGCGAGCTGACGGGCGCGTACTCGACTACTGAATCACGCAGAGCGTGTACTTGTTCATGAAGCTGTTGCCAGCCGAGCACCACGAGTTCTGCTCGGCGCCGCAGGCCGAGTCGCCGTTCCAGTTGTGGCCCATGTACTGGTACACGCCCCACAGCGCCATGCACTGCGGGGGCGACACGTTCGCGCCGCAGAGCAGGTGCGAGATGCCGAGCATCGGGTTGCCGCAGCTGGTCTCGTTGCCGGTCTGGGCGCAGAAGTTGTCGTTGTAGGTGCAGCCAGCCAGGGCCTGGCAGGGCGGCAGCATGCCGCAGTTGGTGCACGCGGCCGCGATGTTCGTGTCGGTCATCGTGCCCATGACCGGGACCTTGTAGTAAGTCCAGCCGCCCCAGTCCTGGACGATGACCGAGCCGCCCCCGCATACGCCCACGCAGTTGTCACAACCGTCGTTGGGGTCGTTGTCGGCGTCGTCGCACTGCTCCATGCCGACCCAGATGTAGTTGTCGCCGCAGTAAGCCGGCACGCAGGAGCCCGGGCAGGCGTCGGTGTTGGAGTTGTTGCCGTCGTCGCACTGCTCGACGCCGGCCTGCAAGAAGCCGTCGCCACACGCCGCGTTCTGACAGGTCGAAGTGCAGGCGTCGGTGTTGTCGGCGTTGCCGTCGTCGCACTGCTCGTCGGTGCCGGCCTGGACCCCGTCGCCGCAGATCGAGATCTCGCAGGCCGTGGTGCAGTCGTCGTCGTTGGCGTTGTTGTCGTCGTCGCACTCCTCGACGCCCGCGTGGACGAAGCCGTCGCCACAGATCGCGACCTCGCAGGCGGAGGTGCAGTCGTCGGTGTCGTCACCGTTGCCGTCGTCGCAGTCCTCGAAGCCGGCCTTCAAGAACCCGTCGCCGCAGACCGGGAGCTGGCAGAGCGTGGTGCAGAAGTCGTCGTTGTTGGCGTTGGCGTCGTCGCACTGCTCGCCGGGCTGGATCAGGCCGTCGCCGCACGAGGCCAACACGCAGCTGGTCGAGCAGCCGTCGTTGTCGATCGGGTTGGCGTCGTCGCACTGCTCGACGCCGATCTGGACCAGGCCGTCGCCGCAGTAGGCGTTCAGACATTCGCTGGTGCACTCGGCGTCGTCGGCGTTGTTCGGCCCGTTGTCGCACTCCTCGCCTGGGTCGGCGTTGCCATCGCCACAAAAGGGATCACCGGTGTCGGTGGTCTCGGTCGTGTCCTCGGTCGTGTCGGTCGTGTCGGTCGTGGATTCGGTGCTCGACCCGGTGTCGGTCGTCGACTCGCTCGTGCCGACCTCGTCATCGGTGGTCCCGGACCCGGCGTCGTCACCTCCAGTCGAGGGACACGCGGTCAGGCCAGCGAGCGAAAAGACGAGGGCAGGCAAAGTCGAGCGGCGCATGCTCGCCGGTTTATCACAGCCCCACCTCGTGGGGATCAGGTCACGTGAACCTGCAATACGCCCTCTTCGCCCGGCACCCCGACGCGCAAGGGAAAGCCGTAGTGACCGGTCGCGCGGTGAACATAGAGGCGGTTGCGCCCGCTCGCCCAAAACCCGTGATCGGGGACTTTGGAGGCCAGGCTCACGGCCGTCCAAGGCAGGCCGAGGCTGACGAAGCCGAGCTGCCCGCCGTGGGTGTGACCCGAGAGCACGAGGTCGGCCTCGCCGTCCGGGAGGTGCACGAAGGCCCCGGGGTCGTGGAGCAGCACGACCCGCAGCGCGCCCGCGACTGCCGGCCAGCGCCGCGCGATCTCCTGGGCGTGCGCGGCTCGGTCGCGCCAGCGAAAGTCCATGCCGACGATCTGCACGAGCCCGACCTCGGTGTCGACGACCACGGCCTCGTCGATCAAGAGGCGCACGCCGACCCGCGCGAGCTCGCTCGCGACCATCGCCGGGGCCTCGAGATCATGGTTGCCACGACAGGCGAAGACCCGGCCCTCGAGCGCTTGCAGAGGCGCGAGCGCCTCGGCGAGGCAGCCCGGGGTGCCCTGCGACTCCATCGTCAGATAGTCGCCGGTCAGCAAGATCAAGTCGGGCTCGGCCGCGACCGCTCGCTCGGCGATCCGGCGGAGCCGATTGACGGACATGAAGGGGCCAAGGTGCGGATCGGTGATCTGAACGATGCGCAGCGGACGAACGCTGCGGGCGTGGCCATGGACATGCCGCTGGAGGCCCTCGATCGGCGCGCGGTCGAGCACGAGGTCGACCACACCTTCGCGCGTGCGCAGGCTCTGGCCGAGACCGACCAACCCGACCAAGTAGGGAAACCACCAGCCCAGCGGCGTGAACCCGATCGCGGCGATCAGAGCCCAGGGCAGCGCGAGGAAGCTGGCGCCTGCCCACCACGATCCCGGCCAGCTGATCAACAAGCGCCAGGCCCGGCTGCGCAGGCGCGGGAAGGTCAGCGCGCCGAACTGGACGAAGGTCAGCACCTGCAGGGCGAGCATCAGCGGACCGAGCCCGCGGGCCTCGAACTGTGACCACAGCGCGACGCTGATCAGGCCCTGGATGCCGAGCATGATCCCCGCGAAGATCGCGAAGAGCCGACCGCGACGGATCGCGGCCAGCAAGACCACGCTGACCCAGCCCAGCAGCGTGACCGGGACAAACAGCGCACCGACGCTCAGCGACTCGAGCATGGTCGGGTTGTAGCGCGGGACGGGCCACGCTCGACAGGTACCTGGCTCTTGGCTCGAGCGGCGCGATGCTCGGGCGGGCGGCGAGCTCATCACTGCAAGAGGCGCGGCTGGCAGTCTTCGAAGTCACGCAGCGAGATCATCCCCGCGGCGTGACCAAAGGCGTCGGGGATCGTCCAAGCGTGGGCGAGCGCGCCATAGAAGGCGCGCGAGAACTCGATCGATCCCCGGTCGGCGCAGGAGCCCTGCATCGCGATCACCGGGCAGTGGAGCCGCGCCGAGTTCAACCAGTCGGCCGAGTGACAGGCGTTGAAGACCAGACAGCGCGGCGCGAGTCGAGCGGTCGAGTCGACGAGCCGATCGACGCGGACGACCTCGGAGTAGCCCTCGTTGGTCTCGAATACGAGGCCGCCGCGGGTGCCGTGACCCGAGAAGTGCAGGATGTCGGGCGAGCGCTCGAGCAGCACGTCCTCGAAGTCGTGGACGCGGGCGGCCCAGCAAGCGTCGAGCGTGAGCGTGTGGCCAGCCTTTTGGTTGACCTCCTCGATCCGCCGCCATTCTTGCTGAAGCGCCAAGCGGTCCGTGTCGGACGAGTTGGCGAACATGCAGAAGACCTCGCGGATCGGCGCCGGGGCCAGCGCGTCGAGCAGCTCGATCGCCAACCTCTGCATGCGCGGGCCCTCGTAGCGGCGCTGCCAGGGCAAGCCGTTGCTGGGCAGCTTGGCCGCCAGCGCGCGCGTGCAGTTCCAGTCGAGCTCGACGGGCTCGGCGACGAGCGCGAAGAGTCCTTGGTGACCGTGGATCGAAGCCGCGCTGGCGACCTGTGCGGCCAAGTCGGGGTTGCCGGCCAGGTACGCGGGGCTGAGCATGAACACGACGATCTCGGCCCGGGGCAGGACGTGGCGAAGGATCGGCGTCCGAGCCAAGCCGAAGCTGGGTAGACACGCGGGCACGAGTTCGAACTTGCGCGCGCGAGCCTGGCGGGCGAAGGCACGCTGGAAGTTGTCGAAGTGGGCGCGCTCGTTCGGGGCGTGAAGGACGAGGATCCGAGTGGGCTGGGTCGAAGCGGAGGTGGAGGCGGCGGCGGCTTGGATGGTCATGGCGAGGGGGCGAGAGGGGGGCGGGCGATGCGAAGGCGAGGGCACGAGCGGGGCGAGCGAACCCGATCAATCGGCTCGGTAGGCGTCGACGACCATGCGCTCGTCGGCGCGGGCGTCGGCGAACTCCGGCTGCCGAAGGATCTCGCGCAGCTTGCTGGTCGCGGCCTGCAAGTAGCGCTTGACCGTGGCCAAGCTGATCTCCATCACGTCGGCGACCTCCTGCAGAGCCAGCTCCTCACCGAAGCGCAGCTCGAACGCGACCTGCTGATCGATCGGCAGATGGGCCAGCGCGGCGACGAGTCGGCGCCGACGATCGAGCTGGCTGCTGAGGCTGCCGCCGAGCTCGGCCGCCGACATCCGCGAGCTCTCGAATTTCTCGGTCGGCCGCTTGCGCTCGTAGTAGCTGAGCAAGCGCTTGCGGGCGATGCCCCACAGGTAGGCCTCGGGGTTCTGGACTCGCTGCGGATCCGCGCGGACGAACGCGAGCAGGGTCTCTTGGGTGAGGTCGTAGCAGTCGGGCTCGGCGACCTTCGACTTGAAGAAGCGCTTGAGTCGAGGCCATTGCTTGCGAGCGAGGATGGCGAGCGGATGGTTGCTGGCGGATTCGGTCATGGTTCGCAGGGGTTGTCCCGGCGGGCCTCGAAAACGGCTCAGCCGGAGCTCGAAAAGTTTGAAACTGGCGTAGAACGCCGAAGGAGGGGGAATTTGGCGCTCAAGTGCCGGACGATTGGACGCCCACGAGCTTGCCCGGCGCTCGCCCGCCGGCCTCGCCAAACACGAAGTCCCAGCCCATCAGCGCCCAACGCAGCCGCTCGGGATCGCTCGGGCTGTAGAGCATCCAGCGGCCGAACTCGTCGAAGTCGGCGACCACGCTCACGACCTCGCCGGTGCTGCGCGCGAAGCCAGTCACGCCGCAGCCGCTGGGCTCGAGCGACAAGGTCCAGCGCTCGACTTCGGTCTCGTTGCGCCGCCAGACCGTCCAGGTCCCGGCGATCTGTCCGGGCCCGCGTTCGCAGGCGAGCGGCGAGCCGCCGCCCAGCCAGCGACCCGAGCTCCACTTGCTCTGCATGGTCTTGGTCGTCTGCGGGGTCTCGAAGTCGGCGCTCGGCGGGCCGCAGTCGCCGATGTCCGCTTCGTGGCTCGAGCACGTCTGGGTCATGCAGGTCTCGGTCGCCGCGTCGCCAGCACAGAGCAGCCGACACTGCGAGCGACAAGGAAGATCGCGCGAGGTCGTCACGCTGGGCTCGCGCTGGCCCGCCCGAGCGCCGCGCACGAACGCGCGAATGGCTGGTCGCCCGTGCGCCTCCAACATCACGAAGTCCCCGCGCGCCTGGTCGTCGGTGATCGTCAGCGTGAACTCGCGGGTCTCGGGCAGATCCCAAGCGCCGCGCAGCTCGACCACGCCATTCGAACTCCAGGTCGGGAACAGCTCGGCGTCGGCGATTCGATGCTTCTGCATCCGCTGCATCCGCCCCCAGAAGCGACATTCGGCGTCGCGGCGAACGTCGAGCTCGTAGTCGTGGCGCTGATCGATGCGAGCGATGTCGAAGTCCCAGACGACCCGAGTCTCGAGCGTCCAGTGGCCGACGACGTCGAAGTCGCAGGCGGCACGGCGCGAGCTCGGATCGTCCGCGCTCGAGCGGCCGAGCGAGGATCGATCGCTCGCGTCCTCGCCGGGCTTGGAGCTCGAGCGCCCCATCACCCAGACGCCCAACCCGATCGCGCTCGCGATCCCGATGACGCTCAGCGAGAGGGCCAGCAGGGGGACGCCGACTCGACGCCGGGGCAGCTCGCTCGTCGAGTCGCCCGCGAGCTCGAGCGAGCTCGAGAGCGGGGCCCAGCGCCGCGGCAACGCGGCCAACAACTCGCGCATGCTGGCGAAGCGCAGCGAGGCGTCGGGGTGGAGCGCCCGCGCGATCACTTGGCCGATCGCGGGCGGCAGCCGATCGTGGGCGATCGTCACGAAGCCTGTCGCGCTCGCGGTCGGCAGCCAACCGACCAAGGCCTCGTGCAGCGCGAGCGCGAAGCTGTACTGATCGCTGGCCGCGTTGGCCCAGCCCAGCCGAGCCTCGGGCGCCATGTACTCGGGCGTGCCGCCGATCGCCAAGGGGTGCCAGAGCGCCAACGCTTGGCTCTCCGGCGAGAGCCGCGTGCCCGAACGATGCCGGGCGAGCCCGAAGTCGACGACCAGCGCCCGGCCATCGTCGGCGATCACCACGTTCTCGGGCTTGAAGTCGCGGTGGATCACGCCGGACTCGTGGGCGTGCGCGAGCCCAGCTCCGGCTTGGTGAAAGGCGCCGAGGATCTGATCGCGATCGGGCGCGCCGACGCTCGACCATCGCCGCATGCTCTGGCCCTGGACCAGCTCCATGGCCAAGAAGAAGCAAGGCAGCGGGTTGGGCGAGTGCTCGAGCGCCAGCATCGTGTCGCCGAAGTCGTAGACGCCGACGACGTTGGGGTGGCGGAGGCGGGCGAGCGCCTGGGCCTCGAGCGCGACCTCGCGGTCGATCGTGCCGGGCTCGAGCGCGGGGTAGAGCTTGAGCGCGACCTCGCGGTGAAGGTGGAGGTCCTGGGCCTGGCAGACGACCCCGCGGGCACCACGACCGAGCAAGCGCATGACCCGATAGCGACCGGCGATCAACAAGGGGGCCGCGAGCCCGAGCTCGGCCAGGCTGAGCCGGGAGCCGACCGCGTTCTCGATGTCCACGACGCTCAGCGAGTTCGGGGCGGCGGCGGATGAGGTGGGATAGGGCGGAGGTGAGGACATCGGCGGCGTCACGGTGTCGAGCCCGCGCGCTTCGATCGAGGCGGCCTCGCGATTTCGTCCGAGGAAACTCGCTCGAGCAGCCGCGTCCGAGGGATCTTCGCGCCGCATGCTTTTCCGGCGCGCTCCCGCGCACGCTTGATACCGTGCGCAGGATGTCGGAACTCGTGCTCGCCGAGCTGCTGCGCTTGCCGATCGGTGAGGCGCTCGGTCGTGGTCACCTCGAGCGGCTCGCGGCGCTCGGCCAGCTCGAGTCGCTCGCGCAGGGCGAGGAGCTCTTTCACGAGGGCGCGCCCGCTCAGGTCCTGCGGATCATCGTCGACGGACGGGTCGCGCTCGAGCTGGCCGTGCCCGGTCGCGCGCCGCTGATCGTCGCGGCGCTCAGCCGCGGTGACCTGCTCGGTTGGTCGGCGCTGCTCGGAGGAGGTCGAGGCGCGGCCGAGTGGACGACCAGCGCCCGCGCGGCCAAGCCCAGCCACTGCCTGCGCTTCGACGCGGCCGCGCTGCGCGAGCTGTGCGAGCTCGACCACGAGCTCGGCTACTACGTCATGCGCCACGCCTTCGAGGTCGTGGCCCAGCGCCTGGCCGACGCCCGCGTCCACATGCTCGATCTCTACGGAGGCAGCTGAATGCAGATCCTCGCCGCCCACGAGCTGGCTCGCTTGCTCGAGCTCCTGCGCGAGCAAGGCCATCGCCTGCTCGGCCCGACCTTGCGCGACGGGGCGATCGTCCACGCCGAGCTGAGCGGCGCCGAGGACCTCCCGATCGGCTGGACCGACGAGCAGTCGCCGGGTCGCTACCGGCTCGCCCGACGCGACGACCAAGCCTACTTCGGCTACGTGGTCGGTCCCCAAGGCCCGCGCGCCTGGCTGACGCCGCCGCGCGAGCGCTTGGTCCAGATTCGTCGCCGCAACCCGGGGCTCGCCGCCGAGGCCCTCGCCGAGCCCGATTTGCGCCCCGTCGCGCTGATCGGCGTGCGCGCCTGCGAGCTCGCGGCGATGCGGATCCAAGCCCAGGTCTGGACCGAGGGCGAGCATCGCGACCCTCGCGTGCAGGCCCGACTCGCGCGCAGCTTCGTGGTCGCGGTCGACTGCCTCGAGCCCGGCGGGCTGTGCTTTTGCGCGAGCATGCAGACCGGGCCCGAGGTCCGCGGCGAGTTCGACCTGCGCCTGACCGAGCAGATCGAGGGCGAGGTCCACCAATTCCTGCTCGAGGTCGGCAGCCCGCGCGGCCAAGTCGTCGCCGATCAGCTGAGTCAGCGCCTGAGCCCGCGCTCCGCCAGCGCAGCCGAGCTCGACTGGCGCAAGCAGGCGCTCGTGCGCTCGAGCGCCGCGATGGGCCGCACGCTCGACACTCGCGACCTGCCCGAGCTCTTGTTCGCCAACCTCGAGCACCCGCGCTGGCAGGCGGTCGCCGAGCGCTGCCTCGCGTGTGGCAACTGCACCCAGGTCTGTCCGACCTGCTTTTGTCACCGGGTCGAAGAGGTCGACGCGCTCGAGGTCGAGCCCGAGCGCGAGCGGGTCTGGGACTCGTGCTTCTCCGACGAGCACTCGCGGATCCACGGCGGCCAGTTTCAGCCCGAGATCCGGCAGCGCTACCGGCAGTGGCTGACCCACAAATTCGCCAGCTGGGTGACGCAGTTCGGCAGCAGCGGGTGCGTGGGCTGTGGTCGCTGCGTCGCCTGGTGTCCGGTCGGGATCGACGTGACCGAGGAGCTCGCGGCCCTGCGCGAGGGCGCGAACGCGGGCCAGCCCTTGCTCCCGCTCGCCCACTTGCAAGCCGATCGGCCCACCCACCAGCGCCAGGAGCTCGAAGGCTTCGAGGATCCGATGCTGCCGCAGATCGCTCGCGTGCGCGCGATCGAGGCCGAGATCCCCGACGTCGTCACCTTGGTGATCGAGCCCGAGCGACCCTTCGAATCGGCGCCCGGGCAGTTCGCGATGCTCGGCCTGCCGGCGATCGGCGAGGTCCCGATCTCGATGTCCGGTCAGCAGGGCGACCGGCTCTCACACACGCTGCGCGCGGTCGGGGCGACCACCGCGGCGCTGGCCAAGCTGCGCGTCGGCGACGAGCTGACCCTGCGCGGGCCCTTCGGTCGCGGCTGGCCGATGGCCGAGCTGCGCGGGCGCGAGCTGGTCGTGATCACCGGCGGCCTCGGGCTCGCGCCTTTGCGTGGCGCGATCCGTCAGGCGCTCGCCGAGCCCGAGCACCATCCCTTCGTGCGGGTGCTCTACGGCGCGCGCAGCCCCGCCGACCTGCTCTTCGATCACGAGCTGCTCGCCTGGCAACGCGAGCATCGCCACTGCAAGGTCCACGTCACGGTCGATCGCGCGGCGCCGGGTTGGACCGGCCACGTCGGCGTGGTCACCACCTTGATGCGCCGCAAACGGCTCGCGCCCGGCTCGGCCTACTTGATCTGTGGGCCCGAGACGATGATGCGCTTCGTGCTGCGCGAGCTCGAGCGCGCGAGCGTGCCGGCCGAGCACATCTGGCTCTCGATGGAGCGCAACATGAAGTGCGCGGTCGGACTCTGCGGCCGCTGCCAATTCGGCCCGCACTTCGTCTGCAAGGACGGCCCAGTGTTTCGCCGCGATCAGCTCGGCGGTCTGCTCGGGCACGAGGGCTTCTGAGCATACCGGCATGACCAGCACGACGACCACCACCACGCCTGCGCGGCCGCGACTCGGCGTGTTCAAGCTGGCCTCCTGCGACGGCTGCCAGCTGACCTTGCTCGACCTCGAGGACGAGCTGCTCGCGATCGCCTCGGTCGTCGACATCGTCCACTTCCCCGAGGCCGGTCCGATCGCCAGCGACCCCCACGCGCGCTTCGATCTCGTCCTGGTCGAGGGCTCGGTCTCGACGCCCGAGCACTTGCTCGAGCTGCGCGAGATTCGAGCCCGCGCGACCACCTTGATCACCATCGGCGCGTGCGCGACCGCGGGCGGCGTCCAGGCCCTGCGCAACTTCGCGGATCACAGCGAGTTCGCGCGGATCGTCTACGCCCGGCCCGACTACGTGGCCAGCCTAGCGACCTCGACCGCGATCGCCGATCTCGTGCCCGTCGAGTTCGAACTGCGCGGCTGCCCGATCGACAAGCGACAATTGCTCGAGCTGATCACCGCCACGCTCGCCGGTCGTCGGCCCAACATCGCCGACGAGAGCGTGTGCATGGAGTGCAAGCGCTCGGGCACGGTCTGTGTGTTGGTCACCAGCGACCAAGCCTGCCTCGGCCCGGTCACCCACGCCGGCTGCGGGGCGCTCTGTCCCAAGTTTTCCCGCGGCTGCTTTGGCTGCTTCGGGCCCAAGGAGCGGCCCAACACCAATTCGCTCGCCGATCATTTTCATGTCGTGCAAGGCCGGCCGCGCGAGCAGCTGGTCCGCGTGCATCGCTTGATCACCGGCTGGGCGGCGGCGTTCCGGGCCGAGAGCGAGCGACAAGCACGAACGCCCACGAACGAGCGAAAATCGGAGAAACCATGACGCAAGAGCGCCTCTTTCGGGTCGAGATGCTCGCGCGGGTCGAGGGCGAGGGTCGCTTTTGGCTGCGGCTCGGCGAGCAGGGCGAGGTGCTCGAGGCCAAGCTGCAGATCTTCGAGGCCCCGCGCTACTTCGAAGCCTTGCTGCGCGGACGCAGCTACGAAGAGGTGCCCGACATCGTCGCGCGGATCTGCGGGATCTGTCCGATCGCCTATCAGCTCGGCGCCGCGCGAGCGATCGAGCGCGCGCTCGGGCTCGACCCGCCGAGCCCGGGCGTCCGCGCGCTGCGGCACTTGATCTACTGCGGCGAGTGGATCGAGAGCCACGCGCTGCACCTCTTCATGCTCCACGCGCCCGACTTCCTCGGCTTCGACAGCGCGATCTCGATGGCCGCCCAGCAGCGCGAGCTGGTCGAGCGAGGCCTGCGGATCAAGAAGGTCGGCAACCGGATCCTCGAGGTCCTCGGCGGTCGGGCGATCCACCCGGTCTCGCCGCGGATCGGCGGGTTCTCGCGCACACCCACGCCCGCCGAGCTGCAGGCGCTCCGGCCCGAGCTCGCGCGCGCGCTCGAGGAGGCCGACGCGACCGTCGACTGGACGGCGACCCTGGCGATGCCCGATCACCCGCAGGACTACCTCTTCGCCGCGTTGATCGCCGACGTCGGCTATCCGATCGAGTGGGGTGACGCGATCGCGCTCGGCGATGGCCGAGGTCCCGCCGAGGTGATCGCCGTCGACGACTGGCTCGACCATGTCGACGAGCGCCAAGTCCCCCACTCCAACGCCCTGCAGTCGCGCCTGCGTGACGGTCGGCCTTACCTGGTCGGGCCGCTGGCGCGCATCAACCATGCCGCCGAGGGCCTGCACCCGCGCGCCCAGGCGGCGCTCGAGCGCTCGGGCCTGCGCTTGCCGGTCGACAACCCGCATCGCTCGATCATCGTGCGGGCGATCGAGATCGTCCACGTCCTGGCCGAGGCGATCGACATCATCGATCGCTACACGTCGCGGGTCGAGCCGGCCTTCGTCTCGCCGAGCGAGCTGCGAGCGAGCGTCGGCATCGGCTGCACCGAGGCCCCGCGCGGGCTCTGCTGGCACCGCTACGAGCTCGACGATCAGGGCCTGATCCGCGACGCCCAGATCGTCCCCCCGACCGCGCAGAACCAAGCCCGGATCGAGCAAGACCTGATCGGCATCGCGCCGCACTTGGTCGCGCTCGATCACGCCGAGGCGACCTCGCTCTGCGAGCGGGTGATCAGGGCCTACGATCCTTGCATCTCGTGCGCGACTCATTTCTTGCGGCTGGAGATCGAGCGATGAAGGTGATCGCCCTGGGCGCGACGATGCGCGGCGACGATGGCTTCGCGCTCGCGCTCGCGCAGCAGGTGTTCGCGAGCGACGCCCGGGTCGAGCTGATCCTCGCCGGTCGCCCCGGCCCCGGCTTGGTCGATCTGCTCGACACCCACGCGCCCGTGTTGCTGCTCGACGTCGTCGTCAGCGGGCACACGCCGGGCAGCCTCCATCACTTCGCGCTCGCCGAGCTGCCCGATCACGCCCGTGCGCTCGCCCAGCTCTCGTCGCACGGCTTTGGCCCGGCCGAGGCGCTCGAGCTGGCCAAGGCGCTCGGCCGCACGTTGCCGCGCGGCGAGTTCATCGGGATCGAGGGCGCGCGCTTCGACCTCGGCCAGGAATTTTCGCCGGACTTGCTCGCCGCACGAGCGCGCTTCGAGGCGCTGATCCGGGCCCGCGCCGACACCTTGCTCGACGCCGAACCACAGGAGCAGCCATGCACGAGTCCGGTCTGATCCGCCGCATGATCGCGACCGCGAGGGCCGAGGCCGAGCGCCAGGGCGCGGCGCTGGCTGGGATCGAGGTCCGACTCGGGGCGCTGGCGGGCGGCTCGCCCGAGCACCTGCGCGAGCACTTCGAGCTCGCGCTGGTCGAGCTCGGCTTGGCCGGGATCGCGCTCGAGATCAGCGAGGCGCCCGAGCTGCCCACCGGCGTGGAGATCACGGGCGTCACGTTGCGGCGTTGATTCGCCGACCGGCGCGAGCCAGGGTAGTCTCCCGACCCGCCGCCGATGCTGCGCCCCGCCCCACCTCCACGAGGCCCCCTGCGCATTCCGGCGAGCGCGTGGACCTGGATCGGCGTGGTCGCGGCCGTGCTGGCGCTGGGCTTGGGCGGTCGGGTCGGTCGCTGGATCGGGGTCGGGTTGGTGCTCGCCCTCGCGCCGCGCCTGCTCGATCCGCTGCTGCGCCTGCCCTTCATCGCCGATCGCAAGGCTCGCTTCGCGCGTTGGCTGCCCTGGCTGAGCTTGGGCGTGATCACGCTGGCGCTGCTGGGCGAGCTGGCGCTCGGGCATCCGCCGGCCTCGCGCGATCACGGGATCCACTACTTTCAGACTCGGGTCTTCGTCGACGAGCTGGTCCCGCGCGGCGAGCTGGTCGGCTGGAGCGAGTCGCTCAACACCGGCTATCCCTTCGGCGACTCCTATCCGGTGCTCGGTTACGTGTTCACGGGCTTCGCCAACTTGATCAGCTTCGGGCTGATCTCGCTGCGGACCAGCTACGCGTGGGGTCTGCTGGCGGTGTGGTTGATCGCGCTGGGCGGGGTCGCGTGGCTGGGCTCGACGATCGCCAGCGAGATTCGGCTCGCGCGCGAGGGCGAGGCCGAGGCCAAGCCAGACTTGCTCGACCCGGCCTGGGCGGGCGCCTTCGCGGCGATCTGTTGGTTGATCGATCCCGGGGCGAGTCGCGAGGGCGGCTGGAACTACCTGATGTTTCACGGCGTGTGGCCGCAGCTGCTCTCGAGCGGGCTGTGGATCGCGTCGCTGCCGGCGACCTGGCACGCGCTGCGGCGGCCGAGCCCGCGCTCGCTCGGCTTCGCGGGCCTCTTGCTCGGCGCCAGCGTGCTCGCCCATCCCTTTGGCATGTTGACGGCCGCGAGCTCGGTGTTCGCCTGGCCGATCGTGCTGTGGGCGACCGGCAGCTTCAAGCGGCTGCCCCCGGGCGCGCTGCGCTGGGGCCTGATCATTCACGTGCTCGCGGCCTTGGTCGCAGCCGGTGGCGTGATCACCTTCTTGTCGAGCGCCGACTCGATGGCCCGCTCGCCGGTCCCTTGGAAGCCGCTGGGCGAGCTCGCCAGCGAGCTGGTCAGCGGCGAGCTCTTCGTCGGCCATCGGGCGTGGATCGGCCCGCTCGCGCTGATCGGACTGATCGTCGGGCTCCGTCGGGGTCGCGCGCTGGCCTGGCTCGCGCTTTCGCTGGTCGTCGGGCTCTTGGTCCTCGGCTCGGACGCGTCGATCACCGTGCTGCGCCTCGACCTGGTCGTCAGCGGGTTCAAGAACCTCCAGTTCCCCCGCTACGCGATCGGGCTCAAGCCGGTGCTCTTCGCGTTCGCGGGCGTCGGCGCGGCGCTGATCCTGGCTCGCTTGGTCGGGCTGCCCGGCCGCGACGAGCCGCGCGATCCCAAGACCTTGCGCCTCCCGCCGCGCCCCGCCGCCGCGCGCCTGCTCGCCTGTCTGCTGCTCGCGCCGCTCGTCGTCGGCGTGTTCGACGATCGCGGTCGCCTCCTGCCCAGCCCGGTCGGCGCGGTCTCGGTCCTCGAAGGCTCGATCCACGAGCAGGACGAGCAGGCCTTGCTCGCGGCGCTGCGCGAGCAAAGCGAGCGGCTCGAGGGGCGGCCGATGAGCGTGGCCTTCTTGCGTCGGGGCATGGGCGGCGGCACCTACCCGCTCTTCGCGATCACCGACGTCGGCGCCAAGCTGGTGCTCGACGGTCACATCCCGGCCGTCAACTACAAGTACCAGGTCCGCAAGCGCAGCCTCGAGGCGCTGGAGTTGGTTGGCGTCACCCATGTCGTCTACGACCGGCCGCTGGTTTCGAACGCCGACGATCGCCGGCTGGCCGAGGCGCTCGAGCCAGTCGGCGAATTCGGGCCCTGGATGCTCGGCCGGCTCCCGAGCGACGATGCGCCCGAATACCCGCTGCGAATCGCGGGCGAGCTCGAGCCCGAGGACGTCGTCGTCGAGCACCCGAGCCACGATCGCTGGACGCTGCGAGTCGAGCGTGGCGCGGGCGTGGTCCAGCTCCCGCTCGGCCCCTATCGCAAGTGGCAGATCGAGCGCGATGGCGTCGCGCTCGAGGCCAAGCCGGTCGCGCTGGCCAAAGGCATCCCGGGGCTCGAGTTCGATTTTCAGCCGCGGGCGGCTGACTCGGTTGTCGCCGAGCCGAGCGAGATCCACCTGAGCTACCAGACCCCGACCCGCGAGCGGGTCGCCGGGTGGATGACGGTGATCGGCGTGTTGCTGGCCGCGATCGCCCTGGGCTTCACCCGCGAGCTGCACCTGGTCGAGCGTCTCCACGGCGATCGCACCCGCCAGCTGCTCTGGGCCTGCGGCCTCGTCGGCGTCGCGATCGTGCTGATCCTCGCGGTCCGCAAGCAGCATCGCCAACTCGCCCTGACCTGGGCGGCCGTGCTGAAAGATCACCATCGATCCTCGCGCCTCGAGGTCATCAGCCCCGACGACGATCCCTTCGGCAAGCTCGAGTTCGTCCGCGACCTCGTCGACAGCGACGCCTGGCGAGTCAGCCGCTCCAACCCCGACGGCTGCGACGGCCTGCTCGGCAAGGACGCGATGGCCGGCTGCACGCAAGAGCGCTCGCGCAGCCGACTTGCGATGGCCTACCGCACGCCCTATCTCTACCGCTGCTTGCGAGTCGAGGTCCAAGCCCAAGGCTGGCTGAGCATCGACCTCGACCTCGACGACGACCTCGACCTCGCCGGCTTCATGGTCCGCGAGGCTCGCGACGTCAAAGGGCTCGAGTGGCGCTTGCCCGGGCACGAAGACTTCCGACCCCCGGCGGCCGATCCCCAGCGCCAACACTTTCACGCGACCGCCGAAGGCCGCGCTGGGGCGAAGACGATCGAGCTGCGCAACGGCACCGACCACCCGCAGGCGCTCTGCTTCGGGCTCGCGGCCGTGCGCCAGCGTTAGCGCCTCAGAGCAGGTCCCACTTGGTCCGCTCGGGCGTCGCGCAGAACTCGTCCTCGCTCGAGACCACCGCTCGACGCTCGCGCTCGATCGCGTCGATGAAGTAGACGAACTCGAGCTGGGCGTCGGAGCGGCCGCGCTCGTCGACGTAGAGCCGGGCCAGATCGTTGGCTGGCAAGGTCGGGCGCCCGGCCATCTCGATCAGCGGGATCTCCAGCCCCGGCTTGCCCGCCGCGGGTCGATAGGCCCGCCAGACCAGCTCGGTGCAGACCAGCGCGTGATCGGTCGCGAAGTCGAAGTCGAAGTCGTAGGGCCGACCCAGGTAGGCGAAGGCCGCGACGATCGCCTGGGCCTTGGCCGTCTTGCTCAGCTTGGGCCGCAGCGCGACCACGTAGTCGCCGACGACGTGCTCCATGACGTTGAAGACCACGCCCTCGCTGATCGCCTCGATCACTCGGAAGGGCTCGCCCTCTTCGCCCGCCGAGTAGCGCAGCCAGTCCGAGGGGTAGCGCCGGCTCAGGTAGGTCGGCAGGTCGATCGCCTCGCCGCTCTCGCGCGCGACCCAAGCTCGGACCTCCGGATCGTCGAAGTAGCTGGCGAACTTGTCGGGCCCGCCGACGTAGAGGATCGCGTGCGGCCAAAAGCCCGGCAGCCCGACGTTGCTGAGGTACCAGTTCTTGCGCGAGAGCAGGATGTCGCCCGGCTCGAGCTGCTCCTCCATCGGCCCCCACAGCGACTCGTCGACCAGGTACCAACCGACCCGACGGATCCGCGTGTCGCCCATCCACTCGGCCACGCCCTTTTGCGCCGGATACCAGACCCGTCGAACCCCGCGCTTGAACTGCTCGAGATCGGCCCCGAGCGACTTGTCGGTGTGAACCAGCAGCGCGAGCTCGTTGATCAGCGAGATGTGGTGTTCGACCCGCTCCCAGAGCCAGCCCGCGCCCAGCGATCGCGCCTCTCGCCGCCCACCCAACCCGGTCTCGAGCACGTGCAGGTACTGCTCGCCCGCCAGCACCCGCGCCGCGTCGCGGGTGCCTTGCAGCTCCTGCCGGTACATCGAGTAGGTGTTCTCGTCGAGCGCCTGTTCGGGGTGCGGCGCGTCGAGGAACTTGACCACGTTGCGGTTGCGCTTGAACAAGCCCACGACCCGGCCCGACTTCTCGTAGAGCGCCAGCTCGGCCGCGAAGGTGAGCAAGAACGAGCGCAAGTGGTAGCTCCGCTCGGCCCGCGAGGGATCGAAGCGATACCAGTCCTCGTAGAAGATCCGGACCTGATCGAGCGCGAAAGAGTAGTCGTAGATCGCCACCCAAGCGTCGAGCAGCAGCGCCTCCTCGTCCGCGCTCAACACATGCTCGTCGACGAAGAGCTCGGGCCGCGCCTCGAGCAAGATCAACGTGTTCTCGATCCCGAGGTCGTACTCGCGGTAGTTCTCGGAGTCGAGCTCGAAGGTCGTCTCGAACTCGTCGCTGGTCAGCGCCGTCAAGGGGCTCGGCTGCTGGACCATGAACAAGATCAGCCGCAGCGTCCCCGCCAAGACCACCAACGCGACCCCAGCCAACACCCGCTTGCGCACCCGTAGGCCCTTGGCCCCGACATGAAACGCCTGCCCCTGCATCGCCCGCCCCGCCATCCGCATGAGCAACGCGAAGGCCCCCCCGAGCAGCAAGATGCCCAACATCGTCGGCAACCAGCGCATGCCTTGGTCCGCCGCATAGAAGCCCACGATCACCCCGACACAAACCGGCATCAACCAAGTCCCGACCCGGTCGAGGATGACCCCGATCTGCTGCTGACGCGGACTGGTCTCATGAGGGGCGCGCGACATCGAAGCATGGTCGCACGTCCCCAGCCCCCAATCCCACTCTCCCGATCCCACCGCCCGCGATCCCACTCTCCCGATCCCACCGCCCGCGATCCCACCCTCCCGATCCCCTCGATCCCCCGCCATCGATCCCACTCTCCCCGTGGCGGCGCAGACGTCCAAGAACCAGGGCGGCGGGGAATGTTGGCGTCCCACCCGAGCGGACATTGGCGTTCGAGTACAAGTGGGGGAGCGGAGCGGTGGGGCGTCAACATTCCCCGCGAAGCCCCCCACTTCGGGCACCGAATCACCCGCGAACGATCCGGATCCGACCACCGAATCGTCCGCGAAGGATCCGGATCCAAAAAATCAAGGCGTCAGCAAGACCTTCCCAAAGTTATGCCGCCCCTGCATGTAAGCATGCGCCCCCGCAGCCTCCGCAAAAGGAAACACGCGATCGATCACCGGCACCAAAACCCCACGAGCGACCTCCCCCATCACCCGCTCGAACATCACCGCCGAACGATCGGTCTCGTGCCAGAGATGCCCGAGGTTGATCCCGAACGCCCCACGGTTCTTGTCGAGCATGTCGAAGGGTCGCAAGCGAGGCGCCCGGATCAGCCCGGCGAGGATCGGCCAGAGCCGCCGCCGCTCGCCAGGCGCGAAGCTCGAAGCCCCGAACATGAAGAGCCGGCCAAGCGATCGCAGGCAGCGATAGCTCTTCGCCCACGACTCGCCCCCGACCGCGTCGAGCACGATGTCGACCCCGCGGCCCTCGGTCAGCTTCATGACCTCGACCTCGAAGTCCTGGGTGCGGTAGTCGATGCAGTGCGCGACCCCGAGCTCGCGCAGGCGCTCGTGCTTGCTCGCGCTGGCCGTGCCGATCACCGTCGCGCCACGCCAGCGGCACATCTGCAGCGCGGCCTGACCGACCCCACCGGCGGCCGCGTGGATCAGGACCGTGTGATCGGCCTGCACGTTGCCGAGCTCGATCAACATCATCCATGCGGTCAGGTAGTTGACCGGGATCGCGGCCAGCGAGACCAAGTCGATCCCGGCCGGGGCCCGCACCACTTGGTTGCGCGGCACGCAGACCACGTCGGCGTAGCCACCAAAGCGAGTCAGCGCGACGACCTCGTCACCGAGCGCGAGATCCTCGACCCCAGACCCGAGCGCATCGACCACGCCGCTGACCTCGTAGCCGACCACGCAAGGGATCGGCGGCGCGTCGGGGTACATGCCCATGCGCGCGGTCAGATCGGCGAAGTTGATCCCGGCCGCGGCGACGCGGACGCGAACCTGCCCGGGCTCGGGCTCGGGGTCGGCCGCCTCGCGCAGCTCGAGCACTTCGGGCGGGCCGGGCTTGGAGATCCAGATCTGGCGCATCGGCGCGCAGGGTATCAGATGCCAATTGAGCTCGCGCTCGTCGAGCTCGCGCTCGTCGAGCTCGCGCTCGACGAACTGCAGGGTGCCGCCGCTGTAGTCGCTGCCAAAGGTGTGTGTTCATCGCTCGCGCCGCCCCGAAGGACGGCTCACCGCGCAGGGCTGAGCGCCAGCTTCGCCGGGTCTGCAAGGAGCGGTGTGGGCCCTGCTCCCGCGTCGATTCGAATCCGCTTGGACAGCTCGTCGGCTGGGCGCAACCTGATCGTGAGATGCCAAACACGCGCTCGCCATCGTTCAGGTCGTTCATGCTCGCCGCTCTGCTCTCGCCGACCTCGCTCGGATGCGATCAACCGGACGCGAGCGACGACCAAGCGAGCGATGAAGTCGGCGAGACGGACACGGGCGAGACGGACACGGGCGAGACTGGCGAGCCGCTCGACTCCGATCAAGACGGCCTGAGCGACGCGCAGGAGGCCGAGCTCGGCACCGATCCGCTGGTCAAGGACACCGATCACGACAACTACTGGGACTCGTGGGAGGTGATCGAGGGCACCGATCCGCTCGACGTCGAGAGCCGGATCTACACCGGCTACTGGCCCTACAACCCCGACAAGGACGCGCTCGAGCAAGGCTCGTGGGCGAGCGTCGGCAAGGCGGTCGGCACTCCTTTTCCGCGCGAGTCCTTCTTGGACCAGCACGGGGACATGGTCGATCTCTACGACTTCACCAACTTCACGATCAACGCCGACAACACGCCGGCCTACTTCATCTTCGATCTCTCGGCCCAGTGGTGCGGGCCCTGCCACACCGCCGCGGCCTGGATCTCCGGGATCGACAACAGCGACACGGCCTCGCTGCAAACCAGCTATCCGCACGTGCGCGAGAAGGTCCACGGGCTGCGGATCTGGTGGATCACCTTCATCACCCAGAACTCGGCCGGCAACGCGCCGACCCTGGGCGACTCCGAGAGCTGGTACTCGGTCCACCACGACAACTCGATCCCGATCCTGGTCGACGCCGATCAGGACGTGCTCGACAATTTCGGGCTGGGCTTCTTTCCCCACTTCTTCTTGCTCGATCCGCAGATGCGCATCGAGTACTTCCCGACCGAAGCGCAAGCGCAGGCGAACGCCTACTCGGCGCTGGGGCTGGTCGAAGCGCTGCTTTGAGGCGCGGGCCGGGCGGCGCGTGACTCCTCGAGGCTCGACGCCCGCAGCGTCGCCGATGCTGGTTTTTTCGATCCGCGTGTAGGGATCGGCCAGGGCCCGACACCATTGCAGATGTCGACGCGAAGGGACGCGTCGCAGCAGCGAAGCAGGAAAGACCAAGCAATGGGCGACTTCACGATCTTCTACCAAAACGGCGGCTTGTTCATGCACTTCATCACGGTCACGGGCGCGGTCGCGCTGGCGGCCGTGCTGCTCCACGGCCGCATCCAGCGGATGGGTGCCCAGGATCGCGACATGCTGCGCGTCGCCGACCGCGTCGCCGCCATCGGCGTGGCGATCGGGCTGACCGGCATGTTGTTCGGCTGCTTCGATCTGTTCATGGCGCTGACCATGATCGACCCGGCGACGATCGACGCCGTCAGGCTGATGCAGGCGGCCGCACGCGGGGCAAGTCTCGCGCCGATCCCCTTGGCGTGGGGCTTCGTGTGCGCGGTGCCGATCTGGATCGCAACCACGATCCGCGGCGCGCGGCCGCTGCCGCAGGCCAAGCCGATTTGACGAGTTCGATCGGCGCTTGCTGAATCCCAGCGTGGTGTCCCGCCGCACCAGCCCTCGGTGGTTGGGCGGGGCACGCCCGCGTGAGCAACTCGAGCGCCTGGACAGAAGTTCGCATTCACGGCTATGGGATCGCATGCACGGTCAATCCACCTCGTGCCTGCCGCTGCACGTCGGCAACGCCGGCTTCGCGCTCGATGCCGCGAAGATGGCTCGTGGGTGCTCACGCTGATACAAATGGCGCAGCGCGGGCGAGCGCGAAATTTCGGCGCCTGGGTTCTCGGCAGCTCGCGCTGGATTATCATCGCTCGCCATGGCCGAGCGCCTCTCGATCGTCCTCTCCGGTGGCGGCTGCAAGGCGTTCTGGGCGATGGGCGCCTACGAGGTGCTGCGAGACCTCTTGCCGGAGGCCGAGCACTGGGCGGGGGTCAGCGCGGGCGCGTCGATGGCCCTCGCGCAGGTCGCCGGTCGCTTCGACGAGAGCTTCGCGATCTTCTTGGACGCGATCGAGAACAACGCCCGCAACGTCTATCCCGCGCGGCTGCTTCGGCGCGAGCGGATCTTCCCGCACGACGACATCTATCGGAGCGCCGTCAGCCAGGTCTTCCACGAGGGTGGCTTCACGCGGATCCGCAGCGGGCCGCCGGTCCACATCCTGCTCAGCTACATCAAGCCTGGGCATCCGCGCCTGCGCACCAGCTTGGTCGCGGTCCGCAATTTCGCCGAGGCTCGCCGACGCAAGGTCTTGCATGGGCCCGAGCGGCTGGCCGAGGGCATCGGCGAGCAGGTGGTCTGCTCGCGCGACGCCGCCGACCCCGATCAGCTGCTCGACTGGATCATGGCCTCGTCGACGATCCCACCCTTCACTCGGGTCCAACGCCACGCCGGCCGGACCTACCTCGACGGCGGCCTGATCGACAACGCGCCGATCCGAGCCCTGCCACCCGAGGCTCGTGGCGAGGGTCGCAAAGTGCTCTGCCTGATCAGCCATCCCAAGCCCGCGTCGCCGCGACCCGTACGCGGCCAAGATGGCGCCGAGGTGCTCTACCTGACGGCCCAGCGCGAGCTGCCCGTGCGGATCTGGGACTACACCTCGCCCGAGCGGATCCTCGAGATCGTCGACATGGGCCGCCGCGACGCCGAGA
>JAMHUH010000419.1:0-3012 GCA_035904925.1 Nannocystaceae bacterium
GCCGGTCTTCTCGGTCACGAGGCGCGCGAGCCCGGCGACCTGCTCGGGCAGGGCATCGAGGCCATCGGCGAGCAGCGCTCCGACCTCGACGATCGTCAGCGGCCCGAGCTCGACTCGCTCGACGCAGGCATGGCCAGCGAGGCGCTCGACCAAGGCCTCGACCCGCTCGGCAGCGGCCTCGCGTGGGCGTAGGGCCGCGACCACGATCAGCCCGGCGATCTCGGTCGATCCCAGCAAGTGCTCGAGCAGGGCCAGCGAGTCGGGGTCGGCCCACTGCAGGTCGTCGAGCACGAGCACGAGCGGACGGGCTGGGCTCGCGATCGCGGCCACATGACGCTCGATCGCGCGATGGAAGCGGTTGCGTCGCTCGACCCCGCCGATCTCGACGATCGCCGGCTGCGGGCCGAGCAGCGGGGCGAGACCCGGGATCAACTCGACCAAAATTCCAGCGTTGCCGCCGAGCGCGGCCAAGATCGCCTCGCGCTTGGCGAGCCGCTGCTCGTCGGGCTCGTCGATGAGCTGGGTGGCGACGTCCTCGAAGGCGTCGATGAAGCCGAGCAGCGGCGAGACCCGCTGCAGCTGATCGAATTTGGCTTGGCCGACGCATGCACGACCTGCGAGCGAGCGCTGCGAGAACTCGCGGACCAGCGCCGACTTGCCGACCCCGCCCTCCCCGACGATCAGCAGCAGGGTCGTGCTCGAACGGCGCTCGACCACCACCCGAAACGCCTCGTGCAGGGCCGTGAGCTCGTGGCCCCGGCCATAGAGGCGATCCGGGATCCGCAGCGCCGAAGGCTCGGCGAGCTCGAGCTTGGCGTCGCGCTGGCGCAGGTACTCGCGCAGACCCGCGTCGGCGAGCGCGACCTCGAGCTGCTCGAGCAGCTCGCTCATGCTCGGCCAGCGCTGCTCGGGATCGATCGAGAGTCCGCGGGTGATCGCCTCGCGCAGCCGTCGGGGCAGATCTTCGGTCTCGGGCATGGCCAGGACCTCTCCGGCCAGCGCGGCCGCGCGCAGCTCGTCGAGCGTGCGCCCGACCAAAGGCCGGCGGCCGACGAGAGCCTCGAACGCGACCGCACAAAACGCGAACTGATCGGTGAGCGCGTCGCAGCGCTCGCCAATCAGCTGCTCGGGCGCCATGTAGGCCGGCGTGCCCACGAGCGCGCTCGCTCGCGTGATCGTCTCGAGCAAGACGGTCGGGTCCTGGGCCTCGCCGCGCGAGCTGGCTTCGCCGCGCGAGCTGGCCTCGACGCGACTGTCGCGTGCGAGCCCGAAGTCGAGCACGCGCGCGCGGCCGTCGTTGCCGACCATCACGTTGGCGGGCTTGAAGTCGCGGTGGACCAAGGCCGCACGATGGGCCGCCTCGAGCCCGCGCCCGCATTGCACGAGGATCTCGACGATCGCTCGCCAGGATCGCGGATGCCTCAGCCACTCGTGCAGCGTGGCCCCGCGCACGTACTCCATGGCGATGAACACCGCCGCGTCGCTGGCCTCACCCGAGGGGTCGACCTGGCCGATCTGATAGACCTGCACGACGTTGGGGTGCGAGACCCGGGCGAGTCCTTGGGCCTCGCGAATCAGCCGCAAGAGCGCGCGCTCGTCCCCACGAGGTGAGCGCAGCAGCTTGAGCGCGACCTTGCGCCCGAGCTGGGGATCGTGAGCCAAGAACACCTGGCCCATGCCACCCTCGCCGATCTTGGCCACGACGGTGAAGCGATCGATCGTGGTCGCGGGCCCGTCGATCGCAACCTCGATGTGCGAGCGATGAAGGGTGGGCTGGGTGGGCTGGGTGGCTTGGGTGGGTAGGGTGGGTAGGGTGGCTTGAGTGGGTTGGGTGGGTTCGACCATCCGCGGATCTACTTTTGGTCCCACCAAGGCAGCAGCTTGCCGAGCCGGAGGCCGGCTTCGTGCAAGATCATCTCGAGCCGATCTTGGCGAAAGTGCTCCCGACCCAGCCAATTCTCGATCGCGCAGACTCGCGCGAACGCGATCACTTGCGCCCGCAGCGGGCTATTCGAGCGAGGCGGGCCAAGCAGCGGCTCATACTCGAGCGCGACCGCGAGATAGGGCTTCTCCGACTTGGCCGTGTGCATCTCGCCAATGAGGCGCTTGGGCTGGTCGCCGTCGAGCTCGAGCCGCATGTGATAGTGATTTTCGGGGTGCGCGAAGGGGGTCGGCTTGAAGCCCGATTCGTGGGTCAGATCGGTCGCCGACTCGGCGACGTAGAGCCGACCCGGGCGACCGTTGAAGTAGCCGCTCTGCGCGACGAAGTAGAGGGGCCGGCCCTGCGCGTCGCGGGCCAAGAAGAGCGCGACGGGCACGAAGCGCGAGCTGGTCTGCTCGAAGGACAGGTATTGGATCAAGCCACCCGTGTAGAGCTCGACCGCGTGCGCACGGCGTGGCGACTCCGGCCAGCGCTGCGCGTAGCGGGCTTGGATCTGCTCGCGCGAGAACACCGACGCACCCAATTCGCCATGATCCTTGGCGCGAACCAGGCCGATCGCGGTCTCGATCACGAAGTCCTCGGCCGGCTGACGATCCGGCAGCACGACGCGGACGAGGTTGATGGTCCCGGTGAATTCGACCCCCGGCCCCTCGCTGCGCGAGTGCTTGGCGTGACCACGGTAGTAGCGGAACTCCGCGTCGCGGTCGGAGGCCGGCAACGACGCCGCGTCGACGTCGTCGATCGACCCCCCGAGGCTGGCGCGCGCGAGCAGGCCGGCGAGCTCGACGACGATCGCGACGATCTGGGCCTTGGTCCACATCCGCTCGTGCTCGCCGGGCAGGGCGTGGCCGAGCAGCTCGGCACAGCCGCGCAGCGCCGACTCGTCGCCGACCTCACCCAGCAGACTGGCGCTGAGCTCGAGGTTCGACAGCTTGGAGAAATCGATCATGGCAGTTGTTCCCTCATGTCGGTCATGGCGGTCATGACTTGGCGACGACGATTCGATCGACGCCGAGCCGGACCTGGGCACCGCCCGCGCGTCGCTCGACGACCCGCGCCGAGTCGCGGAC
>JAMHUH010000420.1:0-13335 GCA_035904925.1 Nannocystaceae bacterium
TCGTCGAGCGGGTTTGTCGGTTTGGTCGGTTTGATCGCTGGCGTCTCGGCCCTGCTCGGCTGCGCGTCGAGCCCGAGTCGCTCGGCGCCGACTCCCACGGTCGCGTCTGTGCCCGCGAGCGAGGCCCCCGAGCACGTGGTCGAGATCGCTGCTGGCTGGAACGAGGTCGCGGCGGAGAATTTCCGAGCGGCGGTCGTCGAGCATCGTGGTGACCCATGGGCAGGGTTGCAGTGGACCGCTGCGGAGCAGGCCGAGCGCGACGAGGCTCGCCAGACGATCGCCCGAGCGAGCGCCGAAGATCGGCCCTGGCTGCTCGTCGCCTACGTGGGTGCCTTCGTCTACCAGGGCATCGGCAGCGAGTGGGCAGACGCGCTGCTCGAGATTCCGACCACTCACCCGGTCTGGTCGGGTGAGATCGGCCTCTTGGGCGCCCTCGAAGCGAGCAGCGATCCTCCGCGCTTTCGGGCCTTCGTTCACGCGATCGCGGCTGCGGGCGCCGGTCCGCAGATTCGAGCGGAATCTATCTATTTGGAGCTCGAAAACGCCGATCGATTGCACGATTGGGCCCGGGCCGAGGACCTCCACGCGCAGCTCGCTTCAATCCAGATTCCCTCCGGAGATTCATTCCTGTCTGGCGTCGACCTCCTCGATTTTGACCACATGCTCGACCCCGCGCGACCCCTGCGGCCCGGCACCACGATCCCGAGCTTTTGCGCGCCCGCGATCCTCGGTCCCCGAGCGGGCGAGCGCGTGTGCATCGACGAAGAGTTCCCCTACGCCGGGACGACCTTGGTGGTTGGCTGGGCGAGCTGGTGCGGCCCCTGCAACGAGCAGCTTCCGCGAGTGATCGCGCTCCTTCGCTATCGCCCGCTTCGCGTGATCGCGATCAGCCAGGACGAGGACGCCGAACGAGCGCGCTCGCACCTGCACGAGCTCGGCGTCGACGACTGGACGGTCCTGCTCGGCGGTGTTGATCGCCCGCTGCCCCTCGATCCCATGAGCCTCTCGCTGCGGCCGATTCCCTACTTGGCGTTGGTCGATGGCGAGGGCGAGGTCGAATCGGGACCGCCCTGGCTGGACGCCGAGAACCTCGCGCACGAGCTCGTCGTGCGCTTCGGTCCGCTGCGAGACGAGGGGAGGGATGGACGATGACAGCGCGCTACGGGTTGGTGGCGGTTTGGTTGCTCGCGCTGTCCGGGTGCGTGGGTCCGGGTCGAATCTCGGCTGGTTCCGATGAAGCGGCCGACACCAACGCTTCGTCCGATTCGAATGAGAGCGGCGGCGCGTCGGCCGAATCAGGCGCTTCGGCTGGATCGACGGAGACCGGCGCTTCGTCGGAGTGCACGGCGATCCTTCAAGCCGAGGGCACGGTCTCGGGCTTCGAACTTTGCCCCCATGACGCGATCGACCGCGTCAGCGCGCAGAGCTGCGTCGATCGGCTGCCGCCCACGATCGAGTGTCCGGCGGGCTATGGCACCTGCTCGAGCGCCGCCGACTGCATCGATCAGCCCTATGGCGCCTGCCAGGTCATGGGTGACCTCCCGCCGAATTGCGGTTGCCAATACGGCTGCGAGTCCGACTCGGATTGCGGGGTCGGAAGGGCTTGCCTCTGCGCGCCGATCGACCGAGGCACGATCTGCATCGACGCGACCTGCAGGACCCACGCGGATTGCCCCGGGGGCTTTGCGTGTGGGCTCTCGCCCTCGCATACCTGGGTCGATCCGGTCCTGCGCTGTCACACGCCGGACGACACCTGCCGGGGTGACGAGGATTGCCCGGAGGGCCGCTGCATTTGGAAGATCGAGAGCTGGGCGTGCTCGGGTTGATAGCGATTCGAGTCGGCCCTCGGGCTGGTGTGATCGAAACCGAGCGACGGAGGAACCCAAGGACATGAACTCGCATCACGCCGCAATTCCTGGTTTCGCCCTCGCGCTCGTGCTCGCGTGTGGCCCCGACACCGTCCCCGGGGGCGACGATGTCGGCGACTCCACGACCGAGTCCGACACCAACATGTCGAGCGAGGGGGACACGACGAGCGACACGACCGACAGCGCCGACGCAGGCGACACGGGCGAAGCGCCCGCGTGCGAGGCCGTGGCCTGCGGCGTCGATTGCTCGGAACAGGCCCCACCTTTCCCCGAGGCCGAGTGCACCTGTCAGGCCGGCGTGGTCTTCGAGGACTACCTCGAATGCGAGGCACCTTCGCCCTGTGACGGCCCGCTGTGCGCGATCCAGGCCCTGCGCTACGGCGTCTACGGTAGCTACAAAGTCGACGCATCGGCCGAGTTCACCGGCGCGGCGATCTTCATCGACGTGCTCGGCGACGGTCGGGCGCAGGCGTGGTCGACGGGCTACTCCGGGTATTGTTGCGATGGGTTGGGCGTGGATGGCAGCTACCGTTATTACGAGGCCCAGCCGCTGCTCGATCCGAGCGATCCCAGCTGGGCGCCCTGCATCGAGGCGACGCAGCTCCAGATCTCGATGGGCGCCACCCTCGGCGAGCTGCCGAGTTGCATCGTCACTTCGTTCACGAGCGGGTGCGGCGAGTTTCTCCAGGCTTGCCCCACACCGCCCACGCCTCCGGGGCCGAACGCTGGCTGTGACGAGACCTGTCCGATGGCCAACGACGGCGTGTGCGACGAGGCGAGCGGGACCGGCTTGTGTCCCGCCGGTTGCGATCCGCTCGACTGCACCTGCGTGGACGATCAGCCCGGACAGTGTGACGAGTCGTGGAGCGACGCGGGCACCGGGACCTGCCCGATCGGCTCGGATCCCGACTGCTGAGCCCGAGTCACTCCACGGGCGTCCAGGTCGCGAAGTCGTCCCCATCCCAGTACGCGAACACCAAGCTCGGATGCTCGAGCGTGGCCCGAAAGCGAAACTGCACCCGCGTCGGCGTCCCGGCCTCGACCTCGATCACCTTCGCCACGAAGTCGAGCGTCCGCACCTCGTCGCCAACCTCGAAGGGCAAAGTATGGACGTTGCGGAAGTACGCGGCGAAGGGCTCGCGCAACCAGCCCTCGTGGTCGTGAAGCTCGAGGGTCCGATCGTCGATGCGCACGATCTCGGGCTCGTCGGGGCCCGTGTGCAGGATCCAAGTGAAGTTGGGCGCCGCGAGGCCGTGCCCGACCCTGGCCAACGGCAGGTGGCTGGCGCTCAAGTGGTCGCGGGCATGGACGATCACCAAGCCCCTACGCTCGAGGCCCGCGTTGGGCAACCCGATCCCGCGCGGCGGCGCTTCGCCCTCGAAGGCGAGCTGATCGAATTCTCGACTCCCGAACGAGAACACGATCAAGGCCAGCGCGAGGTGGACCGTAGCGACGACTCCCGCGACGGTGCGAAGCGCCAGCGAGCGGGCCTTCGACCAGGCGCCGAGCAGCTCGGCGATCGCCAGCGCGACGCCGAAGCTCGTCAGCAGCAGGACCCGCTCGCCCGGGACGCTGGCGACCAAGGGGATGAGGCCGAGCAGCGAGCCCAACAACGCCGCCCCAGCGCGGCGGCCCTCGTCGCTGCGACGGCGGACGATCACGAACCCGATCAATGCGCAGCCGAGCCCCGCGACCAGCAACGACCAGAGCACGATCGGGATGCCGATCACGAGCGGCGGCGCGAAGCTCAACGCCGTCAGCCATGTCAGCCGTTCGGGCAGCGCGGCCAAGAAGCCCAGGGGATCGCGGACGGGGTCGAGGTAGGCCGCCGATCCATGGGCGCCGTAGCCGAGCGCATCGTAGCCGAGCCGCCACACCACGACGACCGCCACGCAGGGCAGCAGCGAGAGCACGCGCGAGCCGGGCTGGCCTCGATCGAGCACGAGCGCGTAGGCGATCAGTCCGCCCAGCGTGCAGATGCCGAGCTCGGCCCCGAGCAACGCGGCCAAGAGCGCGAGCGGAGCCAGCAAGGCGCCAGGCCGCCAGCCCTCCCGTCGCCAGCGATCGTGGGCGAGCAAGCACGCGAAGCCGCCGACCGTCGCGAGCAGGCCGTTGCGCTGCGCCAACCAACCGAGCGCGCTCGCGTGCGAGACCATCAGGCACCAGGTCAACCCCGCGAGCCCGCCGATCGCGGGCGAGCTAGCGAGTCGACGGCCGAGCGCGGTCGCCAACACGCACGCCAGCACGTACCAGAGCACGCTCTGCAGGTGCATCGCGGCGGGCGAGTTGGGCCAGGCCCATTGATCGAGCAGGTGGGTGGCTGCCGACGCAGGCCGAAAGAACGCGATGTGGAGCTCGGGGTCGACCCACCACGGCATGCGCCCGGCGGTGCGCATACCCGTGGTCCGAGCGGCGTCGCTGTCCACGAGCACGAACATGTCCCACCACCGCCCGCCGACCTCGCCGGCGAGCGCCCGGCGAAGGAAGCCTTGCTGGCCGAGGTCGTCGCCGATCAGGCCCACGTCGAGCGTCGGCAGCCCGAGCAGCAGCGCGAGCAGACCCACGAGCACGAACACTCGGGGGCCGCCGAGCCAGACGCGCAGCCGATCGCTCAGGGATTCAGTTTGCGCGCCCACCAGTCGGTGCCCGCCGGAGTGTAGACGACCGCGGACACGTAGACATAGCCAAAGCGGTCGAAGGTCAGCGACGCGTCGAAGCCTGGCAACGAGAACACCGGACCCGAGAAGGTCTCGTCGACATAGGCGACCTCCCACATCATCGACCCCTCGCCGTCGTACTTGCGCACGAGCAGATCGCACTCTTCGTAGCGCACCGCAGCGACGACGCAGTTCTCGGTCGAGACGGTCACGATCTCACCGAAGGGGTCGACGCCGACAGCCGCGGTGACGCCCGCGTTCGACGGGACATCGAGGGTCCAGTCTTCGCTGCCGTCCGCGAGGTAGTGCCCGAGCCAAGGCCGTGCCGCGCCAGCGATCGTGATCTGGCCCGCGAGATGGAGATCGCCGGCTTCGCTGAGCTCGACGGCATGCGCGACGCTGGCCTCGCCAGTCGTGAGCGTGAACTGGTCGACCAGCTGGCCGCCCTCGTCGTAGCGGGCCCACAGGGCTCGTGCGACGCCGTTGACCAGGCGACCGCCACCGAGCGCGAAGCTGCCATCGTCGGCGCTCGAGAGCTCGTAGATCAGCGGCGGAGTCGAGAACGCGGCGTCTTCGGAGGGCCAGCGCAGCCAATCCTGATCGCCGGTCGAGGTGAGGCGGGCGACATAGTTGGCCACGCCGTTGGCCAGCGGCCCCGACTTCGGCAGGTAGCTGCCGAGCACCAAGACATCGCCGCTTGGCAGGCCTTCCATGTCCAGCGTCGAGTCGAAGATCTCGGTGTTGCCTTCTGGCTTGTTGCCGTCGAATGCCCAGCTCTCGATCTGGTTGCCGCTGGCGTCGTAGCGGTAGACGATCGAATCCGACGACATTGCGGTCAACCAACCACCGGAGACCAGCGCCTCGCCATTGTCGCGGATCACCACCGCCGAACCGAAGGCAGAGTCGGTGACGACCTTGTCGGTCCAGCTCGGGCCAAACACCGCGTCGGTCCGCTGCCGGCTCGCGCCTTGCTGCGTCGACTGGCCGGTCAGCAGGACCCGAGTTCCCTCGGGGTCCGTGGCGATCCCATAGGCCGCGTCCGAGCCACCGCCGTCGTAGTTCCAAGCGTCCACTTCGCCGCTCGCGGGCATGTCGAGCTCGAGCTCGACGAGCTCGCTCATCGTCGAGTTGCCCGCCATGTCCGAGGCGATCGCTCGAATCATGTGCAGCCCGTTGAGCTCCGCGCCGCTGACAATCCACTCGAGATCGAAGTCCGGCCCGGCGCCGACGATCTCGCCCACGATCTGCCCGTCGAATTCGAACTCGAGGCGCTCGAGGTCGCCGTCGGCATCGGTCACGCTCGCCGCCAGAGCGAGCGCGGACGCGGCCACGACGGTCGCCGGGGTGGTCGAGCCGTCGACGGTGAAGGAAGCAAACACCGGCGCCGAATCGCCGACCTCGTCGCTGGTATCCGTGGTGGTGGTCGAGCTATCCGTGGTGGTGCTGGACTCGCTGTCCGTCGCGTCGCCCGTGTCCGTTCCAACCTCCTGCGCTCCGTCATCGGAGCCGGCGTTGAAACAAGCGAGCATGCTCGCCATGGCGAACAATGAGGTTCCTCGAACGAGAGTGCGCATTGCCGCACGGTAGCGGTTCGCAACGCACTCGCCCACCCCGCATGAAGGATGGGTTCAGACCTCGCCTCGTGGTCTCGAGAGGCGAGGTGGCCAGGCGCCCGGCCTTCAGCCGCGTGGGTCGAGCACGCGGCCGAAGAAGAGCAGGGTGTCGGTCGGCTCGTCGCGGATCATCAAGAAGAAGGCGCGATCGATCTTCACCAGCACATCGGAGCCGCCGCCCACTTCGTCGTCGAGCAGGGCCACGGTCGCGGCGGCGGCCTCGACCCCGTCTTCGTCGGCCTTGATCACGGCCTGATGGCGCACGCTCGCCAGCTTGTCGACGCCGCCGATGCCCTCGAATACGCCGCCTTCATAGGCCAAGGTGATGCCGAGGGCCTGGAGCGCGTCGCTGAGTTCGAAATCGGCAGCGACGTCGAGCTTGGGGAATTCCAACATGACGTAGTCGAGCTCGAGGCTGTCGAGCGTGGCGGCCAGCTTGGGCTCGTCGAGGCTGGCCTCGAAGCTGGCGAAGTCGCCGGTCGGCATCAACGCGATCAGCTGCAGATCGTGGCCGCGCAGCGGGATTGCGACGATCTCGAAGTCGTCACCGACGCCGTGATGCACGTCGGCGCCAGTATGCGACATCGTCGGGACCTCGAGGGCCTCGGCGCCGAGGAAGGGGCTGGGGTAGGTCGGGCCGTCGAAGGGCGCGGACCAGGGCGCCTTGAGGTAGACGGCGTTGATCAGCGCCATCGTGAGGTTCTCGGGCAGCGAATTGGGCGGGAGCAGCTCGGGGATCAACCCGTGCGTGCGGGCCTCGACCCATTGATTGAGCTTGACCCGCTCGCCCTCTTTGTTGCCGACGAAGTCGGCGAGGCGTAGGGGCGCGTCGTAGTGGACCGAGAGCAAGTCGATGTAGGCGGGCTCGATCTTGCCGCGGATGCCCTGCTCGGCCCAGACGCCGTTGGCCGGCAGGACCAGGACCTCGCCCTTCAGGACCTCTTGGGTGTCGGGATCGACGTCGGCCTCGACCTTTCGGCTGGCCAGCTCGTCGTCCAACCAATTGAACGCGACGTGCTGGCGCTCGCCCGGGAGCGAGTAGTGCAGCGCCGTCGCCATCTGATCGCCGCCGGGCCCGACCGCGCCCGCGTAGAGCATCGCCAACGCGGTGCGGATGCTGGAGGGCGAGAAGAGCAGGTTCTTGCCCTCGAAGCTCGGGTCCTGGCGAAGCCGATGATAGAGGTCGAGCGCGAAGAGCCGGTTGTCGCGGGCAAAGTCGCTCTGCTCGTTCGCGTCGAGGGTCGGGTTGGCGTCGTGCGGGAGACCCGAGCGCAGCTCCGGCCAGGTCGGCTCGGGCCACTCGCCCTCGCTGCCGGACTCGCGGTTCGAGCAGGCCAACAGCAAGGGGAGCGTCAGGGCGAGGAGGGAGAAGCGCATCGCCCTGTCAGTACCACCGCGCGCCCGATTCGATCACGCAGGCCGATTCAGGGCGCGGCGACGACCTCGGGCAAGGCCGCGAGTTCGAACACCAGCTCGGTCTTGTCGTCCTCGACCCCGCTGTTGGGGTGCTTCTCGACCTTGGCGTAGACACCCGGCTTGTCGGCGATCATCCAGACCGTGTAGCTCGCGCCGAAGAAGTCTTTGAGCTCGGCCTTGACGGTGTCGAAGGTGCCGGCCGGGACGGTCAGGTCGGCGCGCTCGACCAGCGTGTGCTCGGGCCGCGAGACCCCGAAGAAGGGGCTGAAGGCGGTCCACTCGGCCTTGGCGACCATGGTCGCGCCCTTGTCCTTGCTCGGGTGATTGACGCCGTTGCAGACGGTCCCGACCTCGCTGGCCGAGGAGAACTTGATCTCGCAGCGGTAGTCGTCGTCGACGTCCTTGCCTTGGATGTCCTTGCCGGTCTGCTTGTAGGTGATGACGGTCCCGAGCGGCATCGCGTCGTGCATCGCCTCTTGCTTCCAGGGCAGCTCGAGCTTCTTCTCGGCCGGCTTCTCGGGCTCGTCCTTCTTGGCCTCTTTGTCTTCCTTGGCGTCGGCCTTCTTTTCGGCCTTGGCGTCCTTCTTGTCTGCGCCCTTGTCACAGGCGAGCAGCGCGGGAGAGGCGAGGAAGAGGGCGAGCGCGAGTCGAGTCGGTGTCATGGCGCGGCGAGCCTATCAGGCCGCGCGCGCGCTCGGGGGTGCGAATCGTTCGGGCTCGGGGATCGAGAGCACGGGCGCCTCGGCTTGGCCCATTCGCCGCAGCCAGCGAAGGTGCGAGCCGATCGCCGCGCTCAAGCTCGGGTTGGACTTGTAGGCCACCCCATGGTCCGCGCAGCACTGCTCGACGATCGGCGCGAGCCCGCGATAGTGGACGTGGCAGACCCGCGGGAACAGGTGGTGCACGACCTGAAAATTGAGCCCGCCGACGTACCAGCTCAGCCAGCGGTTGTCGCGGGCGAAGTCCACGGTGGTCGCGACCTGGTGAACCGCGAAGTCGCGCTCGATCAGCGGCGCGTTGGCGGCGATCGGCAGCGCGATGAACTCGGCCTCCTCGACGCAGTGGGCGAGCTGAAACACCAGCGCGAGCGTGAACCCGCAGGCGAAGTACATGAGGTTGTAGAAGACCAGGCCCTTGGCCCAGCCGAGCACGACGATCGGCAAGACCAGCGCCCAGGCGAGGTGAACCAGCTTGCCCGCGATCAAGATCGCCAACGCCGATCCACGCGGACGGGGCAGGGCGCTGCTGGCCACGCGACCCTTGGCGATCCGGCGGTAGTCGTCGAGCCAGACCCACTTGAGGCTGATGATCCCGTAGACCAGCGGCATGTAGAGGTGCTGAAAGCGATGAAAGCTGCGGCGACGCTGACCCGGGGCCATGCGGGCGAGGGGCTCGAGCGCGATGTCTTCGTCGGCGCCCTGCATGTTGGGATAGGTGTGGTGGGCGACGCCGTGCTTGTAGTGCCAGACGTGCGAGCTGCCGCCGAGGAAGTCGAGCACCGACGCGGCCGCACGGTTGAGCGCGGGGCTGCGCGAGAAGGATCGATGGCCGCCGTCGTGCTGGACGCTCATGCCGAGCCCGGCCATGGCCAGACCAGCGATCAGCGCTCCGATCAACACGAAGGGCCAGCTGCCGACGCCCAGGCCGAGGGCCAGCGCCAGGCCCACGCCCAGCGCGGCGAACAAGATCACCGCCTTGATCAGGATCGCCCGAAAGCCCGCGCGCTCGCGTCCTTCGACCTTCAGGTAGGCGTCGATCCGCTTGCGCAGATCGAGCTGGAAGAGGGTCCGAGTCTGGAAGCGAACGCGGGTTTCTTTCACAGGATCCAGTCGAGGAGGCCTTGCCGAAGGCTCAGGCGGCGCGAGCCGTCGGGGTTGCGAAGCTGCTGGGCTCGGGCACGACCAGGGCCGGGGTCTCGCCGCGACCCATGCGTCGCAGCCAGCGGAAGTGCGAGCCGATCGCCGTCCACAAGCTCGGCGTGAACTTGTAGGGCACGCCATGTTCGGCGCAGCACTGCTCGACGATCGGCGCGAGCCCGGGATAGTGGATGTGGCAGACCCGCGGGAACAGGTGATGCACGGCCTGGAAGTTGAGCCCGCCCACGTACCAGGTCACCCACCGGCTAGTGCGGGCGAAGTCGACGGTGGTCGCGAGCTGGTGGGCGAAGAAGTCGCGCTCGACCGGCGGGGCGTCGGGCGAGGTCGGGAGCTGGATGAACTCGGCCTCTTCGACGCAGTGGGCGAGCTGGAACACCAGCGCGAGCGTGAACCCGCAGGCGAAGTACATGATCCCGTAGAAGGCCAAGCCCTTGGCGAGGCCGAGCACCGCGATCGGCAAGACCAGCGACCAGAGCAAGTGGACGATCTTGCCGCCGATGAAGATCGCCAGGTCGCCGCCGCGCGGCGGCTTGATCGGCGTGTTGCCGACGCGACCGCGGATCAGATCGCGGTAGTCGTCGGACCAGAACCACTTGATGTTGATCATGCCGTAGAGCAGCGGCATGTAGAATTGCTGAAAGCGGTGATACCAGTGGTGGGGCTGGCCCGGCGCCATTCGAGCGATCGGCCGCAGCTCGATGTCCTCGTCGGCGCCCTCCATGTTCGGGTAGGTGTGGTGCGCGACGCCGTGCTTGTAGTGCCAGACGTGCGAGCTCGCGCCGAGGAAGTCGAGCACCGAGGCGGCCGCCAAATTGATCTTGGGGTTGCGCGAGTAGGCCCGGTGACCGCCGTCGTGCTGCACGCTCATGCCGAGCCCGGCCATGGCCAGGCCGGCGAGCAGACCCCCGAGCAAGATCACCGGCAGCATCGTCGTGCTCAGGCCGAGCGCGATGCCGCCGGCCAACCACACGAAGAGCACCAAGGTCTTGACCTGGATCGCCCGAAAGCCAGCCGGCTCGCGGCCTTCGACGCTCAAGTAGGCGTCGACGCGGCGGCGCAGATCGAGCGCAAAAGCGGTCCGGGTCTCGAAGTGAACGCGCGGGTCCTTCACGGTGATGGGAGTCGAGCACCCTCGGCGGCCTGCGAACAGGGCCGGAACGTCGGTTCGACAGAACCAATACACGAGCGAGACGAGCGCGAAGACCGGCGAAGCGGGACCCGAGCCGCCGCGAAGGCGCAGTCTCGCTCAGCCTTCGAGCAGCGCTCGCGCGGCATCGTGGCCGCTCTGGCTGGCGCTCTCGATCGTCGCGGGCAAGCCGGTGCGGACCCAGTCACCGGCCAGCCACAGGCCGCGCAGGGGGCTGCGAGTCTCGGGTCGACGGTGGTAGGTGCCCGCGGCGTGGCTGATGGTCGCGCGCTTCTCCTTGACCACGCGAAAGGCGGTGATCTTGGCCTTGCTGGTCGGGAAGTAGCGCGCCAACTCACCCAAGAAGAGCTCGCGCAGGGCCTCGGGTTGATCGTGCACGAAGCTGCGCGCGCCCGAGATCGTCACCGAGAGCAGGCTGCCCTCGCCGGTCGGGCGGCCCTCGATCTGATCGCGATCCCAGAGCCAGTGGAGCGGGCTGCCGACCAGCCCGAGGAAGGGGCGATCGAGGAGCGGACGATCGAGCACGACCCAGAGGTTGACGATCGGCGAGCTCTCGAGCCGCGCGACGTCGCGAAAGACCAAGTGTTGCAGCGTCGACTCGGGCAGCAGCTCGAGCAGCGCGTTCGGTGGGATCGCCGTGATCACCGAGCGGCTGGCGATCCGCTCGCCCGACTTGAGCAGCACGCCCTCGACCTTGCCCTCGGCGTCGAGCTCGAGCTTGCGAACCGGCGTGGCGAAGCGGACCTCGCTGCCGCGCTCGCGCAGCCAGGCGACCGCACGATCGACGTAGACCTCGGAGAGCGGGCGGCGAGGCACGCCGAGGCTCGAGGCGTCGCGCGTGGTCATGAACGCGCGGTCGAGCACCGCGACCAGCATCGCGGCCGAGGCGACCAGCGGATCGTCGTTGAGCACCGCCCAGATCAGCGGCTCCCAGAACGCGCCCCGAATGGTCTGCGTCTGGCCCATCCGGCGCAGCCAGGCGTCGCAGGTCTCGTTGTCGTCGGGCCGCAGGACCTCGCCGCGCAGCAGCAAGCCGGCGCGCAAGGCCGCGGCGCGATGCAGCCAGCCGACGCCCTTCATGCCGATCAGTCCGGCGGCCAGATGCAGCGGCGCAGGCAGGGCAGGGCACTCGAGATCGATCCGCTTGCCGCCCGGCTTGACCATGTGCACGGCCAGGTTGCGCTGAAACTGGACGACGTCGTCGGCCGCCCCGATCGCGCGCAAGAAGGCCATGGTCTCGCGGTAGCAGCCCATGATCAGGTGCTGCCCGTTGTCGATCTCGCGGCCGGTGACGTTGTCGTGGAACGAGCGCGAGCGACCGCCACCCGTCTTGGTCGCCTCGAGCACGACCACCGAGCGGCCGGCTTCGACCAGGCGCACGGCCGCGGACAAACCAGCGAAGCCGGCTCCGATCACGATGATGGGTTCGCTGCTCACGGATCTCCGCGCGGAGGGTACTTGCTCGGGCGCGGCGGCGAAGGCTCGCGGGGATGGTCTGGATCACACCGCGGGCTTTGGGTCGGGATTTCGGGCGGCGAGGGGCTCGCGGAGGGGATCGGGCGAGCTCGGAGATCTCGACGACGAGCTTGGCGACGGGTTGCTAAGGTGGGGTGTGGACCGAGCGGCCATGATCTGCATGACCGGGATGATCGGGTTGATCGGGACGATCGGGTTGTTGGCGCTCGGCTTGGGCTGTGGTGCTCGGCAGGCGGGCGAGGATCCGGGTGATGCGTCGGACGAGTCGAGCTGCGTGGCCTGGTCGCTCTGCGGCGAGGAGGGGGGTGATTGCTGGACCAGCTACTTTCCGCACCACGCCGTCGACATCTTGGTGGTCGTCGACGGCAACGCGGGCTCGCAGGCGGCGCAAGCTCGACTCGCGGACGGGCTCGATGCCCTGGTTGCGACGCTCGAGGGCGCGGTCGATCCGATCGACTGGCGGATCGCGGTGACGACCACCGACATGGGGCCCGACGCCTGTGATCCGATCGCGACCACGCCCGAGCGCGGTGAGCTGATCGCGAGCTCGTGCCGCGAGCGGCTGAGCGAGTTCGTCGATGCCGAGGGCCAGGACTTCACCGCGCTGTGCAGCGAGCGCTGCGAGCTCGACTCGCTCGACTTCCTCGCCCATCCCTGGCTCGAGCGCGACGGCGAGGTGCTCGAGCTGCCCGAGGGCGTCTCGCCTGCGGAGGCGTTGCGCTGCATGGCGATGAGCGGGGTCGGCAGCTGCCGCTTCGAATCGCCGCTCGCGGCGATCGAGGCGGCGATCGTCGGCAGCGTGACCCCGGGTCACCCCAACGAGGGCTTCTTTCGCCGGGATGTGCCGCGCGTGTTCGTGGTGGTCAGCGACGCCTTCGACTGCTCGTGGACGGCGATCGGGCAGACGATCTTGGATCCCGAAGGCGAGCGAACCTTCTGGTCCGACCCGCTCGCCGAGGCGGCGACGCCCGCGGCGTGCTGGAACGCGGGCACGGATTGCCACTCGCAAAATGGCGTGCAGACCTGCGACGTCGGCTTCTACGACGCCTCGGGCACGCCCGTGGGTGCACCCGACAAATACGTGCTGACCCGACCCGGCGACCTCGCCGACTCGCTGCGGACGAGCGGCGGCTGGGAGGACGACTTCTTGTTTCTGGTCGGCGTGCCGCTCGAGGGTTACGACGCGCTCGCGTTCACGCCCTCCGACGATCCGGCGTTCATGCTCGAGCATGGCATCGGTCCCGGCTGCGAGGGGCCCGAGGGCACGCGTGGCTTGCCTCC
>JAMHUH010000421.1:0-3665 GCA_035904925.1 Nannocystaceae bacterium
TAGACGACCTCGACCCCGCGCCCGCCGGTCAGCGCCTTGACCTGATCCTTGAAGCGCGAGTCTTCGATCGTGACCACGTGGTCGGCCCCTTGCGCGCGGACCTGCTCGAGCTTGGCGGCCGAGCGCCCGACGGCGATCACCTTGGCGCCGACCAGCTTGGCGATGTGGACGGCAGCGAGCCCGGTCGAGCCCGAGGCACCGAGGATCAACACCGTCTCGCCCGCCTTCACTTGGCCGCGGGTGATCAAGCAGTGGTAGGCGGTCTCGTAGTTGCCGAGCAGGTTGCAGCCTTGATCGAAGCTCCAGTCGGCCGGCAAGGGCAGCAGCGCCTCGGCAGGCGCGACCGCATAGCTGGCGAAGCCGCCCCAGCGCTGGTAAGGGCCGAGCGAGCGCGGGCCGGTCAGGAGTCCGTCGGCGAGCACGCGATCGCCGAGCGCGAGCGTGTCGACCTCGGATCCGATCGCGACCACGCGCCCGGCGTACTCGAGCCCCGGGGTGTAGGGCGGCGCGGCCATGTGTTGGTATTGGCCGCTGGTCATCAACAGGTCGACCCAGCCGACCGCGCAGCTCTCGACCGCGACGACCACGTCGCGTGGGCCGAGCTCGGCCAGGTCGGGCGGCGCTTGCTCCTCGAACACCAAGTGGTGCTCGATCGCGTCGAGCGGCGTCTCGCCAAAGGCTTGAATGATGACCCGTTGGCCGGCTTGCACCGGCGCAGGGTATCGCTTCAATCCTTCGCGCGCACGGTGAACTCGCCTTGGCGATCGAAGCGGACCTCGATCACCGGGAGCCCGCCGGCCAGGCGGCTCGCGGTCTCGCCGAGCTGCTGCTGACCGAGCTCGCAGATCGTCTGGGCGAGCTTGGCCTCGTCGAGCGCGAGCTCGCTCAGCTCGGCGGCCAAGAACGCGGCCCGCTGCCGTCGCAGGTAGTTCGACACCTGCGGATGGATCACGAACATCTGCATGCCTTCGAACGCGGGCGAGAGCAGCGGGATCCGGGTGTAGGGCCACAGCTCGCCCTCGACGAGGACCTCGACGACCGCACCCTCGCCATGATCGCCGCCGAGCACCACATACTCGAGCTCGGTCAGCCCAGCCCAGCGAGTCCGAAAGAACGCGCGCAAGAACGCCTCGATCAGCCCGGTCCGCACGCCGTAGCGATCGGGGTGCTGCATGCTCAGGCGCAGGTGGCCGCAGCCGACGTGATCAGCGGGCAGCAGGTGGCGGAGGACGAGCTCGCGGGCCTCGGCCGGCGGCCGACGCATGTACGCGCGCCACTCGTGGGCCTCGTAGACGGTGCCGAGGTGAGGCACGACCTCGGGGTCGGAGCGCAGCGAGCCGATGAAGCGGTTGGTCGCGCCCGTGTCGGTGTGCAGATAAAAGCGCCCGAAGGTGTCGACCCAATGGGTCAGCAGCCCGGCGATCCGCTCGTCGCTGAGCGCGACGCCAGCGAGCTTCTCGACCGCCGCGAGCCCGAGCACGAACTCGCCTGCGTCGCCGCCGGGCGTCCCGATGACCCCGTGATCATCGCGGCCGTCGATGCAGGCCGACTTGCCGTGCATCATCAGGGCCGCGAACTTGAGCCAGCGGATCGAGCCCGGCTGGCTGACGTGCCAGGCGACCTGCTCGACGCTGAGCTTGCAGCCGGCCCCGATCGGCTCGCCGGGTGGATCGCTGTGGGGCTCGACGTCGAGGCGCCGCTCGAAGATCGCCGGATCCCGGCTGATCGCGAAGCCCTTCTCCTTCCACGCTCGCATGCCCCCGCGCAGGGCCGCGACGTAGTTCATGTCGAGGCTCTCGAGGTAGAGCGCCGCTCGGCTCGATCGCTCGGAGTCGCTGCTGACCAAGACCACGCGGGCATCGGGGTCGAGCAGCGCCGCGATCTTGGCGACCTCCGTCAGCGCGACCGGGATCGAGCCGGGGATGTGCCCGAGCACGCCGACGAGCTGGTCGGGGTCGCGCAGGTCGATGATCCGAGCTTCGCGTCCGAGCTCGGCGACGAACTCCGGGTCGAGCTGCGGCCGACCACCGACCGAGCGATCGACCCGCTCCTTCCAGTCGAGCGCGCGGATGCGCTGGCGGATGTTGGGACGGGGCGGCGCGGCGGCTTCGGACATGCTCGGCGAGGCTAGCAGTCCGTGGTGCAACTCGTCGCGTCGGATCGCGCCGGGAATTTCGGCGAGGGCGCGAAGCCAAACCGCAGCTGTACCCGGCGTACTGCAAGGTTTGGCGACAAAGCCCTCGTCGAAAGGACCAAGCGAGGCGGCGTGACGAGTTGCACCACGGACTGCGAACCCACGTCGAACTCGACGCCCGCCCCGATGGGCGGGAAGCCGCTTCAACAAGCTTCCAGCAGCCCTCGCCGAGCGCTGAGCACCATCTGCTGGACCGTGATGCCCATGCGGATCCCGTGGTCGTTCAAGATCGCCATGCACGACGCGACGTCGCCGGGCCGCTCGTCGCGGGCTCGTCCGCCGCAGACCTCGAAGCGGCCGCCCGCCGTGCGCTGGCAAAAGTTGAACCTGACCGATGGCTGGCAGCCGGGCGCGACCGTGTCGGACAGCGGTGAATTGGTCGCGTTGCGCAAGGATCGTGAAGCGCTGATCGCTCGCTCCACTCCGGATGACGACAAGAACGCGTTGGCTGAAATGGATCGTGAATTGACCACGGTGAAGGCCGAGTTTGGAAAACTTCCGGTGCAGAACACGGCCTACGTGGCGGCGGTGCATAGCGGGTCCGGATCGTTTGTGGGAACGGGAGGCAAGGGCGGCAAGCCGCGCCCCATTTACGTGTTGAACCGTGGCAGTATTCAGAAGCCGGGGAAGGAAGTCGGGCCGGGCACCTTGCATTGCCTGCCAGGATTGCCGTCGCGTTTTGAACTCCCGCCGAATCACGTCGAAGGCGAGCGTCGCGCAGCGCTCGCGCAGTGGCTGACGAGAGTCGACAATCCGCTGACCTGGCGCTCCATCGTCAACCGCGTCTGGCAATATCATTTCGGCCGCGGGCTCGTGGAAACGCCGAACGACTTCGGGCGCATGGGTGGGCTGCCGACGCATCCTGAACTGCTCGACTGGCTGGCTGCCGAGTTCCGCGATGGCGGTCAGTCGTTCAAGGCGCTGCACAAGCTGATCGTGACGAGTGCGACCTACAGGCAGGAGTCAGGAGCCAGAGGTCAGGAGTCGGCGGCGCAAATCGATTCCGACAACCGCTATCTCTGGCGCGCGAATCGCCGGAAGCTCGAAGCCGAAGCGGTGCGGGATGCGGTGTTGTTGGTCTCCGGTAAACTCGACTCGAAGATGGGCGGGCCGAGCTTCAAGGACTTCGTGATCGACAAGCCCGAGCATTCGCCGCACTACGAATATCATCTGCATGATCCGGAAGATCCGAAGTCACATCGCCGCTCCATCTACCGCTTCATCGTGCGTTCGCAGCAGCAGCCGTTCATGACGACGCTGGACTGCGCCGACCCGTCGATGCAGGTCGGCCGCCGCAATGAAAGCCTCTCGCCGCTACAAGCCCTGGCGATGATGAACAACTCGCTGATGCTGACGATGTCGAAGCACTTCGCGGCAAAGATCGAGAAGCAGGAGGGCGATTTGGCCGTCAAAGTTCGTGCGGCCTATTACGAAGCCGTCGGGCGCGCGCCTTCTAAGGAGGACGCGAAAG
>JAMHUH010000422.1:0-7959 GCA_035904925.1 Nannocystaceae bacterium
CGCTGATCGCGTTCGTGTCGCCCCGCTTGTAGCGGTCGTAGGGTGAGTCGCCCGAGATCAGGATCCGGATGAAGCTCGCGAGCGCGTCGACGATGTGCTCGAAGCTGACCGGCTCGCTCGCGCCCGGAAACGCAGCCTCGAACAGGCCGAGGTACTCGGGATCTTCGGCGAAGCGGGCCAGCACTTCGTCCTCGTGACCGGTGATGCCGAGCTCGACCGGAAACTCGCCGAACATCGGGATCAGGATCTGCTGTTCGAGCTGGTCGAGGTTGGGGTTGGCCCAGGTCAGCTTCGAGCCATAGGCCGAGTTGGTCAGCCCGAGCGAGTTGCGAGCCAAGAGCTCGCCGGTCGAGCCGAGCGCCGTGATCTCGCCGTCGGTGAAGGCGAGCTCTTGCAGGTGACAGGTCGCGCAGGACATCGTCTGATTGGCCGAGAGCGCGTCGGCGTAAAAGAGATGCCGGCCGAGCTCGACCTTGGCTGCCGTCAGCGGGTTGTCCTCGGGGATCACCGGCTGCGGGAAGTCCTCGGGCAGCTCGAGCGGCGACTCACCATCGTCGCTCCCACCCGACTCGCTCTGCGTCGCTTCGTCGGCTTGGCTCGGCTCGTCGGCGCAGGCCGACGAGCCGAGCGCGAGCACGAGCAGCAGCGCCGCGCGGGTCGAATCATTCGACACGGAAGACCTGTTGGTCCGAGCAATCGCTCGTGCACTCGCCGGTCATGAGGTCGAGCCCGAGCTTGGGGAAGAGCTCCATGCACTCGGGATCGTCGGGCGCGCTCATGCAGCCGGGGGCGGTCATCGGCGTGTTCTGGCTGACGTCGACGCCCGCGAGCAGCATCTCGACGTCGAACACGATCGTCTGGGCGCTCCAGTCGAAGTCCTGGAATTCGACCTCGAGTCGGTTGGGCCGCAAGCAGGGGTTCTCGGGCGGGGTCTCGGGCCCGCTCGAAGCGCAGCCGGTGCTGCCTTGGTGCCAGAACCACGCGTTGCCGTCGGGGTTGTCGTTGAGCAGATCGAGGCGCGCGAACTTGTGGCCGCCCTGCCAGACCCAGAACATCGAGGGCAGGTTCAGCGGCGAAGGAGCGCTGGCCGGATCTTGGTGGTTGAGCTCGAAGGGCACGCCGAGGCTGAAGCGCACGCCCGTGTAGTCGCCGGCCGGGACGCTGCCGACGACCACGTCGTTGAGCTCGGCGGTCCCCGCGTCCTGACACGCAGACGTGCCGTCCTCGAAGTCGAGCAGCGCAACGTCTGCGTATTGCCACAGCCCGTCTTGGTCGAGCGCGAGCGGGGTCGCGTTGCCCTGCGCGTCGAGCAGCTCGATCGCCGAGACGAAGAAGCGCAAGTCCTGGATCTGGACGGTCGTCCCTTCGCTGCCCAAGCCCTCGTAGCTCTGCCCGCAGGCCGCGGGCTGGTCGCCGACCGCGGCGCCGAAGTTCAGCGTGACTTGGATGTCCTCTTCGCCCGTGGTGGCGTCGGTGGTGGCGTCGGTGGTCGTGCCCTCGGTGCTGGTGGCGTCGGTGGTGCCATCGGTGGAGGTCGTGCCCTCCGTATCGCTGGTCGTATCGCTGGAGTCGCTCGAGGTCTCGCCGACCTCGTCATCTTGGGCCGCGTCGTCGGAACAGGCCGTCGCGCCGATCGAGGCCACGAGGGACAACGAGACGAGGGTGCTGGAACGCAGATGAGTGCTGAACATCGAGGCGCATATAGCCGAGGCGTCGCGGCTCTGGGTGTGACGCAGTGTCCCAGCGAGACATCTCGTCGCACCCCTCCCGAGGCTGGCCCTCGCGTATGCTGCCGCCATGGTTCGTCGCCTCCGCGGCTCGTGGCTCGCGCTCTCGCTGGCGCTGCCCGCTTGCGGGATCGAGCCCGACAACGGGTTTCACGTGACCGATCTGCGCGAGTTCACCACGCTGATCGATCAGGACATGTGGGAGGTCGTGCCCGAGGCCGAGGATCCCTTGGCCGAGCATCGGCCCGCCGCGTTCGATTGTGGCCCGAGCGCCTGGTTCCTCGAGGCCGACATGGTCGAGGTCGACACCACGCTGTGCAATTACCTGGCGCTGCGCCAGCCGACGCTCGCGGCGATCGAGCTCGGCATGCCCATGCACGTCGGCCTCTACCACTTCGATCTCGTCGCGCCCGAGCAGGCCCAGGCCCATGTCGCGATCTTGATCGAGGGCGAGGTCGTCTGGGAGGAATTCATCGTCATCCCGGCCACGGCCCGCATCTATGACATCGAGTTCGACGCGCCCCTCAGCGCGCCCGCGGGCGCCGAGATGATCTTGCACCTCCACAACCACGGCCAGAACCAATGGGCGCTGCAAGACTTCAGCGCCAAGCTCGACTGAGCCGGTTCACTGACAGCCGGCGTAGAGCTCGACCCAGGTCTTGAAGTCGTTGTAGGCCCCGTCGGCGGTGTCGAAGAACTTGTCGTCGCCGCCGTGCATCAGGCCGCCCGCCGACTCGGCCAGGGGCTTGAGCAGCAGCAGGCTCTGATCGGGCTGGGCGACGTCGACCAAGCCGAGCTCGAGCACGTTGCGCATGCTCGCGAGCGAGCCGATCTCGCAGCCCGCGTCGACGACCCAGCGCGGCGCGTCGGCGGGCGCGTTGGGCTGGGTGTCGTAGTGACAAGGGAAGCAGCGAGCCCGCCAGGGATAGACCAGCTCGCTGAACGCCCGCTCGATCGTGAGGTCCGAGCAGTCGCCGGGATCGTCGAAGCCGTGGGCGGGCAGGTCGTGGCCCGAGGGCGGCGCCTCGCAGCTTCCGCCGACCGGGCCCGCGCCGCAGGGGTCCTCGACCTCGGGGCACAGGTAGCGGCCGCAGGCCGCGTGGAACTCGACCCACTCGAGCACGCCGTCGTGCTCGGCCTGCACGACCTCGGGCGTGATCAGGCTGCTCGCCGGCGTGGCCCGGAGGATCCAAGTCAGGACCACGCTCTGCTCGGGCGCCTCGAGGTCGACGATGCCCGACTCGACCATGCAGGCCATCGTCGTGCACTCGTCCTCGCTCTTGGCGTAGAGCCCGAGGTCGACGCCGGCGAGGTGACACTCGTTGCAGGTCGATTGATTGTCGGCGCTCAGCAAGGGCGCGATCCGGTCGTCGAAGAGCGCCAGGTTGTCGGAGCTGCGGCACTGCGCGGGAATGTCCTGGTGATCGCAGGCGCCGAGGCCAGCCACGACCAGGCCGACCCATGAACCCAGCAGCCAAGCGAAGCGCCGCGACACCGCACCTATCTACCACGGGTCCACGGGACCACGGGACGCAGTTCGCTCGCCCTGCGTCAATCTGTCCAATCGATCTGGGCGAGCGCGTGGGCGAGGCTGACGCCGACATGCGCGCCTCACTCTCGCACCTCTTCGTGGTCGTCACCCTCGTCACCTTCGTCGGCTGCAAGGGCGATGGCGGCGACGAAGCGGCCGACAGCGCCGCAGCCACTGACAGCACGGCCACCGACAGCGGCACGGACGACCACGCCGACCACCACGGGACCGAGACCGACGGCACCGATCCGGCCGAGGTCTATTGCGCCTGCATGCTCGACAATTGCCACGAGCCCTATCACACCAAGTGGGGTGAGGACGAAGTCGCGGCGCAGGCCGCTTGTGTGGCCGAGGCCGACGCGCTGCCCATCAATGGCAGCGATGTCGAGGCGGGCAACTTCATCGAGTGTCGCCAGCATTGGTGCGAGATGGCGGCCAGCGATCCCAACGTGTGCACCAACGCCATCGGCGACGCGGTCTGCATCTGATCTAGCCGAGCGCCGCCTCGATCAACACGGCCAGGCGCACGCCGGCTTGTTGCAGCCGTTGCTCGACGATCGGCTGATTGCGCTCGTACCAATCCTCGCCGAGCACGTCGCCCTTGTGGATCTCGCGGATCCCGTCGGCGTGCAAGTAGCCGTTCGAAGCGGCGAAGAGCCGGGACTCCTCGATCCAATCGATCACCGAGTCGACCGCGGTCCAACGCTCGCGCTGGGCATTGGTCATCTGCTCGTCGAGCTCGACCGCCCAGCTCGCCCAGGTCTTGCCGCCGCGGCCGAGGGTCAGCGCGATCATGCCTCCGTCCCAGAGCGCGTGCAGGTTGGCCCGCTCCGTGCCCTTGGTGTACTCGAGCAAGCGCAGGTCGTTGACGTCGTTGCCACCTTTGTCCTCGCGGTGACCCGCGTGCAAGGGCTGATGCACGTCGCCGACGAAGTGGGCCAAGAAGCGGAGCGCCTCGGCCTTGTGCGCGTCGCTGGCTCGAGCGCTGCGCAGCACGTCGGTGTAGTAGAGGATGCCCGTGGCCACGCAGCCCGACTGCTCGAGGCAGATCCGATAGAGGTCGCGCGGGCTGAGCTCGCCGCGGACGTTGACGAAGTGGCTGGTGTAGGCGAACGCGAAGGTCTCATCGAGCTTGGCCTTTTGATCGGGCCAGGTCGCGCCGGTCGCGAGCGTGTCGTACTCGGGCATGTCGGCGAGCAGCTCGCTGACCCGAGCGCGAACCTTGGGCGAGAGGTGGCGGTTGGCGATCTCGCCGACGATTCGATGGCCGTCGTCGTGCCAGGCCTGGGCCGACTGCGAGGTCAGGCTGACCCACGCGGGCACGAGCGCGAGCAGCCAGCGTGGGAATCGGGATCGGCGGAGCTGAGCGCGGCGGGGCATGGCGCAAACCATAGCAGCGGCGTGGTTCGATCGCGCCCGTCCGCGCTCGATCACGCGAGATCGAAGCCTCGACCCGCCGACCGCTGGCTCGGCTGCGAGCCGTGACGCAGGCGGGCAGGCGCGACCGCTTCGGTGACGCCGCGTGACCGAGTCGTGACCGGCTCGCAGCGATGGTGCAGTCCGGTGACAGGGGATCGATCCCCGACGATCGTCGGGGATCGTGAATCGATCCTCGCGCGAATGCGGGCCACAGGCGGCGCGCTGGGGCCTGATCGGTCGAACGAACAATCTAATGGAGCGAACGGTCGCGAAGGTCGCGAACCGTTCGTCACCGTGATCCCAAGGTGGCTGCTGCGTCCCTGACGGTCAGGCCCTGCTTGTCCCAATGTGTCGCCGCGGGTTGGCCAATCGCCGGACCCGAAGCCTGGAGCCCCTCATGTACGACGACACCTGGGACAGCCAACCGATCGAAGAGGCCTGGACCGAGCCGAGCGAGTCGGGACCTACCCATCCGCCGATTGGCGTGTGCTTCGTCGGCAGCTTCGAAGGTCGCTCGCTGATCACCCTCGCGTTGCGGGCCGCTTCGGCGCCGGCGAAGGCGTGTTGGTTCACCGGCGAGGTCGCGGCCTTGCTCGGGATCGGCGGCGCCTCGGAGCTCGCGCGTCGGTTGGCGATCGACTGGGCCGACGAAGCGCGCGAGGGCGTGCATTGGCTGCGCGTCGCCGAGCTCGAGCTCGCCGAGCTCCAGCTCGCGTTGCTCGATCGCGGGGTCGTGTTGCCCCCGAGCCTCGAGCAAGCCCGCAGTTGCTTGCTGCTGCTCGAGCCCGGGCTCGCGCTCGCGGTCGAGCGCTCCGCGACCCATGGCGCGGGCTGTGGCGAGCGGCTCCTCGCCCATGTCCGCGATCGAATCTTGCCCGACATGCAGGCGCTCGGCCGGCCCAACGCGGCCCCCTACGAGCGCGAGGCGGTGGCGATCGTCCGCGAGCGGATCGAGCTCGAGCGGCGCCGCTGGGAGTTCGACACCCTCGATCGGCTCGCCGATCAGCTCGAGCTCGAGGGCGAGGTCGACCGCGAGGTCGTCTGGGCTTACCGCGTCGTCGCGGCCGAGGTCGCGCTCGACGGTGACCTGTGGCAGCTCAAGCCGGCGATCGAGCACGGCTGGCTGAGCCCGACCGAGATCGCCCGACGCCACCTCGGCGTCACGCCAGCGCGAGTCGGCCAAGTCATCAGCTTGCTCGGCCTGCGCGAGAGCAGGGCCCACAGCAAGGCAGTTCTCAACAAAGCACCCGGCCGCGAGCGGTCGGTCATCACCCACCTCTACAGTCCGGCCGCGGTCGGGCTGATCGAGCGCGAACTCAGGAGTCGAGGATACCGTCGTGTCGAGTGAAAGCATTCTGTCCACCCTCACCGCTGCCCATGCCCCCCGCAACAATCACGAGGTCCGAATTTGGGTCGATCATGACGAGGACGCCAATCGCATCAGCGCCGTGCTCGAGGCGCTCGGCTACACGGTCCTGCGCGACCTCGAAGAGGGCGATGGTCCCTCGCGGCTGCGCTGGGCGGTCAATCGAATCTCGCGTCGGCACAAGCTGACCTTGCGCGAGGAGGACATCCTCGAGCGCGTGCTCGCGGGTCGCAACAACGTCGAGATCGGCCGCGATCTCGAGATCAGCCGCGCGACCGTCAAGTGGCACATGCACAACGTCTTCGCCAAGACCAACAGCAACAACCGCGAGAGCCTGCTTCGCCAGGCCCTGCAATTGGGCGGGGCCACCGAATCGGCGCCGATCCTCGCGGACGATCGGATCCTGACCCTCGGGCCTGCCGAGGCTCCGGCGCCGGCGCCCGCTCCGACCCCGGTCGTGCCCATCCCGGCCGCGGACGTGCCCTCGAAGCCCTGGTTCTGAGCCCCACCTCGCGTCCACCCACGAGCCCGGAGTCGTCGACTCCGGGCTCGTTTCGTTCGAAGCCCGCCCGCCCGCGCGGTCGGTCGGTGACAATCGGTGACGCTTGGTTCCAGACCCCTCCGATCGGCCCAATTCGCTCGTCGGGCCCACCCTGGGAGCGGTTCGCGAGGGCGACCGCTCGGTAACACCCCCGTCCCTGACGGTCCGGCCTCGAGCAGTGCATCTTGACCACCGAAGCCAACCGAGACCGATTCGATGACTACCAACAATCAAGTCCACATTCGCGTGACCACCGACGACGACGCCAACCGCATCAGCGCAGTGCTCGAGGCGCTCGGCTACAGCGTGCTGCGCGAGCTCGAAGAGGGCGACGGGCCTTCGCGCCTCCACTGGGCCGTCAACCGGCTGTCTCGCTTCCACAAGCTGACCGAGCGCGAGCAGGATCTGCTCGAGTGCGTGCTCTCGGGCAAGTCGAACGAAGACATCGGTCGCTCGCTCGAGATCAGCCGCGCGACCGTCAAGTGGCACATGCACAACATCTTCGCCAAGACCAACACCGGCAATCGCGAGAGCCTGCTGCGCTTGGCCCTGCAGCTCGGTGGCGCTCGTGAGCCGCGGATCGAGCCGATCCATCGGCCCGACACCACGCCGCCGCCGGCTCGCGCGGTCACGCATTGGGCTCCGGCCGACGACGTGACGGCGCGGATCGAGTTCGATCAGCCGCGCGTGCCCTCGGCCGAGACCATCCCGTCCAAGGCCTACTTCTGATCCGGCCCGGGCGGCGGATCCGGCTCGCGCAGCTCGAGGCTGCGCATCTCGGTCGAGCCGCTCGAACGACAGACCACGCCGCCATCGCGCCGCACTGCGCAGGGCTCCGCGACGCCGATCACCTCGGCGATCCGTCCCTGCGGCAGCGCGTCGATCCGCGGCTCGGGCTGGTCCTCGCAGGACATCTGATTGCCGCCGAGCAGGCTGCAACCACAGGCCTGGCGCTCGCAGCCGATCAGCTCGTGGGTCAGGCCCTCGCGCTCGGTGCAGCGCCAGGGACCTTCGGCTGCGCGGGTGCACAGTCGATCGCCGCTCCGCCGCAGCTGCGCGAGCTCGGTGCTCGCGTCGATCGACTCGGGCGCCTGCTTGCGGTGGCCGGTCGCCTCGTCGCTGGCGATCGGCGGGTTGTGGAAGCGGACCGGCAGGTCGCCGAGCTCGTCCCAGCAGACCACGCCCGCGTCCGTGATCACGCAGCCTTGCTCGATCGTGCTGCCCGACATCAGCACCCGCGCGTCGGTGATCGCCAAGCTCGGATCGTCGAAGGCCCGCAGCGGGACCACGCTCAGGTCGTGGCCGCCGCCCTCGCGCGCGTGCGCGAGCAGGCATTGGACCGCGCCCTGCTCGTCGACCACGCAGGCGTCGGTGA
>JAMHUH010000423.1:0-24878 GCA_035904925.1 Nannocystaceae bacterium
CGCGCTCGTGCTCGAGCCCGACGAGCAGGCCCGGATCTCGATCTGCTCGGGCAGCCACGAGGTCGAGATCCTCGACCTGCGGATCATGGCCCTGTCCAAGCTCAGCGCGCGCTGGATCCGGCAGATCCCCGTCGCCGCGCTCGGGCTCGACGAGATCGCGACCCGCAGCCACAAGCCGACCAAGCACGTCCCGACCTGCCCGCAGGTCCCGGTCCAAGAGACCGCGAAGCTGCTCGAAACCGGCAAGGCGCAGTGGGAGGACGTCGTCGACTTCTACAGCCGACACGACTGCAACTCGTACCGCTGGCCGGCCCGCTACACCCGGATCGTCGAGCCGCTCCGAGAGCTGCCCTTCGCCGCCGAGTGAGCTCACCCAGACCGAGCTCGGACCCGAGCTCGGACCCGAGCTCAGACCAAGAAGAGCTTCGAGTAATAATAGATCAGCGGCGCGACGAAGAGCAGCGCGTCGACGCGATCGAGCATGCCGCCGTGGCCCGGCAGCAAGTTGCTGCTGTCCTTGATCCCGAAGGTCCGCTTGATCATCGACTCGACCAGATCGCCGATCTGCCCGAGCGCGCTGCCGACCAGACCGAGCACGATCGCGTGGACGATGGGGATGTCGGGCGTCAGCCAAAAGTGCCCGAAGCCGACCATCGCCGCGACGCCGGCCACGAGCGCACCGATGCTGCCTTCGACGGTCTTCTTGGGGCTGACCGCCTCGTAGAGCTTGTGCTTGCCGAAGGCTCGGCCCGCGAAGTAGCCGCCCGAGTCGGAGCCGAAGGCCAGGGCCAGGGCCAAGAAGAGCCACTCGGGCCCGAGCTCGTGCTTGAGCAGCGGCCACACGCAGCCGAGCATCGGCACGTAGACCAGCCCGGCCAGGGCGAAGGCGAGGTGGCGGCCGGCGTCGGCCAAGGCCCGCTTGCGGACCAACACCGCGAACGCGATCGCGACCACGCCCGCGGCCAGGACCGGGGCCATCGCCACGCGGGTCCCGGCCAGCGTGTTGAGCACGACCAAGAGCCCGCCGACCACGCCGAAGGTCGCGCGCAAGCCCGGCGCACGATCCTCGCCCAGGCCCATGCGCAGGTACTCGTCCCCGGCCGCGACGAGGGCCACGACCGAGAGCGCCAAGATCGACCACGCGGTCGTCTCGACGAACAAGGCCACGCACAAGGTCGGGATCAGCACGCCCGCGGTCAGCAGGCGCTGGGCCAAGTTGCTCATGCCGGGCTTGGCCGGGTCAGGCTGGGCCGGGGCAGGCGGGCTCGCCGAGTCGGTCGAGTCGTTCATGATCGAGATCGAGATCGCAGGGCTCGACCGCTCAGCGCTGGGCCGAGGTCAGGCCGTAGCGACGCTCGCGGGTCGCGTAGTCGCTGAGCGCCTTCCACAGGTCGGTCTCGCCGAAGTCGGGCCACATCACCGGCGTGAAGTAGAGCTCGGCGTAGGCGACCTCCCACAAGAAGAAGTTGGAGATTCGCCGCTCGCCGCTGGTGCGGATCAGCAGGTCGAGGGGCGGGAGTCGAGTGCTCGAGGGCAGGTAGCGACCGAAGAGCTCGGGATCGATGTCGTCGGGGTCGAGCTGGCCCGCGGCGGCGGCCCGACACATCGCCTGGGCAGCCGCGGCGATCGTCTCGCGGCCGCCGTAGCTGAGCGCGAGGCACAAGGTCATGCCCTTGTTGTTGGCCGAGGTCTCGATCAGCTCGTTGAGCAGCCCGAGCACCATCTTGGGCAGGCGGTCGAGCTCGCCGACCGCGGTCAGGCGGATGTCGTTGTCGAGGATCTCGCTGCGCTCCTCGATCAGGTAGCGGCGCAGCAAGGTCATCAGGTGGAAGACCTCGCGCGAGGGTCGTTGCCAGTTCTGGCTCGAGAACGCGAACAAGGTCAGCGCGTGCAGACCGATCCTTCGGCCGGCGCGGACGATCTCGCGGACCGAGTCGGCGCCCTTGCTATGGCCCTGTTCGCGACGCAGGCCGCGCTCGGTCGCCCAGCGACCGTTGCCATCCATGATGATTCCGACGTGCCCAGGTAGGCGATCGAGCGGCGGTGCAGCGACGACCGAGTGGACCACGGGCGGGAGCATCGCGTTCTCGAACGAGTCGGCCATCGAGGTGTGCGGGATACCACGGGCCCGCGAGAGCGTCCACGCAGCGACTGCGAGCCTAGCAGGCTCGAGCGCGATCGTGTCGAGCGATCCCCTGCGCGCCCTCGGGGTCGAGATCGGGCTATCTCGGCCGGCCGCGAATCTGCACGAGTCCGGCACGATCGCGCCCCACCACCGGCAAACCACTTGCACGGCTTCGCTTGCCGGTTCCAGGGCCGCAGCATAGACTCGAAATTCCCGGGCGCTCCCAGGCAAGCTGCATGACGCGACGGCTCACGATCCAGCTTCCCGAGGTGACCGAGCACGGGATCGAGCTCTTGCGCGATCGCCGGGCATCCGCGACAACTTTCGTGGCCCGAGTCGGCCCGAACGAGGAGCCCCGATGACGCCGAGCGAGACCATCGAGTCCTTGTTGTTTCGCACCGGCGAGCGCTTCGACCAGGTCGATCCGACCACGTGGGTGTTGCAGCTGGGAAATCGACGGCGCAGTCGCGTGTTCGTGATGATCGAGGAGCCGATCGTCTTGCTCACCGTCCCGCTCGCGTCCATCGACACCCACACACCCGAGCGCGAGCGTCTGTTCAAGACCTTGCTCGAGCTCAACGCCGATCTCCTGCGCAGCGCCTACGCGCTCGAGCGCCCCGACAGCGAAGACGAAGAGGGCGCCCAACAAGTGGTGCTCTCGGCCGCCCTCCAGATCGAGCGGCTCGACGTCAACGAACTCCTGGCCGTCCTCGACGACATGACGATGGCCCTCGACACCCACCTCGACAAACTCTCGGACTGGAAGCTCGACCCCACGCCGAGCGCGGAGGCTTGAAGCAATGGGACTCTTTGGCCGACTCGGGACGCTGATCCGTTCCAACATCAACGAGCTGATCAACCGGGCCGAAGACCCGGAGAAGATGCTCAATCAGGTCCTCGTCGACATGAAGGGCCAGCTCGTCGAGGCCAAGAAGCAGGTCGCGGTCGCGATCGCCGACGAGAAGCGGATCAAGAAGCAGTACGAGCAAGAGCTGCTCAAGGCGCAGGACTGGGAGCGCAAGGCGATGCTCGCGATCCGAGCCGGCGACGACAACCTCGCGCGCGCGGCCCTGGCTCGCAAGGCCGAGCACGACGAGCTGGCCAACACGCTCAAGATCCAGTGGGAGGCGCAAAAGCAGTCGGTCGAGCAGCTCAAAGAGGCGCTGCGCGGGCTCGATCAAAAGATCGAAGAGGCCAAGCGCAAGCGCAACATCCTGGTCTCGCGGCAAAAGCGAGCCCAAGCGCAGGCGACGATCAACAAGACCCTCGCCCAGCTCAACAGCTCCGACTCGCACGACAGCACCTTCGCGCGCATGGACGAGCGGGTGACCCAGCTCGAGGCCGAGGCCGAAGCCTCGATGGAGCTCGGCGCGGCGCCCGAGCACTCGCTCGAGTCGCAGTTCAAGGCGCTCGAAGCCGGCTCGACCGTCGACAACGAGCTCGAGGCGCTCAAGCAGAAGATGGCGCTCGGGACCGGCGCGACCGGACCACGCGCGGCGATCGGCTCGGGCCGCGCTGCGCCTGCGCCCGAGCCCGACTATGACGCGGAGCCCGATCTCGACGCCGAGCCGGTCGATGAAGACCTGCGCGCGGCCGAGGTCGACGCCCAGCTCGAAGAGCTCAAGCGCAAGCTCAGCGGCGGCTGAGCGTCGACCGCTTCAACGCGCGCGCAGGCTCAAGGCTGCGCGCGCGTGCTCGCGATCGTCGAAGTGGATCTTGGTCGTGCCGAGGATCTGATAGTCCTCGTGGCCTTTGCCCGCGATCAAGACCACGTCGTCGGGCCGGGCCTCGGCGATCGCCAGCGCGATCGCCTTGGCGCGATCGACCTCGCGGATCCGCGTGGCCTCGCCCTCGGTCGTGCCCGCGAGCAGCTGATCGAGGATCGCCTCGGGGTCTTCGGTCCGGGGGTTGTCGGAGGTCGCGACGAAGAGCTCGGCTCCGCGCGAGGCGATCGCTCCCATCAGCGGGCGCTTGCCCGGATCGCGATCGCCCCCGCAGCCGAGCACGAGGATCAAGCGACCGCGCGTGCTCGGACGCAGGGCCTCGAGCGCGCGCTCGACCGCGTCGGGCGTGTGGGCGTAGTCGACATAGACCCGCGGCATTCGAACCTGATCCTCGACCTCGACCAGCTCGAGCCGACCCGGAGCGCCCTGCGAGCGAGCGAGCCCGGCCGCGATCGCGTCGAGCGGGAGCTCGAGCCCGAGCGCCAGCCCGATCGTGACCAAGAGGTTGTCGAGGTTGAACTCGCCGACCAGCGGCGAGCGCAGCTCGAGCTCGCCGCGCGGCGTCCGAACCCGCGCGGCGAGGGTCGGGCCAGGCAGGCGCTCGACCACCGCGATCGCGGCCTCGGGCTGATCGCTGCGGCCGGTCGACCAGCAGCGATCACAGCCGGCCTGCGCCGCGGCGGCCAAGAACGCCTGCGCGGCCTCACCTTGCTCGCGCGGGGCCACGGCCACGCCGAGCGGATCGAGGTAGTCGCTCGCCAGCCGACACTTCGCGGCCAGGTACGCGGCCATCGTCGGGTGAAAGTCGAGGTGATCTTGCGAGAAGCTGGTCAGCCCGATCGCGCGATAGCGAAGCGGCGCGACCCGGTCTTGCGCGAGCGCATGCGAGGACACCTCCATCACGCCATCCTGAGCCCCACGCGCGAGCGCCTGGCCGAGCAAGCGCTGCAGCTCGAGCGGAAAGGGCGTGGTGAAGCGAGCCGCGACCTCGTGATCGACCAACCAATTGCCGGTCGTGCCCAAGCGAATGTAGGGCCGGCCCGCGGCCTCGAGCACCGCCGCGAGCAGATAGGTCGTCGTGGTCTTGCCGTTGGTCCCGGTCACCCCGGCCATGCGCAGGTGCTCGCCCGGCCAGCCCCACCACGCCGCCGCCAACACGGGCAGCGCCGCCGCCGTGTCGCGCAGCTCGACGACCCCGACCTCGCGCGGCAGCTCGATCGCATGCCCACGCTGGACGATCAGCAAGCTGGCCCCGGCCGCCAGCGCGGCGGCCAAGAAGCGGTGACCGTCGTGGACCTGACCGGCGATCGCCACGAAGCAGGAGCCGGGCCCGACCTCGCGCGAGTCGTGGGTCGGCTCGCCGACCAAGGTCTCGGGCGTGCAGGCGATCAGCGTCGGCGCTTGATCGGAGGGCAGCGCGGCGAGCAGCGAGGCGAGCGTGAGGGCAGACATCCGCCGCGATCACACGACGGCCCGCGCGAGCTGTAAAGGCTCTCCGAGTGGGCGACTCCAGACAGCGTGGTGTCAGCAGACTCGAGGGCCCAGCAGACAGCGCCGGCTCGCGCTGGCACGCTCGCGCCATGGCCGAAGGACGGACCAAGCCAGGCGATCCGCTGCGCGCGTTCCATCCCGCGGTCCAAGCTTGGTTTCGGGCGGCGTTCCGCGAGCCGACGCCCGCCCAGCACAAGGGCTGGAAGCCGATCCTCGCCGGCGAGTCGACGCTGCTCTTGGCCCCGACCGGCTCGGGCAAGACCCTCGCGGCCTTCTTGGTCGCGATCGATCGCCTGATGTTTCCGCGCGAGCCCGCTGGGTCCGAGGCGCGCGAGGAAGGGGTCAGGATCCTCTACATCTCGCCGCTCAAGGCCTTGGCCGTCGACGTCGAGCGCAACCTTCGAGCGCCGCTGGCCGGGATCCGTGCGGTCGCCGAGCGCGAGGGCTTCGCCCATCACCTGCCGAGCGTCGGCGTCCGCTCGGGCGACACGCCGCCGGCCGAGCGGGCCCGCATGCTCCGGCATCCGCCCGACATCCTGATCACCACGCCCGAGTCGCTCTTCTTGCTGCTCAGCTCGCAGGCGCGCGAGCGGCTGCGCAGCGTCGACACCGTGATCGTCGACGAGATCCACTCGATGGTCGCGAGCAAGCGCGGCGCGCATCTCTTCGCCTCGCTCGAGCGGCTCGAGTACGAGCGTGGGCTCGACGAGCGCCTGCACCCGCGCTTGCAACGGATCGGGCTCTCGGCCACCCAGCGCCCGCTCGACGAGGTCGCGCGCCTGCTCGGGGGTTTTTGCGAGGGCGATGGTGACCAGAACGAGAACGACGAAGTCCCACTCGTGCCGCGACCGGTCACGATCGTCGACGCCGGCCGTCGGCGCTCGCTCGAGCTGATCGTCGAGGTCCCGGTCGAGGACATGGCCCGAGTCGGCGACGCACCGACGGGCGAGACCCAACCAGACCTGGCCGCGCAGCTCTCGGCCAACGCCGGCAAGCGCTCGGTCTGGCCCTCGATCCACCCGCGCCTCGTCGAGCTGATCGAGCAGCACCGCTCGACCATGATCTTCGTCAACAACCGCGGCCTGGCCGAGCGCCTGACTGGCGCGCTCAACGAGCTCGCCGGGCGCGAGCTGGCCCGCACCCACCACGGCTCGATCGCCAAGGAGATCAGGGCCCAGATCGAAGATCGACTCAAGCGCGGCGAGCTGCCGGCGATCGTCGCGACCAGCTCGCTCGAGCTCGGCATCGACATGGGCGCGGTCGATCTGGTCATTCAGATCGAGGCCCCGCCCTCGGTCGCCTCGGGCTTGCAGCGGATCGGTCGCGCGGGCCATCAAGTCGACGGGACCTCGCGCGGGATCATCGTGCCCAAGTACCGCCACGATCTGCTCGCCTGCGCGGCGGTGGTCGAGCACATGCGCGAGGGCAAGGTCGAGCCGACCTTCTATCCCCGCAACCCGCTCGACGTGCTCGCGCAGCAGCTGGTCGCGATGGTCGGGACCGCCAACGAGCTGCCCCTCGCGACCACCTGGACGGTCTTGCGTCGGGCCGCGCCCTTCGCCGAGCTCTCGCGCCGGGCCTTCGAAGGCGTGCTCGACATGCTCGCCGGTCGCTACCCCTCGAGCGAGTTCGGCGAGCTGCGCCCGCGCCTGACCTGGGACCGCGTGCAGGGCCAGCTCAGCGCCCGCAAGGGCGCGCAGCGACTCGCGATCACCAACGCCGGGACGATCCCCGATCGCGGGCTCTTCGGCGTGTTCATGCTCGGCGAAGCGCGAGCGCCCGATCCCAGCGCGGGCCGAGCCAAGGGGTCGAACGCCTCGGGCACCCGAGTCGGCGAGCTCGACGAAGAGATGGTGTTCGAGTCGCGCGAGGGCGACGTGATCGTGCTCGGGGCCAGCTCGTGGAAGATCGTCGAGATCGATCGCGATCGCGTGCTGGTCGTGCCTGCGCCGGGCGAGCCGGGTCGGGTCGCGTTCTGGCACGGCGACGGGCCCGGGCGACCGCTCGAGTTCGGCCGGGCGATCGGGGCCCTCGGTCGCAAGCTCGACGCGATGGAGCGCAGCGAGGCCGAGCAGGTCTTGCGATCCGATCACGCGCTCGATCCCCTCGCCGCCCGCAACCTGGTCGATTACCTGCACGACCAGCACGAGGCCACCGGCGTGCTGCCGACCGACAAGACCTTGGTGCTCGAGCGCTGGATGGACGAGATCGGTGACTGGCGGGTCGCGATCTTGTCGCCCTTCGGCGCGCGGGTGCATGCACCTTGGGCGACCGCGGTCGCGGCTCGCCTGCGCGAGCACGGCGGGATCGAGGTCGACCTGCAATGGACCGACGACGGCATCGCCTTTCGCCTGCCCGAGACCGACAGCCCCCCGCCGAGCTCGCTGTTTTTTCCCAGCCCCGACGAGGTCGAACAATTGGTGCTCGACAACCTCGGCGGCACGGCCTTGTTCGCGGCCCGCTTTCGCGAGAACGCCGCGCGAGCGCTGCTCTTGCCCCGCCGCCAGCCGGGTCGCCGCACGCCTTTGTGGATGCAGCGCAAGCGAGCCGCCGACCTGCTCGCGGTCGCGCTGCGCTTTCGCAATTTCCCGATCGTGCTCGAGACCTACCGCGAGTGCCTGCGCGACGTCTTCGATCTGCCCGCGCTCACCGATCTGCTCCGGCAGATCGCCGATCGTCGGATCCGCGTCCGCGAGGTCGAGACCCGCTCGGCCTCGCCCTACGCGGCCGCGCTGGTGTTCTCGTGGGTCGGCAAATTCCTCTACGACGACGACCAGCCCCGCGCCGAGCGGCGGGCCCAGGCGCTCGCGCTCGACCACGCCCAGCTGCGCGAGCTGCTTGGCGACGCCGAGCTGCGCGAGCTGCTCGACCGCGAGGCGATCGCCGAGGTCGAGCTCTTGTTGCAGCGCCTCGATCCCCGCCGAGCGATCCACGATCTCGACCAGCTCCATGACGCCCTGCGCGAGCTCGGCGAGCTCTCGCGCGACGAGGTCGTCGCTCGGGTCCGCGAAGACCTGCGCGAGCAGGCGCCCGAGTGGATCGCCGCGTTGATCCACCAGCGTCGCGCGATCGAGGTCCCGATCGCCGATCAGCTGCGCTTGATCGCCGCCGAGGATGCCGGCCGCTATCGCGACGCGCTCGGCGTGGTCCCACCCCACGGCCTGCCGCTAGTCTTCTTGGAGCTGGTCGAGCGCCCGCTCGAAGAGCTGCTCGCCCGCTACGCTCGCACGCACGTGCCCTTCACCAGCGCCGAGCTGGCGACCCGCCTGGGCCTGGGGCTCGGCCCGGTCCGGCTCGGGCTCGAGCGCCTGCTCGGCGAGGGTCGCCTGCTCGAGGGCGAGTTCATGCCCGGCGGGCGCGAGCGCGAGTGGTGCGACGTCGAGATCCTGCGTCGGCTCAAGCGAGCCTCGCTGGCCAAGCTGACCGCCCAGGTCGAGGCCGTCGAGCCGCGCCTCTACGCCCGCTTCTTGCCCGGCTGGCACCGGATCGATCAGCCCGGCGAGGGCTTCGATGATCTGCTCGGCGCGATCGAGCAATTGCAGGGCTCGGCGATCCCCTGGTCGGACCTCGAGCGGGCGGTGCTGCCGGCTCGGATCCGCAATTTTCATCCGGGCATGCTCGACCACCTGTGTGCGACCGGCGAGCTGGTCTGGGTCGGGGTCGAGCCGATCGGCAACGACGACGGCCGGATCGCCCTCTATTTGCCCGAGCACTACCCGCTCTTGGCCGCGCCACCGCGGATCGAGCAGGCCCAGTCCGAGCTCCACCAGCGGATCCGCGAGCTGCTCGGGCGGCGCGGCGCGATGTTCTTCGCCGAGCTCGAGCGCGAGCTCGGTGGTTTTCGCGGCGAGCTGCTCGGCAGCGTGTGGGATCTGGTCTGGACCGGCGAGCTCGGCAACGACACGCTCGCGCCTTTGCGCTCGCGCGCGCGAGGATCGACGAGCGGCCGCAGCTCATCCTCGCGCGGACGCACGCGTGGCCGCCCCTCCTTGCACGGCATGATGCACTCGCGCCGCGGCGGGACGCCCGGCTCCGAAGGTCGCTGGTCGCTGCTGAAGGTCCCCGAGCCCCCGCCCAGCGCGACCGAGCGCGCGACCGCCAGCGTCGTGCAATTGCTCGAGCGCTTCGGCGTGATCACCCGCGAGGCCGTCCGCGCCGAGGGGCTCGCGGGCGGCTTCACGGGTCACTATCCGGTGCTCAAGGCGATGGAGCAGACCGGCAAGCTGCGCCGCGGCTACTTCATCGCCGGCATGGGCGGGGCGCAATTCGCCTTGCCCGGCGCCGAAGATCGCTTGCGCGAATCGAGCGAGCATCCGCCGGTCGTGTTGCTGGCCGCCTGCGATCCCGCCAATGCCTGGGGCGCGACCTTGGCCTGGCCCAAGCGCGAGGGCGGAGCCAAGCCGCAGCGGATCCCTGGCGCCCACGTGTTCGCCTGGGACGGCCACTTGCTCGCCTGGCTCTCGCGCAGCGAGAAGCACCTCTTGTGCTTCGTCGACGCGACCCTGCACTCCGACCCGGCCGTGCGCGAGCGCCTCGCCGGCCTGCTCGTCGACGCGCTGGTCGAATTGCTGCATCAACCCAACGCGCGCCGGCGGGCGCTCTTGCTCGAGAAGATCGACGACGCCCCCGCGGGCGAGCACGAGCTGGCCCCGCGCTTGGTCGACGCCGGGTTCATGCGCAGCTCGAGCGGCTTGCTGCGTCGACGCGATCGGACTTGGGCGCGCGAGCAGGTCGCGAAGGTGCGGATCATCGGCGCGGTCGAGGCCGGGCCCGAAGAGGACGACGCGGATCCGGACGATTGAACCGCGCGATTCACCTCACTCGGAGAACGAAATCGTGCGCCGCCGAGGCGGCCGAATGATGATGTCCTCGTCCTTGCGGGGCAAGATCGAGAGCGATTGGGTTCGCCGCAATTTCCCGAATTCGAACTTCGGGAATTCGTGCTCGATTTTCTCTTCTTCGATCTCTTCTTGCTTGTCCTGCTTCTTCACCCGCAAATAAAACAAGGCGCTCTGCGGCGAGAAGCTCGAGCATTCGACGATCTGCGAGAGGCCCGAGCTCTTCAAGCTGCGGGCGTTGTCTTGGTACTGAAAGCAGGGCGCGAGATCGAAGCTGAGACCGACCTCGTCGACGAAGCCCTCGAGGGCGTCGAACGCGAGCGGCGTCGTGCTCGGGATGAACACGATCGTGGCCACGTCGAGCAGCGTGATCAGGCAAGGCGCGAACGGGTTCGGAGGCTTCTCGCCCTTCTTGAGCTTCTTGGGTTTCGCCTTGGTGAAGCTCTTGGACACGGCGAAGAGGATCGGCGGCTGCACGAACTCATTGCAGAGAAACGCGAGGACGTCGCCGCAAAGATCGATGTTCTGCTTGGGCACGATCGAGATCGATCCATGCTTCGGCGTGTGGACATCGACATGCGTGACCTTCATCAGCAGCGGCGCGGTCAGCAGGAGCCGGAGATACTCGGGGTTGTTGGCGTCGAAGATGTCCCAGCTCAACACGTCCATGCCCATGAACCCGGGCAAGTCGGTCGACCCGCTGCGGCCGCCGACGAATTTGGCGTCGATCCCGAGCTTCGCCGCGATCTCGACCACGCAGCGCCAAAAATACGCGCGCGCGCGCTCGTCCTCGCGGTCGATGCCGGTCAGCGAGGCCCAGTCGCGCAAGTCGACGACCGAGAACTTCTTCAGCCCGACCTCCTTCGCCAGCTCGTTCAGCCATTTGGGCCACCCGACGAGCACGATATGATATTTGGCCTTGGCGGCCGCCTTGACGATCGCGCCCAAGCGCTTCGCGTCGAGGTCGTGCTGCGGGTTGTATCCCGCGTTGCGGCCGAGCACGAAGAGGACCTTCTTCGCCTTGGTCTTTTTCAAGATCCCGAGCGCATGGCCAGCGACATGCTCACAGATCGGCAGCCCGAGGTTGGCGGTCAGGCCGGCGCGCAATCCCGCGATCACCTTGGTCTTGCCCAACTCCTCCATCGCCCGCATGATCATCGACGTGCACGCGTAGAGCGGCGGGATCGTGTCATTTGGGAATTTGTCCTGCGCGAGCGCGACGTGCTGCCACATCACGGGTTTGCCCCCGAGCTCCTTGATCACTCGGGTTTTCCCAGCGAGCACGACCGTCTTGAACCCGCCATTGCCTGCGAGGATCTGGACGCGGTTGCCGAGACCGACCTGCTTGAAGAACGCCGCGATCGCCTTGGCGCCCTCGAGCTCCTTCTTGGCATCCGACAGCACGCCGATGAGGACCTGGAGCGTGGGCCGAACGATGCACGCCGCGACGACATGCCACATGTCACCCGAATATTCGCCAGGAATGATGATGTACTCGGCCACGCCGCTCGAACGCTAAGTTCGGGCGCGCAGGGGCGTCAAAAATCGCGCATTCGCAATGCACGATTTCGACGCTGAAATCCGATGTTTCCGCGCGGAAACCCCGTGGCCGACCACCACGAATCACTCGTCGACCACGCCGCGCCGCCGCGCCGCCCAAGCGGCCAGCTCGGCCAAGCCCGAGTCCGGATCGCCCAGACAGGCGAGCAGAGCCGCGCGCTCGTGCTCGTCGACGGGCCCTCGGCGATTGCCGAGCGCGACCAGGGCGTTGCGTCGGAGCGCCCGACGGGGGATCCGATCGAGCGGCGTGTGCTTGACGAATTGCCGGTGCTGGTTGTTGCCGATCACCGCGAGCTTGACCACGTCGGCGACCCGAGCGTGGCCCGGCGGGGCCGGCAACCAGGCTTGCGCGGGCACTCGCGCCGCACGGGTCTCGGATTGATTGTAGGGGCAGACCTCTTGGCAGACGTCGCAGCCGGCGACCCGCTCGCCGACGCGCGCGGCCAAGTCCTCGGCGATCGCTCCGCGCTGCTCGATCGTCAAATACGCGATGCAGCGGCGCGGCTCGAGCTTGCCCGGCGCGTCGAAGGCCGAGGTCGGGCACGCGTCGAGGCAGCGCGTGCACGAGCCACACGCATCCCAAGGATCACCAGGCGGCGCCGGGTGGTCGGGCCCGGTCCAGCGAGCGCTGGTGATCAAGGTGCCGATCAACACGTAGCTGCCCAAGCCCGGCGCGATCAGGCAGCCGTGCTTGCCGATGAAGCCGAGCCCTGCCAGCTGCGCGAGCGAGCGCTCGAGCAAAGGTTTGGTGTCGACGCAGATCCGCGTGTCGACGCCCGGTCGATGCAGCTCGAGTCGCTCGCGCAGGCGAGCCAAGCGGCGATGCACTTCGGTGTGATAGTCGGACCACTGCGCGTAGCGAGCGACGGGCCCCGACACGCCGGCATAGGGCACGAGCCCGACCAGCGCCGAGCGAGCCCCCTCGAGCAGGAGGCGGGGATCGAGACGCATGGCGCGTGTCGTCGCCATGAAGTCCATCTCGCCATGTTGGCCCGCGTCGAGGTACGCACGCAGAGCCGCCTGCGCAGGCGCGAGCCCGGGGTGATCGAGGCGCAGGATCCCGAGCCGGAGCAAGCCCAGCGACTCGGCTTCGGCGGCGAGCTGGGCCAGCAGCGGCTCGTCGATCGTGAGGTCGGGGGTCGTCACCCGCCCGAAGATCGCACGATCGATTTGCGGTGACGCGGGGCTCGTTTCACGGTGTTCGAAAGTCGCCCATGAAGCTGCTCTTCTACGCCTGCGCGCTCTCGACTCTGGTTCTGCTGGCGCTGCTGCTGCCCCCGGCCTGCGCGCGATCCGAGCTCGATGGAGCGCCGGCGCACGCGGCCCGAACGGCCGATGAAAACTCTGCGTCCGTTCCGGCGCGAAGGTCGGCGACGATGCCTCGGTGACCATCGACATCCGTCGCTTCATCCAGGCCGCGATCGAGCACGAGGCCTCCGACATCTTGATGAGCGTGGGCAGCGTGCCGGCCCTGCGCGTCGACGGTGATCTGCACGCGCTCAAGACGCCGGCGTTGACGGCCGAGGACATGCGCGCCGGGCTCGAGCTGCTGCTCTCGCAGACCCAGCGCGAGCTGCTGGTCCAGCGGCGCTCGCTCGACTTCGTGGTCACGGCCGGCGCTCGGCGCTTTCGCGGCAGCGCGATCCATGCCTGTGGCCAACCTTCGCTGGCGCTGCGGCTGATCCCCGATCACGTACCGAACCCGACCGAGCTCGGCTTGCCCGAAGCCCTGGTCGAGTCGCTCGCCCAGCCTTGGGGCCTGATGTTGGCGACGGGTCCCGCGGGCTCGGGCAAGACCACCACGATCGCCTCGCTGGTCGACGTCATCAACGGTCGACGCGCCGCGCACATCATCACCGTCGAAGATCCGATCGAGTACATCCACACGCCCAAGCACGGGATCCTCGATCAACAAGAGGTCGGCTTCGACACCCCGAGCTTCGCCGCGGCGCTGCGCCAGGTCCTGCGCCACAACCCCGACGTGATCGTCGTCGGAGAGATCCGCGACCGCGAGACCGCCGAGGCCGTGCTGACCATCGCCGAGACCGGCCACCTCGTGCTCTCGACCGTCCACTCCAACGACGCCGTGCAGGCGCTCGATCGCATCATCAGCTTGTTCCCCCGCAACCAACGCGACTATGCGACCAGCCAGCTGGCGATGGTCACCAACGCGATCATCAACCAGCGCTTGGTCAAAGGTCTGAAGGGCGGTCGAGTCCTGGCCGCCGAGGTCCTGCGGACCAGCGCCTCGGTCGCCCACCTGATCCGCGACGGCCGAACCAGCCAGCTCCACTCGGTGCTCGAGCGCGAGCGCAGCAACGGCTCGCAGTCGATGAACTGGGCGCTCGACCAGCTGGTCGCGGAGCAGAAGATCCATGTCGACGAAGCCCGGCGCCACCTCAACCGGTTCGAGAGCGCGGGGCCAGGCGCGTCCTTGGCCTCGGGTTGAGCCCATGATCGGTCCACCGCGACTCCACCGCTACACCTACGCGGACTACGTCATGCTCGAGCAGACCAGCTCGACCAAGCACGAGTTCCTCGGGGGAGAGATCTACGCGATGGCGGGCGGCTCCGAGGAGCACTCCGCCGTGTGTGCGCAGGTGCTTCGGCTGCTCGGCAACGCGATCGGCGATCGGCCCTGCCGGGTCCACACCTCCGACTTGCGCGTGTACGTCGAGTCGGTCGGACTCGCGACCTTCCCCGATGGTTCGGTGATCTGCGGGCCGCTCGTGCAGCACGAGCCGAGCCCGCTCTCGACGGCGCTCAATCCGATCGTGCTCGTCGAAGTCACCAGCGACTCCTCCGAGGACTACGACACCGGCTTCAAGCTCGAGGCCTACATGACCATCCCCTCGCTCGAGGAGTACGTCGTCGTCGCGCACCGCGAGCGCCGGATCACCATCCATCATCGTCGACCGGGCCAGGATTGGTCGGCGCGGGTCGGGGTTCGGGGCGGCGTCGTCGAGGTTCGGAGCTTGGCGACGACGCTGGCGATCGACGAGGTCTATCGCGCCAGCGCGATCCGCTGAGCGGCCTCAGTGCCCGCCGGCCATCGCCTCGGCCTGGAGCAGCCGACGGGCCTCCGACATCGGCACGATCCCGGCTTGGATCTGCACGAGCAGAGCGTCGCGCAGCGGGCGAAGGCCCGCGCTCGCGGCCATGGCTCGCAGATCGTCGAGCGCGGGTTGGTGGCCGATCGCCCGCCGGATCTCCGCGTTGGCGCGCAGGAACTCGGCCACGCCGATCCGGCCGCGCGTGCCGTGACCCGAACAGCGCGCGCAGCCGCTGCCTTCGAAGCAGACGAAGCCTTCGGGCGCGCCCTTGGGGAAGAGCTCGGCGAGGATCTCGGGGTTGGGCGCGACCTCGACCCGACAGTCGCTGCAGATCCGCTTGGCCAAGCGCTGCGAGATCACGGCGAGCAGCTCGCTGGCGATCGAGTTGGGGTGCATGCCGAGATCGTAGAGCCGCTGGACCGCGTCGACGGCGTCGTTGCAGTGCAGGGTCGAGAGCACGAGGTGGCCGGTCTGCGAGGCCCGGATGGCCTCGAGCGCGGTCTCGCCGTCACGGATCTCGCCGATCAAGATGACGTCGGGATCTTCGCGGACGAAGGCCCGCATCGCGTCCGCGAAGGCGAAGCCGATCCGCGGATGGACTTGGGTCTGTTGGATGTCGTTGATCGAGTACTCGATCGGATCTTCGACCGTGATGACCTTGCGCCGGGCGTCGGCGGCGAGCTTGCGCAGACCGGCGTAGAGCGTGGTCGACTTGCCCGAGCCGGTCGGGCCGACGACCAAGACCATGCCGCTGGGCGAGTCGAGCAGCCGACGGTAGGCGTCGGCGAGGTCGCTCGGAAAGCCGAGATCCTCGATCGTCTGGTTCTGGCTGTCTTGCGGGAGCAGGCGGATGATCACGTGCTCGCCGTGCAGCGAGGGCTGGGTCTGCACGCGCAGGTCGAAGCGACCCGTCCCGGCGCGCAAGCGGATCCGTCCGCCTTGCGGCAGCCGGCGCTCGGCGATGTCGATCCGCGCGCGAACCTTGATGACGTTGACCAGCGCCGCGAGCTCGCTCGGCTGGAGCGTGAAGCGGGTCTGGTCGTGGAGGTCGCCGTCGATCCGGAGGCGCACGCGGACCCGATCGCCGTAGCGCTCGAGGTGGATGTCGCTGGCGCGCTCGCCGACCGCGTCGAGCAGCAGGGCGTCGAAGAGCCCGGTCGCGTAGCCCTCGATCGCCTCGCTCTCGCCCTGGAGCAGGTCCTCGTCGTTCAGGCTCTCGACCTCGATGTTCGCGTCGCCGTGCTGAAGATCGATCGCCGACCAGAGCCGGCGCAGATCGGTCGGCGAGACCAGGACCGCCTTGAGCAATTTGCCCGAGAACGCGCTGGCCAGCTCCTCGATCACCGCGTGGGGCGAGGTCGTCGCGACCAAGAGCTGGCCCTCGCGATCCTCGCCGAGCGGCAAGAGGTTGTGATGATCGAGGAAGGCGCGCGGGACCGTGCTGGCGCAGCTCGAGTCGATCGCCTCGATCAGCTCCGACGCGGGCTTGTAGAGCATGCCGACGTGCTGGGCGAGCACCCGATAGATGTCGCGCTCGTCGAGGTGCGTGCTCTCGAGCAGGACGTCGTGCAAGGGCCGGCGCTGGGTCGCAGCCATGGTCCGGGCCCGGCTGGCTTGGGCGGGCGTGATCAGGCCGAGCCGCAGCAGGGTGTCGGCGAAGTCGAGCCCGACCGTGATCGGCCCGAGCGACGTGGTCGCGACCGCGTCGTCGGGGCCTCGCTTGACGCAGATCAGCTCGCGCATGCGCATGCCCTCGCCACGCAGCGCGACCAGGAGCCCGCCGGAGCTCAGCTGCGCGATCAAAGGCTCGAACTCGACGCCGCGGGCGGTCAACAAGATCCGATCGAAGGGCGCGTACTCGGTCCAGCCGCTCGAACCTTCATCGACCTTCGCCCAGAAGTTGCCCAGCCCGAGCCCATGCAAGCGCTCGCGGACCATCGCGATCACGCCCTCGAGCCGATCGACGCCGTAGACGATCCCGCCTTGCAGCGCGATCAAGCCGGTCAGGTAGCCCGAGCCGAGCCCGACATGCAGCACGCGTTGACCCGAGCGGACATCGAGCGCGCGCAGCATCGCCTCGGCGGCCGCCCGTGGTGGATGCGATCCACTCGCGCTCATCGGCCGATTCGCCGACGTGAAGCGCGACATCGGAAGCTTGGCGATCGCCTGGGCAAGATCGAGAGACGCGGGGCTCACCCCGCGAGGTTGCTCGACTTGGGCTCGCGCTCGACCGAAAAAAATTCAGGCGCGTTCTCGATCCAGCGCGGAAGCGAGCGATCAAGGCTTGGCGCCGCGCGCTTCGAGCAGCTTGTCGATCAAGTCTCGCGTCGCACGCAGCTCGACCACGCTCAGGTTGCGCAGCGTCGTGCCGAGCTCGGTCGTCAGCGCGAGCCCGCCGCTGGGCGTCGAGGCTTCTGCGCTCAAGGTCGCCAGCGACCAGACGCCGCTCGAAGACGCCTGGATCCCGCGCAGCGCTTCGAAGAGCTCGTGGGTGTGGTTGAAGCGATCCTCGGGCTGCTTCGACAACGCGATGTCGAGCAGCGCCTCGACCTCGACCGGCGCGTCGGCGCGGCGGACCAGCTCGGGGATCGCTCGGTTGCGGTGACCATCGACGACCTGGCCGAGCTCACCGACAAAGGGCGGCGCGCCGGCGACCATCTCCCAGACCATGATCGCGAGGCTGTAGAGATCGGCGCGGGCGCTGGGTGGCCGACCGTCGAGCAGCTCGGGCGCGACGTACTCGGCCGAGCCCGGCATCGCGAAGCCGCCCTTGCTCGAGCGCGCGAGCGCGTTGGCCAAGCCGAAGTCGAGCAGCCAGGGTCCGCCCTCACCGACGAAGACCCGGCTGGGCTCGAGGCAGCCATGGTAGAGCCCGCGCTTGTGCGCGGCGGCCAACATGTCGCAGAGCTCCTCGAGCAGTTCGAACACCATCGGCCACGTGGGCAGGCCTCGAGCGAGCAGGGCGCTGAGCGGCTCGCCTGCGATCGCGCGCGTGACCGTGTAGGGCCGACCGAGCTCGTCGACGCCGAAGGCATGCGGTCGGACGATCCGAAGGTCGCCAAACGACACGTCGAGCCGACTCAGCCGAGCCGCCGTCTGCTCGCTCGCGAACGAGGCGGGCAAGATCAAGACCAACACCGCGGCCTCGTTGGCTTCGTCCTCGGCGAGGTAGCGCTGGCCAGCCCCGCAGGCGCCGAGCAAGGTCTGAAGGCGATAGCGGTGGGCGACGACGCGACCGCTCTCGTCTTGTTGGCCGCCTTGTTGTCGGACCTCGCGCTCCGAGCGACCCAGCCCAATGACGTCGAGTAACCTGCGCATGCCAACCCGCCAAAAACACACTATCAAGGTGCGGCCGCGCCACCGCGATCTTCATCGGCAATTCGTAGAGCTCGCGATGTGAGCCAATCCGCTGCGATTCGTTCGCGAATGCGCAGAATCGGCCCGAGGCGCGCGAACGCCCGGATCAGCCGCGAATTCGCTCGATCAGATCCCAAACCATTCGCGCGGTCGCCCCCCACAGCGGCGGGTCACTGATCCGATACTCGTGAAGATCATAGTGCTGACCTTGCCACTCCACGCTGCCGGTCATGCGATGGATCGCCGGGTCCATCAGCGTGCGCAGGCTCGGCGTCAAGATCCGTCCGACCTCGGGGCTGCGCTTGGTCGGCTGCCACTCGCTGCGCAGGCGACCGATGAAGGGCACGATCATGAAGCCGGTCGGGGTCGGGACCGGGTGCAGACGACCGAGGATCGTGACCTGATCGCGCTCGAGCCCGACCTCTTCTTCGGCCTCGCGCAGGGCCGTGTCGAGCAGATCGCGATCGCCGGGCTCGGGCTTGCCGCCCGGAAACGCGATCTGGCCAGGATGATGACGCAGCTCGTTGGAGCGCTCGATCAGCAAGAGCGCCGGGTCGCCGGCGTAGGCCGGACCCTCGAGCAGGAGCCCGAGCACGGCCGCGAAGCGCAGCGGCACCGAGCCCGTGGGCCCATGCAGATGACCGGGATCGACGAGCTCGTCGTGCACGCCCTCGAGCCGCAGCCCGAGGTCGGCGGGGACCGAGCGCATCAGACCGAGAAGCTGCTGCCGCAGCCGCAGCTGCCGGTGGTGTTCGGGTTGCCGAACTTGAAGCCCGCGCCCTGCAGCCCCTCGATGTAGTCGATCTCGGTGCCCATCAGGTACATGAAGCTCATCTGATCGCTGACCAGCTTCACGCCGTGGCTCTCGACGACCGTGTCACCCTCGGCCTCCTCGTCGAAGAAGAGGTCGTATTGGAAGCCCGCACAGCCGCCGCCCATGACCTTCACGCGCAGCGCGTAGTGAGGCTCGATGTCCTCGGCCCGGCGGATCTCGGCGACCTTCTCGGCAGCGACCGGGGTGAGCGAGAGGACGCCAGCCATCTCGGGGTCGATGGCCTGAGTCGGGGTTTCGGTGCTGGTCGTGGCTTCGGTCATGGCGCGTCGAGCCAAGCATGGTCCTGCGCCCCGCGAGGGTCAACCAGCCAAAGTGGCCTAGAAGCCCTCGAAACCATACCTACGAGGGATTTTCGGGTGAGCCTGCGGACTCTACGCTCGGCCCCCTCGACATTCCCTCACTCGCCCGTGACGACCCCCTAGCGACCCTTTTGGCCGGCTTTTCTGGTTTGACAGCAGCGCCGACGTGCGCCTAGGGTGAACGCGATCCCATGCAACGTCACGCCCCGATTGCGATCGCACTCCTCTTGGCGCCCAGCTTGGTCCTCGGCGCCTGCACCTCACGCGAAGATCGGATGCGCGAAAAGATGGCGATCGACACCTCGACGCCGGAGAAGGAGCACAACCCGGCCGACGACATCCCCGAGGTCCCGGCCGATCCGACCCGCGACGCGCTCGCGCCTCTGCTGACCGAGATCTACGCGAGCGAGCGGCTGCCCGACGTCCGCGAGACCCAAGAGCCGGTCGGCGAGGCGGGCTACGCGATCACGAACCCCGGCGTGCTCGCGATCATCGAGCTCAAGCCCGGCCTCTCGGAGGGCGACAAGGCCAAGGCGATCGTGCGCGGCGTGGCCGAGGCCGACGGCTTCGCGGTCCGCAACGACGCCGAGCGCTACTTCCCCGAGCAGCTGCTCAAGATCAAGAACAGCTTCGGCGACGAGGAGCGCGACCTGGTCCGCAGCGTCTACGGCGACCTTCGCCTGCTCGACTTCTTCGCCTCGGACAAGGCCGAGGGGATCATCGCCAAGCTCGACGGACCGCTCAAGACGGCCGTCACCGAGCTCAAGGACGAGTACCTGGGCAAGAAGGACGAGATCTGGACCCGCTGGATGAGCATCAAGATGTTCGCCCGCCGCGACGTCGCCTACGACCAGCCCTTCCGGCCGGTGCTTCGCAGCCTCCGCAAGGTCTACGGCATGAGCGAGCCGGAGCCGATCACCTGGGAGAAGGCCCACGATCCCGAGTTCGCCGCCTGGGCGAAGGCGATCAACGACGACGACGTGTTGTTCAAGATGTTGACCAACATGCCCGAGCTCAAGGAGCAAGAGGAGTTCCGCGGCGACACGCATGCCCGCTGGACCATGGAGGGCTCGGCCAGCATCCCGGAGGTCGCCAAGACGGTGAAGCCCGACAAGGAGCTCGGCTTCGGCATCCACCGCGAGGACCTCGGCGGCGGCTACCAGGAGATGACCTTCGTGTTCTCCAAGAAGCTGGCTGGCGCCGCGCTCAAAGAGGCCTACCTGCGCTCGCTGATCTATCGCCAGGTGTTCACCGACTTCGCCACGCTCTCGGCCGCCGGCGGCGACTTCGAGGACGGCGTGGTTCCGGACAAGCACGATCCCGACTACGCCTACTGCGCCTCGCAGATGGCCTACGACGGCATGGTCAAGGACTTCGCCGACGTCCCGCTCTTCGCCGGTCTGACCCCGAGCCAGCCCGACGAAGAGAAGCTGGTCACCCGCGCGGTCGAGTGCGTGCTCGCTCGGATCCCGACCGGCATCAACCGCGGCGTCGAGGGCGACGAGGGCCGTCCGCCCGCGATGGCCAGCCGCAACGCGCTCTATCAGATGCTCGCGCGCTTCACCAAGGTCGACGTCAACCTCGACAACATGAAGAAGGACGTCGAGAAGACCCAAGAGGTCGAGGACGCCGAGGCCTTCTTGAAGGGCTACGACAAGAAGCGCAAAGAAGAGATGGGCCGCTGAGCGGCCCGTCTCTCCGGACTCCGCGCTACTGGACGGGCAGCGCCTCGGTGTCGATGCCGATCAGCCGGATGAAGCCCTTCGGATCGGCCGAGCTGTCCTCGTAGGACGTGATCGCAAGCCCGAGCCGATCGCCGTAGCTGACCAGATCGAGGGTCTTGGTCGGGCCCTCGGGTCGGACCTGGGCCCGCGCCACCGGCATGGTCAGCGTCTCCACCATGCTGGTCAGCGCGCTGTCGATCCGGCCGAGGTGCAAGGTGGTCCTGCTCTCGTCGGACACGACCTCGGCCTTGCAATGGCAGGGCTCGCTCGGCCAAGTTTCGGGCGAGAAGGCCCACTCGATGTCGTTCTCGCGGGTCAGCCAGGCGACCCAGACCACGCCATCGGAGGTACGCGCGATCGCGTAGGAGGTCCCGGGCAGGCCCACGCCGGTGTCGTGGCAGGTCTGCGTGCACGGACAGGCTTGGACCGGGCAGGTCGTCGCGTTGGGCGAGGTCCCGGGCACGTCGAAGGCCGCCCAAGTCTCCCCCTGCGGCCAGAGCAAGCGGACCCCCGGCTCGTCGCGAACCGCCACGAGGTAGTCCGGTCCCTCGAGCAAGGGCCCGGGCAGCGGCAGCCTGGGGACCCGCAGATCGTCGTGGATGATCGGGTCGCCGAGGGTCCGCGTCTCGCCGCAGGCGTGCGCGACCAGCTGCGAGTTCAGCTCGAAGGGGTCGAAGTCGAAGTCGAAGCCGATGGACTCACCCGCGGGGGTCAGGGCGAAGTCATGCGCGAAGTCGGCCGTGACCGGGAGCTCGCTGAACCACCAGCTCGCGTCGTCGAGGCGCTTGCCGTGTCGGGTTGCTCGCGCGAACTTGTCGCCCTGGAAAGGCTGGGCCGTGAACCACGCGTGAGCCATGCCCTCGTAGTCGAACTCGAGCCGGTCCATCGACGAGGAGGCGTTGGGGTCCGCGTGATGGAGCAGCTCGGAGACGAATCCGGGTTGGTCGAGGCGCAAGAACGAGATCTGACTGTCGAAGAAGCCGTCGAGCTGCTCGCTGCGATTGGCCGCGAGATGGACCTCGCCGCTCGGAGCTTGCGCGAGCAGGGTCCGGGATGAACCGAAGAGCCGCGGAAGCTCCTCGAGCTCGCCCTGATCGCCCACGGCCGAGATCAACCACGCGCCGGCGTCGCTCTGCGCCGTGGTGTAGACCCGCTCGGCGTCGACACCCGCGCTGACCCCTCCCGAGCCGAGGGCGATGTCATCGCAGTGCAGCTCGACGTCGTCGACGATCGGGCAAGGTCCATCACCGCACAGCTCGTCGTGGTCGCCGGGGATCAGCTCGCAGTCGGGCGCGACCTCGGGCTCGAGCAACTCGGAGGGGACGCCGCTCGTCAGGCCCCAGTCGCACAGCGGATCCTCGCCCGAGTCGCTCTCGCCCGAGTCGCTCTCGCCCGAATCGCTCTCGCTCGAGTCCGAGTCGCCATCCCCAATCTCGTCGCCAGCCGATGGCCCGTTGCAGGCGAGGGTCGAGACCAGACCCGAGACGACCAAGATGGACTGACGCGAGCGCATGAAGAGGTAGTGCCGAGGCCGAGCAGTTTCGATCACCGCAGTCACCCCGGCCTCTCGGCCGGCTCGCCCGGGTGCGAGTGATCGGCGCTCGGAGCCCGGCGGCCCTGCGCGGGTGATCTCGGCGGCGGCGCTCGTGGGCTTGCCCGCTTTGGTCCAGTCAGGCATTTTGCGCGCCCGTGTCTGGTCCGATCGCCACGTCCGACCTCGAGCCAGCCATCCCCGACGAGCTCCTCCAAGCCTCGGGCCGACCCATCACCGGCTGGCTCTTGCAGGGCTGGGTCGCCTCCTTGCTCGGCGTCGGCGGCTGGGTGGCCGTCAGCGCGACCGAGCAGCCGGCGTGGTGGGGTTTGAGCGGCGCAGGCCTGCTCGCCTTCTTCGCCGTGCCCTCGATCGCCAAGAGCTTGGTGCTCGATCGCTTCGCCAAGCGCGTGGCCAGCTGCGAGCGCTCGAAGGTCCGCGGCATGCTCGGCGAGCTGCGCGACAGCGCGACGCTCAAGCTCTTCGCTCCGCACGCGTGGATCAACGTCCAAGAAGGTCGCCTCCACCTGCGCGCCGGCGACGGTCGAGCCGCCGCCAGGGCCTTCGCCGAGGCCGAGCGCGTCTGCAAGCACTCCGGCGACAAGGCCGAGCTGATCTCCGCCCAAGCCCACGCGCTCGCGCTCGCGGGCGACCGCAAAGAGGCCCGCGAACTGTTCGGCAAGCTGGCCAAGCTCGGCCGGCTGACCCGCCTCGATCACCTCGACTTCGGCGTGGTCTTGCTGTCCGAGACCGGCCACAACAAAGAAGCGCTCGAGCACCTCGAGAAGGCCCGCGACGCCTACGGCGGGCATCCGCGCGTGCTCGCGGGCTTGGTCATCGCGCTCGACAAGGTCGACCGCCCGGCCGAGGCCGCCGAGCTGCTCGAAGCTGCCGAGGCCGCGCTCGAGCACGACAACGATCCGATCGCGCAAGAGCTGGTCAAGCGGGGGCGCAAGGGCTTGCGAACCTATTTGCAGGCCAAGCAAAAGCGCGAGCGCAAGCAGGAGCCCGTCGCGGAGCCGAAGCCGATCGCGGAGCCGAAGACCAAGCCCGTCGCGGAGCCGAAGCGGGTCGCGGAGGCCAAGCCCACCGCGGAGGCCAAGCCGGTCGCGGAGGCCAAGCCCACCGCAGAGCCGAAGCCCACCGCGGACGCGCAGCCCGAAGAAGACGCTGGCAAGAAGAAGTCGGAGCCCAAGGGAAAGAAGGGCCGCAAGCAGGCTCGCCGTGACGCTCGCAAGCAAGCCAAGGCCGAGGCGCGCCGCGGTGGATCCCAAGCGAACGAGAGCGAGGCTGCGCAGGTCGAAGCGCCCGCGCCAGCCAAGGCTGCGCTGCCGAGTCTCGAGCCGACGCGCGAACGCGAAGTCGTTGGGGACGTCGAGGCGAACGCCGAGGTCCCGCTCGGCGCCAAGCAAGCCGAGCCGAACGAGCTCGCTCCCGAGGCCGAACGAGCTCGCGTCGCCGCGCAAGCCGAGCCGACGAGTGTCGCCGCCGAAGTGGACGAGCCGACGAGTGTCGCCGAAGCTCCGGCGGCGACTGCTTCCGAGCTGGCGAACGCCGAGGCCGAACGAGCTCGCGCTGCCGAGCAAGCTCGCGCTGCCGAGCAAGCTCGCGCCGCAGAGCAAGCTCGCGCCGAGGCCGAACGAGCTCGCGCTGCCGAACAAGCTTCCGAGCAAGCTCGCGCTGCCGAACAAGCCGCCGAGCAAGCTCGCTCCGAGGCCGAACGAGCTCGCGCTGCCGAACAAGCCGCCGAGCAAGCTCGCGCTGAACAAGCTCGCGCCGAGGCCGAACGAGCTCGCGCTGCCGAACAAGCCGCCGAGCAAGCTCGTGCCGCCGAGCAAGCTCGCGCTGCCGAACAAGCCACCGAGCAAGCTCGCGCTGCCGAACAAGCTCGCGCCGCCGAGCAAGTCGCGGTCGAGCAAGTTCGCGCCGCCGAGCAAGCTCGCGCTGAACAAGCTGCGGCCGAGCAAGCTCGCGCTGAACAAGCCGCAGAGCAAGCTCGCGCCGAGGCCGAACGAGCTCGCGCTGCCGAACAAGCCGCCGAGCAAGCTCGCGCCGCCGAGCAAGCCCGCGCCGCCGAGCAAGCCCGCGCCGCCGAGCAAGCTCGCGCCGCCGAGCAAGCCCGCGCCGAGCAAGCCCGCGCCGAGCAAGCCCGCGCCGCCGAGCAAGCCCGCGCCGCCGAACGAGCTCGCGCTGTCGAACGAGCCCGCACCGAGCAAGCCCGCGCTGAGCAGGATGACGACGAGCTCGATCTCGCCAAGCTCGCCCGCGCAGCGCTCGAGTCGGGTCGCTCGTCGACGGACAGCTCGGCCAGCGCGAGCGGGATGCGACGCGCCGACTCCTC
>JAMHUH010000424.1:0-2922 GCA_035904925.1 Nannocystaceae bacterium
CGAATTCTTGGTCGGCCGCCCGGCGATCATCGAATTCCTGACCCGCAAGTGGGCGCGCGAGCTCGACTATCGGCTGATCAAGCAACTCTGGGCGTTCACGGACGATCGGATCGCCGTGCGCTTCGCCTATGAATGGCACGATTCGAGCGGGCAATGGTTCCGCGCCTACGGCAACGAAAACTGGGAGTTCGATCCGGAAGGGCTCATGCGCCGGCGAATCGCCAGCATCAATGACCTGGCGATCGCCGAACGCGAGCGTCGCTTTCATTGGCCCCTCGGTCGGCGCCCCGACGAACACCCCAGCCTCTCCGACCTCGACCTCTGATCCCGCACCAACCAGCCATGACCATCAAGCTCTACGTCCACCCGCTCTCTGGCCACTCCCACCGCGCCCGGCTCTTCGCCAGCTTGCTCGGGCTCGAGCTCGAGCTCGTCGAGGTCGATCTGGCTCGTGGCGCCCAGAAGCAGCCCGACTTCCTGCAGCTCAACCCCTTTGGCCAAGTCCCCGTGCTCAGCCACGCGGGCCACGTGATCGCCGACTCCAACGCGATCCTGGTCTACCTGGCCAAGACCTTCGGACCCAGCGATTGGCTGCCCGAGGATCCGGTCGGGGCCGCCGCGGTCCAGCGCTGGCTCTCGGTCGCCGCGGGTCCGATCGCCTACGGCCCCGCGATGGCGCGCCTGATCACCGTCTTTGGCGCCCAGTACGATCCCACACAGATCATCCCGCGAGCGCACGCGATCCTGCGCCTGCTCGACCGCGAGCTGCATGACCACGACTTCTTGGTCGGCGATCGCCCGACCCTCGCCGACGTCGCCTGCTACAGCTACGTCGCGCACGCGCCCGAAGGCAACGTCTCGCTCGCCGAGTACGAGCACGTGCGAGCATGGCTGGGCCGGATCGAGGCCCTACCGGGCTTCGTGCCGATGCAGTCGACCCACGTCGGACTCGTCGCATGACTCGACCCGATCACCCCGATCATCACGATCGTTCCGACCATCCCGACCACGCCGGGACTTGGCACGCCGGTGAACGAGCGATGCAGCAGCGGCTCGGCGTGGCCGAGCGGATGGCCGAGGTCGGGCCGCGAGTCATCCGCGACTTCATGCCCGATCAGCACCGCGAGTTCTTCGAGCAGCTGCCCTTCGTCGTCGTCGGCAGCGTCGACGACCAGGGCGACGCCTGGGCGACGCTGCTGACGGGCGCGCCCGGGTTCATGCGCTCGCCGGATCCTCGCACCTTGACGATCGCCACCCAGGCTGCGCATGGCGATCCGGCGAGCGAAGGGCTCGCGGACCGGCGCTCGATCGGGCTGCTCGCGATCGAGCCGCCCACGCGCCGACGCAATCGCATGAACGGCACGATCTCGAGCTCGAGCGAGCGCGGCTTCGCGGTCAGGGTCGAGCAGAGCTTTGGCAACTGCCCCAAGTACATCCATCCGCACGAGTTCGTCGCGACCACGCATTCGCGCCCGGCGACCTTCGAGGCCATCACGGGGCTCGACGCTCGCGCGCGGATCCAGATCGCGGCGGCCGACACCTTCTTTGTCGCGAGCTACGTCACGAGCCAAGTCGACGTGTCGCACCGCGGCGGCCCGGTCGGGTTCGTGCAAGTCGAGCCCGGGGGCTCACTGACGATCCCCGACTATGCCGGCAACCGCTTCTTCAACACCCTGGGCAACATACTCGTGCAACCCAAGGTCGGCCTGCTCTTCGTCGACTTCGACACCGGCGAGCGCCTCCAGCTCAGCGGCGACGCCGAGCTGATCGAGACCGGCGATGCCCGACTCGCCAACCTTCACGGGGCCGAGCGGGCGTGGAGCTTCCGGCCCCGTCTTTGCGTTCGGAGTTCGTGACCGCCGAGCCCTCACTTGCCAAAACGATGCCCACACGCAGGCGGATCCATCGCGTCTTGCGAGGAGCCCAGCCACATGTCCTCGAGCACGAGCTCGTCGCCTTCAAAGCTGAACAGGCCCTCGCCGTCGACGTCCGCGGGGACATAGTTGCCGCCGATACCCGAGAGCGAGAGCGTGCCGGCGTCGAGATCGGCCACGTAGTCGGCCGTGTAGTCGATGTAGATCTCGAAGGGCGTCCAGGTCACGCCGAGGCTGCCCGCGGCGGTGAAGTAGAGCTCGTTGATCGGATCGCTCGGGACGAATTCGGCTCCGCCGCCGCAGGGGATCCGAGCGACCTCGTGCCAGAAGCCTTTGAGCGGGTGCAGCTCGGGTCGGTAGGCGAAGAGGTCGGCCTCGACGCTCGCTTTGCCCTGCTCGACGTCGGCCTTGACGGTGAAGACCGTGCCATCGACGACCTCGTCGGCCAGCGTGAGCACGCCCGTCTGCGGATCGATCGTCGCGCCCGCGCCCTCGGGCTCGACCGAATACTCCGAGCAGGTCTCGAGCGGGTCCCAGAACACGCAGCACTGGACGAGGCCGACCTGGAACTGCAGCGAGCTCCCGATCTCCAGCTCGAGCCCGCCAAAGAAGATGCCGAAGGCGAGTTGGTTGTCGGGGTTCATGGCCTCGGGCGGCAGCGGCGTCGCGCAGGATTCATCGCCCGTCGTATCCGTCGAGCCCGTGTCGCTCGTACCCGTGTCGCTCGTGCCGACCGAATCGTCGCTGGTCGAGGGCTCATTGCCGCCGCAGCCGAGCACGAGCGAACACGCGAGGATCGAGACGAGGCGGCGAGTCATGCGGCATCGTATCAGGCCATGCCGAACATCATGACTGCGAAGCTTCGCCGAGCTGATCGAGCACCCAGCGAAGCTCGCGGGCGATCGCGTCGTCGATCGGCTCGGCGCGAAAACGTGGTGGCAGTACGCTCCAGGTGTAGGTCTCGACCTCGAGCTGCTGACAGCCACCCGGGACGATGGCGGCGTTCAACAAGGGGCCGAGGAAGTCTCGGGTGCTGCGAAAGGGCGGC
>JAMHUH010000425.1:0-20649 GCA_035904925.1 Nannocystaceae bacterium
GGCCCGCAACCACGCCGAGCTGGCCCGCGAGATCCTCGATCGCACGCTCGGCAGCGACAACGTCGATCGAGCCGAGCCCCACCTGACGCTCGGGCACATCGCGTTGGGAGCCGGGCAGCCGCTCGAAGCCATCGAGCACTACCGGCGCGGGCTGGCGATCCAGCGGGCCGCCCTGCCCGATGGCCACATCGCCCTCGCCGCGACCTCGGCCAACCTCGGGCTCGCGCTCTTGGAGTCGGGCGATGCCGAGACCGCCATCGTCGAGCTCGAGCGAGCCACCGCGCTCTTCGAGGCCGGCGTCGACGTGGTCGCCGAGCTGCGGGCCGCTCGGGGCATGCTCGGCGAGGCGCTGCTGACCCGAATGGGCCCCGGCGACCCCGCTCGCGCAGCCGCCCTGCTGGCGCTCGCTCGGGCCAGCTGCGACCGCGACACACCTGCGCTCGAGCGGCTCGATCTTCTGGCCAGTGAAGCGCGAGCCCTCGACGCCGCGGGCGAGCACGAACGAGCGCGCCGCCGGGCTGCCGAGGCGCTCGCCCTGGTCGCCGAGGGCACCCCGCCCTCCAACCCGCTCGCGCTCGCCGAGCTCGAGCGAATCGGGCAGCGCTGAGGGTCGACTCGGGCGTCTCGGGCCGGACAATTAGCGCTTCGCCGCTCTGGCTTTGTCGGGACGGCTCGGCTAGTCTCCGCGGCACTTCGGGGTGTGGCGCAGTCTGGTAGCGCGCCTGCTTTGGGTGCAGGAAGCCGAAGGTTCGAATCCTTTCGCCCCGATCCTCTTTCTCTCGTTTCTCGTCTCGTTCCTTCTCGACTCGTCTCGCAACGGCCCTCGGGCCCCCAGTCCAGCCCGGACGCGCTCATAGCTCAGGGGGACAGAGCATCGGCCTTCTAAGCCGAAAGACCCAGGTTCGAGTCCTGGTGGGCGCACTCGCTCAGAGCATCAGCGGGAGCTCGCCGACGAGCCGGCGCATCGCCACGCCACGGTGCGATCGCTGCGACTTGGCGGCCCGCGAGAGCTCGGCGAAGGTCGCCTTGCCACCATCGATCCAGAAGTGGGGATCGTAGCCAAAGCCGCCCTCTCCGCGTCGCTCGACCCGGACCTCGCCGCGGCAACGGCCCTCGATGCACATGCAGTCGTCGCGCAGGTAGACGTCGACCTCCTCGGGCAGCGTGAACTCGAAGAAGCGATGACCGACGTAGCGGATCGCCAGCACGCACACGTACTGCGCGGGCGAGCCCGCGAGCCCGCGCGCGGCCAGCTCGGCGACCAAGCGCAGGTTGTTGGCTTCGTCGGTCGCCCCGGCGCCGGCGAAGCGGGCCGACCAGACCCCGGGTGCGCCGTCGAGCGCGTCGACACACAGGCCCGAGTCGTCGGCGACGACCAAGTCGCTGTCTCGGCCGCCCTTGTTCCGCAGCCAGGCCGCGATCGCCTCGGCCTTGAGCACCGCGTTGCCGGCGAAGCTGGTCGCCGTCTCCTCGACCTCCGGCGCCGGCCCGAGGTCACGCGCGAGCTCGGTCAAGCTGGTGACCAAGAGCGATCGAACCTCGCGCAAGTTGGCGTTCTGGACCAGCTCGCGCAGCTCCGCGACCTTGTGCGAGTTGTGACTGGCGATGATCAGCCGGGTGGCCATGCTCAGCCTCCGACCTCGGCCAGCGCACGACGTTGAACTTCGAACGCGTCTCGGATGCCTCGCTCGGCCAGGTCGAGCATCGCGTCGAGCTCCGCCCGCGAGAAGGTCGAGCGCTCGCCCGTGCCCTGGACCTCGATCAGCCCGAGCGCCCCTGCCCCCTCGCTGCGCATGACCCCTTCGCTCCGCATGACGACGTTGAGGTCGACGTGCGCACGGCTGTCCTCGCGGTAGCACAGGTCGAGCATCGGTACGGGCGACTCGCCCTCGAGCTGAACCACGCCGACCGAGGTCGCCGCGACCTGGCCCAAGCTCGGGTCCTCGCTGATCCGCTCCTGTGCGATCAGCTTGCGGATCGCCAGCTGCAGGGCGACCCAGGCCCCGGTGATCGATGCGGTCCGGGTCCCGCCGTCCGCCTCGATCACGTCGCAGTCGCAGACCAGGCTGACCGGACCCGCGGCGCCGATCAGCTTGCGAAGATCGACCGAGGCTCGCAGCGAGCGGCCGATCAAGCGCTGGATCTCTTTGGCCCGGCCGCCGGGATGGCGATCCGCTCGCGGGCTCGTCGAGCCGGGCAGCATCGCGTACTCGGCCGTCACCCAGCCGCCACGCTCGAGCCAGGCCGGCGGGCGAGGCTCGAGCGAAGCCGTGCAGATGACCCGCGTTCGACCCGTGGCGATCAACACCGAACCCAAGGCCTGCGTAGTGAAACCAGGAACGATGCTGGTGGGGCGGGGATCGTCGAGAGCTCGGCCGTCGATGCGCACGCTCGGACGGTACATCGGCGCTCGATCGAATTCCCAGCGAGGGATGGCCGCGCCCGCAGAGCGAGAGCGTTCGCCCCATCGCCACGCGATCCAAACCAACGCCACGCGATCCAAACCAACGCCACGCGATCCAAACCAACCGTCCAAGCGGGAGAGGAACCAGCGGGTTCCTCCCTCAAACCAAAAAAGAAGGCCGGAGCGAACTCCGGCCTTCTTCGAGGGCGAGGCTTCAGCCGGCCGGGGCGGGCTCGGCAGCCGGGGCAGCGCCGTCGGCAGCCGGGGCGGCCGCGTCGGCAGCGGCGGGGGCGGGAGCCGGCTCGGGAGCGGGCTCGGGCGCGGGCGTGGGAGCCGGAGCTTCGACTTCCTTCTTCGCCTCTTCCTTCTTGTCGTCCTTCTTCGCGTCCTTCTTGTCTTCCTTCTTGTCTTCCTTCTTGTCGCAAGCGGGCGCGACGAAGGTGAGGGCAGTGAGGGCCGCAACGAGGAGGGTGCTGTTGAGCTTCATCTTCGGTTCTCCGTGAGTCGTTCGAGTCGGTTGAGCCTCGGGAAGGGCCAGGCCTCTCAGGCCTCAAAAGCAAAGTCCGGTGTAGACCCTTCGCGTGGCTAGCGGCGCATGCGCCAACGTGGGTATGATTACCACGGGTCCACGACGCTCGCAGCACCCGAGTTTGGCCCACCGCTGAGTCCAAACGCTCGATACCTAGGCGCTTCGTTCGCATCCAAGGATTTCAGATGCGACATATAATGTAATTTAAAATACTAGAATATACGAAGATAAAATGTACCAACATTGAAATCATTGAGTTTTTAAGAATAGCCGCGCAGATTCGCCAAACAAACATTCATGACTATGGAGTCCAGAACCCCCAGCACGACATGCCTGTCACGCGAATAAAAATTCGCATGGTGCGAAGACTCATGCACGGACTCGTGCTCACGCGAGATCGCCAGCTCCGCCAACCAAGACCGCAGCAACCAAGACCGCAACCAAGCAAATGGGGAGACCAATTGGCCTCCCCATTCACTCGCCGCTCGCACCCACGAACACGTGGGTGGGCAGCCTGGACGACCCGAAGGTCGTTATTCCTTCTTGGCTTCGTCCTTCTTCTCGGCCTTCTTGTCTTCCTTCTTGTCTTCCTTCTTGTCGCACGCGGGCGCCATGAAGGTGAGAGCAGTGAGGGCCGCAACCAGGAGGGTGCTGTTGAACTTCATCTTTGTGTCTCCGTTGTCGTTCGAGTCGGTTGGGGGACGAGTCGGGCCGAGGCTCGACTCGTCGCCGGGCTAGCGGCGCATGCGCCTAGGTCCGATTGATTACCACGGTTCAAAGCCGATCGCAGCCTCAACATGAGTACAGGGGTTCGCGATTGATCCCGGCCGAAGCAACATTCTGCGTGTAGTACGCAGGGCTGGCGGGGATCACCACTCGCAGCCGAACGCGGACGTGGCGGCCTTCGCCTGCTCTCGAGCCCCGCGACAGCCGATCTGGAGCCCCTTGGCGGCCGATTCTCCGCCCTCTTTGGTCTGCATCCACGACGCGTGGTTGTCGGCCAGCGTCCGGCGAAGGGCGTCGCGTTCGGCTTCGGGCACCTTCTCGTCGATGCAGCGCTGGAGGTCTTTGACGTACTGGTCGCAGACGGCGACGCCGATCTCCCCGAAGTGATCGGGCAGCGGCGTGGGCTCGCCCGTCTCCTCGTCGTCCTCCTCGGTCTCGGTCCCGGTCTCGGTCGCTACTGCGCCGGTCGTGCTGGTGCTCGTGCTGGTCTCGGCCTTGGCCTCGCCAGCCTCGCCAGCCTCGGCGAGCTCGGCCGCGCTGGTCGCAGGCTTGGCTGCTTTGTCGTCGGCTTTCTTCTCGGGCTGACCGCAGCCGCCGAGCACGAGCAAGATCACCATCGGGACGAGACGAGCGCGCGACATCGGCAGGACTCTACGCAGGCCGAGCGCGGATCGACAAGCCAGAGCACCGATCGACGAGCCAGGACCGTGAAAATCCTCAATCTCGACCCGGGTCGAACGATCGAGGGCTGCCCCTACCATCGCCCGCAATGGCGATCACCGACTCGACCCTCCGCGCGATCTTCCAGCCCGATCCCGACCAAGCCCCGCGGGCGCTGCTGGTCGCGGGTGCCTGCGGCAACGTCGGGTTCGGCAAGTTTGGTCAGTTCGCTCGCTTGCTCGCGCCCTTCGGCATTCCGGTGATCGCCCTCGATCTGAGCGAGCGCGTGCTCGGCCTCCAAGACGAGCTGCGCAAGGCCTTCGGTAGCCGCTTCGCCGCCGCCGAAGTCGACGCGATCCTGGCCAACACCCGCGTCATCCGAGGCACGCTCGCCGACATCCCGAGCGAGCTTCGAATCGGCTTCGTGTTCGAAGCGATCCCCGAGCGCCTCGACATCAAGCGGCCCTTCTTCGCGGCCGTCCGCGAGCGCGACCCCGAGTCCTATGTGTTCTCGGCGACCTCGGGGCTGACCACCCGCCACCTCTTCGAGGGTCTGGCCGGGGCCGAGCGCTCGGGCGTGATGCACCCCTTCTTCCCCCACCTGACCAACAAGCTCTTCGAAGTCCCGACCCGCGGCGGCACGACTTCGAAGGAGACGCTCGGGCTGCTGCGCAAGCTGTTGAATCGGCTCGGCCTGGTCGTGCTCGAGACCGCCGACGTGCCCGCCTTCGCGGCCGACCGGATCTTCTGCGGCATGATGCTCGAGGCCGTTCGAATTCATGTCGACACTGGCCTGAGCCCCGCGCAGATCGACGACGCGTGTCGCAAGCTGCTCGGCACCTCGCCCTTCTATGTCCACAACCTGATCCCCGGCGCCAACGGGCTCTCGGCCCACTGCATGCAGCTGCTGAGCGAAGAGGTCGACTCGAGCCTCTACACGATCCCCGACGCCTGGCGGCCCTACATGGCCGACCCGCGCAAGACCTGGCCCTACGAGAAGGGCCAAGCCTGCCCGCCCGAGGGCGCCGCGATCGTCGAGCAGCGGATGCTCGGCATGCTCTTCGCGCTCGCGACTCGGATGATGGTCGAGGGCGTGGTCCCGACCGACGTGCTCAATTTCTTGTGCGAGAACGCCTTGGCCTTCCGCAACGGGATCCCGGCGCTGATGGCCGAGCGTGGGCTCGCGGCCACCCGCGAGACGATCGCCAACTTCACGAAGAGCCAGGCGATCACCCACGCCGATCAGGTCGCGCCGATCGATCGCCTCGACGCGAGCATGCTCGCCAACGTGTACGTGCGGACCAGCGTGCATGGTGGCGTCGGCCTGCTCTCGCTCGAGCGCACGACCTTGAACCATCACTTCGTCGCCGAGATCGACGCGGCCTATGAGCGGCTGGCCGCCGACCCCGAGGTCGAGGCGATCGTCGTCGCGCCGGACGGCACGCTCAGCCGCGAGTTCGGCCACGGCGCGGACGTTGGTTGCTTCGTGCCGGTGCTCGGCAACTTCGACGCCGCGCTCGGCCTGATCCAGCGCTGGAAGGGCACGCTCGACAAGTTCCGGACCAGCGCCAAGCCGACCGTCGCCGCGTTGGTCGGGCGGGTGCTCGGCGGCGGCAACGAGTTCGCCTCGACCTGCCAAGCCCGGGTCGCGGCCAAGGGCACCGTCATCGGTCAGCCCGAGCCGACCGTCGGCGTGCTCGCCGGGCTCGGTGGTTGCCACCACCTGCATCGCGCCAGCAAGCCCGAGGCCTGGCCGGCGATCAGCGAGAAATTGCTGACCGGCCACTCGTTCACGGCCGACGACGCGCTCGCCTGGGGCTACGTCTCGCAGGTCGTGCCGGTCGCCGAGCTGCCGCGCGCGAGCATGGCCTTCGCGGCCGCGCTGGCCAGCGGCGAGCGAGCCAAGCCCGAGTTTCGGATGGGCCCCGCCCAGGTCCCCGTCGCGCGCGACGTCGACCCCCGCAACGAGGCTGGGATCCCGCTCGACGCCGATCTGCGCGAGCTGATCGCCACGACGATCGAGCGGGCCAACGCCCTGCCCTACGCCGAGGGCTCGGCGCTCGAGGAGCGAGCCGCGGCCGAGAGCCTGACGATGAGCTCGAGCGCGATCGGGGTGAAGGCGATGCTGCGTGGCAAGCCGCCGGAGTTCGCCAAGCCGCTCGCCTGAGCCGCGCCGGCCCTCCAGCCGAAGGGTCCGAGCCCGCGTCCAGGCTTGCCTGCGTGCTCACGCGCGCGAGCATGCCTCGATGCGGGCATTTCGCATAAACTGTCCGACATGCGACGGGTCTCAACAAAATTTCTCTTGATGACGATGGCTGCCTCGCTCCCGCTGGGTTGCAGCAACAACGCAGGCAATGGCAACGACGAGGTCGGCAACACCGAGACGACCGACGAGTCGGGTAGCGCGACCACGGGCATGAGCGAGTCGGGCACGACGGTCTCGACCACCGACGCGTCGACCGACGCGAGCACCGACGCGTCGACCGACGCGACCACCGACAGCTCGACCACCGACGCGACCACGACCGACTCGACCACCGACGCGACCACGACCGACTCGACCACCGACTCGACGACCGACGCGACCACGACCGACTCGACCACCGACACCACGACCGATGCGACCACGGACACCGGCAACTGCCTCGACGCCGAGGTCGCCTGTGACGGCATGGACGAGGACTGCGACGGGATCGTCGACAACCTCGACGTCGAGCAGGACGGGTTCTGCGACTGCTACAACATCGGGATCATCGGTACGGCCGGCGCCAACCCGGCGGCGAACTTCGAGCTCTGGCTCGAGGACAAGGGCACCGACGCGACCCGCTTCGGCACGATGGCCAACCACGTGCTCACCGAGGCCGACCTCGAGCCCTTCGACATCCTGATCGTCGATCGTCTGACCCACGTCTACTCGCCGGCGGAGCGGCAGATCCTCGCCGACTGGTTGGCCGCGGGCCACGGCATGATCACGATGGCCGGCTACGCCAACAACCAAGCCGACCGCGACCAGCAGAACTCGCTCGCGTTGGCCGCCGGGCTCAGCTACGCCGCGCCGATCTACATCAACCCGGTCGAGGAGTGGCAGAACCACCCGATCGCAGTGGGCGCCCAGACCGTGCAGATCTACGGTGGCTGGAAGGTCGACGGGCCGGGCGAGGTGTTCGTGCGGCCCATGGGCGAGCCCAACAACTCGTTCGGGACCGCGGCCGACGTCGGGATGGGCTCGGCGATCGTGTTCTCCGACGAGTGGATCAGCTTCGACTCCGAGTGGCAGGCGATCCCCGAGGTCCCGGTGTTCTGGTCGAACATGATCCATTGGGTCGGGCCCAAGGACATCTGCTTCGATCCGCAGTGATCCGCGGTGATCCGAGCGCCTGCGCGCCGGCATGATCGAAGCGCGGGGCTGCGAGGCCCCGCGCTTCTGCGTTCGAAACGATCGAAACGTCCGAGATGGCCGGGCCGCGGCTCAGGCCGGCGCGGAGGCGTCGTCGACGAGCTTGGCCGGACGGCCCGCGCCATGGTGGCGATGGGCCGGCCGCGAGACCGGACCGAGCTCGCGCAGACCCACGAGCGCGTCGTCTTCCCCGCGGGCCAAGAGCCGCTCGCGGCGGATCCGATGATCGTCGATCGCCTGACCGACCAGCAGCTCGACCAGCTCGCGCGGGCGAGCGCTCGGGCCCTCGACGTCGCTGCGCAGGCGAAAGCGGAGCAGGCCGTGCTCGCGATCGACGATCGCCCAGACCAGCCGCTCGTCGAGCGTGATGGTCACGCTCTTGCTGCCCTTGTCGGAGCGCCGACCCTTGCGCTTGACCTTGACCCGCTGCTCGCGGGTGACGCTGAGCCCACCTTGGCCGAGCAGCTCGGCCACGCGCGCGGCCAGGCCCTCGCGCAAGCCCGGCTCGAGATCGTCGAGCTCGGCCGCGAAGTCGCCACCGACGATCAGCTCGCCGAGGGTCTTCTCGTTCGGCCCCATCAGCCGGGCCTCGACCAACAAGAGCCCGGGCGGCGCGACCGGCTGAAGCCGGGCGTGCAGCTCGGCGGCGATCGCTTGGCGCTCCTCGTCGTCGAGCAGCCCGGCCATCGCCTCGGCGGCGCGAGGGATCAGCAGGTCGCAGTCGACGACCTCTTCGTCGGCGCCCGAGCCGAGCGCGAGCGCGGGCCCGAAGCTCATCCGCGGCTGGGGCGAGAAGCCGCGCGAGAACGCCATCTCGACGCCCGCGCGCCTGAACATCCGCGGCAGGATCCGGACCAGGTCGAGCTGGCTCAAGAAGCGCAGCGTGCCTTGCTTGGCGAAGAAGAAGCGGACCTTGGCCGAGGGCGCCTCGGCGGCCGCCTTGAACGCGCTGGTGTCGTCGAGCTTGCTGACGGCGATCCGGCCCTTGAGGCGATCGAGCGCGACCAATTCGTTCTGGCTCGGCGCCTCGATCTCGAGCGCCTCGCGGCTGCTCGCTCGCTTGGACAGGCTGCGCAGCGCGACGATCCGCTCGGATCGCATCTCGCCGAGATCACAAGCGACGCCGCAGTCGTAGCAGACCAAGCGACGGCGCTCGGCCTCGGCGTCGGCCTCGTTGGTGTGGTGGACCTGAGTCCCGGCCGGCTTGCCGCAAGGCGGCGAGATTCGGCTGGCCAGGGCCTTGCGATACTCGCCCTCGAGGAAGCCCGGCTCGAGGCCCATGTCGAGGTGACTCCAGGGCAGCGGCACACCGAGCGGCAGCGTGCGCGTATACACCTCGGGCCGGATCTCGGCGTGCTCGAGCGCGTCGAGCCAGACGTCGAAGCGGAAGCACTCGCGCCAGCCGTCGAAGCGGGCGCCGTGGCGATAGGCGTACTCGAGCGCGGCGCCGAGCTTGCGATCGCCCCGCGCGAACAAGCACTCGAGCCAGCTCTCGCGGACCGCGTGGGTCTTGATCCCGAGCTTGGCCCGCTTGGCCATGTCGCGCAGCATCGAGGCCTTGCTCTCGAGGTCGCTCATCGCCTCCATCGCCGCCCACTGAAAGGGCGTGTGCGGCTTGGGCACGTGCTGCGAGACGCTGACGGTCACCTGGGGCATGCGGTCGCGCAGGCCGAGATCGTAGGCGACCTCGCGGACCTTGCGACCGGTCTCGATGATCCCGACCAGGTCCTCTTCGGTCTCGGTCGGCAAGCCCATGATGAAGTACATCTTCATCCGCTCGTAGCCGCGCTCGAAGATCCGCTTGGCCGAGGCCAGGATGTCTTCGTCGCTGACGTTCTTGTTGATGACGTCGCGCATCCGCTGGGTGCCAGCCTCGGGCGCGAAGGTCAGGCCGTCGATCCCGACGGTCTTGATCTCGTCGAGCATGCCTTCGTTGAGGCCATAGGCGCGCAGCGAGGCGATGCCGAGCGAGACCTTGCGCTTGGCCAGCTCGGGCACCAGCGCCTTGATCAGCGGATCGATGCACGAGACGTCGGCGGTGCTCAGCGCGGTCAGGCTGGCTTCGTCGAACCCGGCCTCGTCGGTCGCGCGCAGGACCGCGTCGATGATCTGCTCGGGCCGACGCTCGCGGACCGGTCGGTAGATCATGCCGGCTTGGCAAAAGCGGCAGCCCTCGGTGCAGCCGCGGGTGATCTCGACGCTGGCGCGATCGAAGATGGCCTCGGCGTAGGGGATCGGGAAGCGCGTCGGGAAGGGAAAGTCGGCCAGCTCGCGGACCCAGACTCGCTCGACCTTGGCCGGGGCCCCTGCCCGCTCGCCCGCCTCGGACAGCCCGACCACGACCTCGAGCTCGGTCCGCGGCTCCTCGGCCACCCGATAGAAGCTCGGCACGTAGAGGCCCGGGATTCGACAGCAGGCCGCGAGCACTTCGAAGCGGCTGGCACCGCGCCGACGCAGCTCGCCGATCGTCCGCAGCAAGCTCGGCAGGACCTCCTCGGCCTCGCCGACCAAGAAGAGATCGACGAAGTCGGCCAGGGGCTCGCCGTGGGTGCAGGTCGGGCCGCCGGCGATGACGATCGGATCGCGATCGCTGCGCTCGCTCGAGCGCAGCGGAATCCCGCCGAGCTCGAGGTTGAGCAGCACGTTGGTGTAGCTCAGCTCGTATTGGAGCGAGACCCCGACCACGTCGAAGCTCGACAGCGGCGTGTGGGTCTCGAGGCTGACCAGCGGCAGGCCGCGAGCGCGCAGCTCGGTCTCCATGTCCATCCAGGGCGAGAAGCAGCGCTCGCACACGAGATCGTCACAGCGGTTGATCAGGTCGTAGATGATCCGCGTGCCGAGGTGGCTCATGCCGATCTCGTAGAGATCGGGGAAGGCCAGCACGAAGCGGCAGAGCAGATCCGCGTCGGTCTTGACGATGGCCAGCTCCTCGCCGCCGAGGTAGCGGCCGGGCTTGGTCATGCGCGCGAGGAAGGCCGCGTAGGGATGCGAACTGAGCGCGCTGTCGCGCTCGAGCGCCGTCGCGGGCAGCTCGGGAACGGGATGCAGGTCCATGCGGGCGAGTCCATAGCATGCCCGCGCAAACTTTCCCTTCCGCAGGTCGCTGGCTACGTGCGCTTTGCCGGGCTTCGGGCGATGATGCACCTCGCGGACCTTCGCGGCGAACGGGCCTTGCAGCTCCGATTGCCGTTCTTAAGCTCCGCGAGCGTCGTCATGAAGGACCTCTATCAAGCGCTCGGCGTCGAACGTTCGGCCACGCAGGACGAGATCAAGAAGTCCTATCGCAAGCTGACCCGCGAGCTGCACCCGGACAAGAACCCGGGCAACGACGCCGCGGAGGAGCGCTACAAGGACGTCACCAACGCCTACGACGTGCTCGGCGACGCCGACAAGCGGGCGCTCTACGACGAGTTCGGCGAGATGTCGCTGACCCAGGGCTTCGACGCCGAGCGAGCCCGCGCCTACAAGCAAGCCCGCCAGGGCTACGGCGGCGGCGGCTTCCCTGGCGGTGGTGGCGGCTTCTCGAACTTCGGCGACGCCCGCGGGACCTCGTTCGATGATCTGCTCTCGCAGATGTTCGGCGGTGGTCGGGTCAACATGGGTGGCATGGGCGGCGACCCCTTCGGTCGCGGCCCGCCGCGCGCCCGCAAGGGCCACGACCTCCAGGGCGAGGTCCGCGTCAGCCTGCTCGACTCGCTGCTCGGCGTGACCGTGCCGCTGCGGGTCGAGGCCCGCGATGGCAGCCACCGGACCATCGACGTGAAGGTGCCCGAGGGCATGATCGACGGCGGCAAGCTGCGCCTGCGCGGCCAAGGTGGCCCCGGCGAGCCGGCCGGCGACATCATCTTGACCATCCATGTCGACGCCGGCCGCAACCTCGAGCGCGAGGGCAACAACCTGCGCCTCAACCTCCCGGTCACCGCCTTCGAGGCCTACCGTGGCGGCAAGATCGACGTGCCGACGCCCTGGGGCACCGTGACGATGAACCTCCCGGCCGGGACCCAGAACGGTCAGATGTTGCGGCTGCGCGAGAAGGGCGTGCGCGTGCGCGGCGAGGCCCAAGGTGATCTCTTCGTGGTCATCGACGTGCGCATGCCCGACAAGGGCGACGAAGAGCTGCTCGCGGTGCTCGAGCGGCTGCAGGGCGAGACCTCGTTGCGGCGCGAAGAAGCGCTCGCCTGAGCCTCGCGCGGCCCCAGCAGCCTGATCGCCGCTCGAGCTCGTGCTAAGTAGCCACGTGGCTACCCACCTGCCGCTGCTCCCGACCGAGGATCGCCCCCGTCGTCGCCACCCCGAGTGGCTCAAGGTCCCGATGCCGGCGGGCGTCGGCTACACGCAGCTGCGTCAGCGGGTCAAGGAGCTCGAGCTCCACACGGTCTGCCAGAGCGCGAGCTGCCCCAACATCGGCGAGTGCTGGAACAACCGCGCGCTGACGATCATGATCCTCGGCGACATCTGCACTCGCTCATGTCGCTTCTGCGACGTCGCGACCGGGCGGCCGCTGCCGGTCGACGAAGGCGAGCCCGAGCGAGTCGCGACGATCCTCGCCGAGCTCGAGCTCGAGCACACCGTCATCACCTCGGTCGATCGTGACGACCTCGACGACGGTGGCTCGGGCATCTGGGCGCGCACGCTCGAAGCCTGTCATCACCACGCGCCCGCGATGACCGTCGAGGTGCTGGTGCCCGACTTCAAGGGCCAGCTCGACCAGGTCGACACGGTCTTGCGGGCCGCGCCCGACGTGTTCGCCCACAACCTCGAGACGGTGCCGCGCTTGAGTCGCGAGGTCCGCGTCCAAGCCCGCTACGATCGCAGCTTCGCCGTGCTCCGCCACGCCCGTGAAGCCGGCGCGCTGACCAAGACCGGCATGATGCTCGGGCTCGGCGAGGAGCTCGACGAAGTCCGCGAGGTCATCGTCTCGCTCGGCGAGCTCGGCCTGACGATCCTGACCCTCGGCCAGTACCTCGCGCCCAGCAAGAAGCACCTGCAGGTCAGCCGCTACGTCCACCCCGACGAATTCGCCGAGCTGGCCGAGTTCGCCCGGGCGCAGGGCGTCGTCCATGTCGAGTCGGGGCCGCTGGTGCGCAGCTCCTATCACGCCGAGGGCCAGGCGACGCTGATCCGCCGAATGCAGAGCCAGCCCGGCTACGGCAAGGTCGGCTTCGCGAGCCTTTCGCCTTAGGGACTCTTCGCTTCACCTTCGCTCGCTCCTCGGGGCCGAGTTCGGGGTGAGTCCCCGACGTGGAACAATCCCGCGAGGCCGGCGTAGCCGGGCGCGAATGACCGACTTCCCGAAGATCACCGTCACCTACTTCGACATTGCTGCCAGCCGCGGCGAGGAGTGCCGGCTGGCGCTGCACGTCGCTGGCGTGCCCTTCCACGACAACCGAATCGGCTTCGCCCAGTGGGCCGAGCTCAAGCCGAACACGCCCTTCGGCTCGCTGCCGACCCTGGAGATCGAGGGCCGTGGGATCCTGGCTCAGTCCAACGCGATCCTGACCTTCATCGGCCGCTCGCACGATCTGCATCCGCGCGACAACTGGGAGGCCGCCAAGCACGAGGCGCTGATGTGCGCGGTCGAGGATCTGCGCGGCCACGTCAGCCCGACGATGCGGATCAAGGACGAAGCCGAGAAGAAGGCCGCCCGCGAGGCGCTGGCCAGCGACTACCTGCCGAGCTGGGGCGAGCGAGTCGAGCGCGAGCTCGCCGGCGCGGCGCCCTTCGTGGCCGGCGATCGGCTCAACATCGCCGACATCAAGCTCTACGTGGGCGTGAAGTGGTTCCGCGCGGGCGTGCTCGACCACATCCCGGCCGATATCTTCGCGCCCTACGCCAAGCTCAACGCGCTGGTCGACGCCGTCGGCTCGCACGCGCGCGTCGCCGACTGGAATTCGAAGGCGACCACCAAGTAGCCCGGCAAGCAGTCAGGGCCCGAGCAGCCGGCGAGCGCACTGGCGTAGACCGAAGTGGCCCGAGTCGAGGTGGCGCGCGGCCCAAACCCGCGCGCGCTCGGGCTGCTCGTGGCCGAGCCACTCGAGCAGATCGAGCGCGAAGCGATCGGGCGTGCTCGCCAGCGTGCGCTCGACCAAGCGATCGAAGGCGGCCGGCAGCAAGACCGCGAGGATCTCGAACTCGGCCGATCGAGCGCCCACGACGAACTTGCCCGGGACCTGCTCGCGTAGCCGCGCCTCGATGAAGCCGATCCAGCGTGGGTCGGCCGCGAGATGCTCGGCCAAGCGAGCGCGCCCGAGCTCGCCCGCGTTCACCGATTCACGCAGGATCTGCCAGGCGCTCGCGCTGGCCTTGCCGCCCGCGTCGCGGGCCTGATCGAGGCGCTCGAGCTCGAGCGCGCGATCCTTCGGCGGCGCGTCGTCGAGCGCGACGATCGTCAGCCAAGCTTCGAGCGCCGCGCCGGCGAAGGACGAGGCGTAGTCGAGCGCGCGGCGAAGCTCGGCCTCGGCTTCGGCGTCGCCCCAGCGAGCCAGGACCGCCTTGGCCTCGTAGCCAGCCCGAGGATCGACGGCGCCCTCGGCCGCGAGCACCAAGGCCCGATCGATCGCAGGATCGCCCTGGTCGAGCACGAAGCGGGCGAGCCCGGGCGGCGGGTCGAGGCCAAAGGCCTCGGGGTGGCGGCGGAGCAGCTCGAGCAAGCGAGGGTCGCCGAGTCCGATCAGCGTGCGGATCAACCCGGCCGCGGCGACCTTGATCAGCGCCGGCGAACCAACCTCGAAGATCGCCGCGATCGATTCGAAGCGCTCGACCCGACTCAGCGCCTGCAAGATCCGCCGGATCGGGCCCTCGACGTCGCCGGCCACCGCCAGCTCGCTCAGCCGCGCGGCGACGATCCTCGCGCCGACGAGCTGCTCCTCGAGCGTAGCCCCACCGCGCGAGAGCGAGCGCGTCGCCGCCCAGCACTGGCTGGCCTGATCCTCGCGCAAGAGCGCGTCGAGCCGCGCGTGCGTGTCGGCGATCGGCAGCAGCTCGAGCAGCTCGACGGCGGCGCTGCGCAAGCGCGGATGCTGATCGGGATCGAGCAGGCGCTCGAGCTGCGCGTTGGCGATCGGCCGGCCCGCGATCCGCAGCAGCTGCAAGGCCTCGAACACCACGTCGGGGTTGGCGTGATCGAGCAGCGACTCGGCCAAGGCCGCGTGCTCGCGGTGCAGGTGCGGGTTGTCGTGCAGCCAGCGAAGCGTGGCGATCGCGATCGCGCTCGCGTCGGCGAGCAGGCGCTCGAGCGTGGCGCCAAACTCCTCGCTCGACGCCTCCGCGAGCAGGTGCAGGGCGTACTTCGACTGGACGATCTCGCAGCGCTCGCGGACCGAGCCCTGCGTCAGCCAGCGCGCGAGCAAGCTCGGCGCGTCACGACTCCAAGGGTTGCAGCCAACCAAGTGGAGCAGCGGCTCGCGCTCGTGCGAGGGCAGGGCCTCGGCCCGCGCGACCATGGCCTCGAGCAGCGCGGTCAGGCGCGCGGGCGCGACCCGGTAGAGCAGATCGGCCAGGCGCGAGCGCAGCTCGGGCGTACGAACGAAGCGGGCCTCGAGCGCCTCGATCTCCGGCTCGCCGATCGGCTCGGGCGCGCGCTCGTGCTGCGCGAGCGCCTGCTCGAGCGCGCTCGCGTCGGCGTGCTCGAGCGCGTCGAGCAAGCCGCCGATCGGCGCGGGCTCGGGCCACGCGTGCGGGAGGATGCGGGCGAAGTCGCTGCGCCTGCGCAGGCCGGGATGGACATGCGCTCGCTGCTCGTGGACGTGGCGAAGCTGGCTGGCGAAGCCGGGTCCGAGCTCGCGGCGGCGCGCGTCCAAGCGCGCGTGCAAGGCCTCGGCGATCACCGAGGGCTCGCGCTCGTCGATCTCGTCGGGCAGCGCGGCGATCAAGCCAAAGCGCGAGAACCCGATCCTCGCCTCCCCCAGCCGATGCCAAGGCAGACAGATCCGATCGCCGCCCGCGAGCCCGACCAGCGCCGGCAGGCCCTCGCCATGCTGGTGGTAGTGAAGCAACGCGAACGCGAACAGGTTGCCTCGCTCGGCGCACTCGCTCGCCCAGCTCGGCGCGCTCGCCCGCCAACCAGGCGCCAGGGTCGACGCGACGACGAGGGTCTGATCGCGATCGACCTCCGAGGCTTCCACAATCCGAACCTGCTCGTGCGGCCCGCTCAGCGCTCGGGCGAGCAGCTCGGCAAGCACCCGCGCCGCCGGGTCGAGGGCGATCACCGAGCGCCAGCGCCAAGCGAACTGCTCGGCGTGGCCGAGCAGGCGCGCGAGCGTGATGATCACGTCGCGCTCCGAGCATAGATAGGTCGCGTACCAAGGCACGCTCGCGGCGTCGTCGAAGCCCGTCCCGAGCAGGACCGCGCCGTACTCGGCGAGCAGGAGCTCGCGCATGCTGGTCGCCACGACCGGCGGATCACTTCGTTCACCTCGCCAGGTCCGGCAACGCTCGAGCAGCCCCGCGAACTCGGCGTCGTCGGCGAACTCGCCGGCCAAGGCTTGCTCGAGCAGCTCGACCAGCTGCGTCCACTTGCGAGTGTCGCGATAGACCCGGGCGAGGTGGGCCAGCGGCTCGCGCTCGCTCGGCCAGCGCTGGCGCAGCTCGACCAAGCCGGCCTCGGCCGCGCCGAACTGGCCGATCTCGGCTCGCGCGTGGGCGAGCGCCAGCTCGAGCGCCGGATCGCCGGGGTGCTGGCCCACGCCCTCGCCGAGCACCCGACACGCCTCGATCAGCTTGCCTTGCCGCTCGAGGCTCTCGGCCCACGAGAGCCAGCCGACCTTCGACTCGGGGTCGAGACGAAGCGCGGCGGCGAGCGCCTCTTCGGCGGCGCCGAAGTCCTCGCGGGCGAGCGCCGCTTGGCCCTCGTGCAGCCGCGCTTGCGCCTTGCGCTGGCGAAAGTCGCTCACCGCGTCCGAGGATAGCCGCTGCGCACGAGCACGCTCGTGATCAGCGACTCAGCAGCGCTTGCTTGATCCGAACCAGCGCGTCGGGCAGCCGCTTGTTCGGGATGTTGACGCGGGTCGGCATCCCCCCGCCGAGCTCGAGCAGCGCGACGAAGTCGAGCCCGCTGTCGAAGGCAGCCGCGATGCTGACATTGCCACCATCGACCACCACCGCGACCGTGGCCCGCGTCTGGCCGAGCAAGAGCAGCTCGGTCTTGTCGAAGTCGCCGGCGCCGCTGGGGATCTCGACGATCGCGATGTCGTCCTCGATCCGATAGCGCTCCGCGATCTCGCCCGCGCGGACGGCCGTGCGATCGTAGTCGGCGGCGGCGTGCACGATCGCGTCACGGTCACCGCCGGCGGGCAGCCCGGTGATCAAATAGCGAATGATCCGCTGCTTGAGCGCCTCGTCGCGGTAGTGGGCGCGCAGCGCCTTGTCGATCCGCGTGGCCTCGGGCCCAACCTCGCCGATCCGAGTGTCGACCGCTCGGGCGTCGTCGTCGGCGCCAGGATAGGGCTCGCGGCCTTCGAGCAGCCACTTGGCCGCGGCGTAGAGCCCGTCGAGATCGAAGTGGGCGAGGATGGTGTCGATCGGGCCGGTGTCGCGGACCAGCTCGGGATCGATCATCTCGGGGCAGGCGCCGTGCTGGGCCTTGGTCGCGAGCACGAAGCGAGGATCGCCCGCGAACTCGACGTGGGCTGGATGATCGTGATGGTCGACCCAGCGGGCGAGCCGAGCGCCGAGCTGCTCGATGAAGCGCCCGGTGGTCTTCTTGAACCCTTTGCCGATCCCCTCGGACGCGAACGCGATGTCGAGCACGACGACGCGACCCGCGAGCTCGCGCGGGCTCGGCAAGCGGCGCGGGCTGGCGAACACGACCTGCGCCCGCAGGCCGCTCGGCTCAGCCACGGTTGGCGAGCCCGTCCCGCGCCGATCGCAGCTCGCCGAGGGCATGGTCGTCGCCCGATCGCTCGGCCGCCGCGACGCCGCGCTCGAGCACCTCGAGCGCATGTGCGAGCTGGTTTTGGCCCTCGAGCATGGTGCCGAACATCAGGTAGGCCGGCACGTAGTCGGGGTGGCGAGCGAGCAAGGCGTCGAAGGCCTCGATGGCCTCACCGAAGCGCTCGAGCTTGCGATACTCCATCGCCAAGCCGTAGCGGACGAAGGGCTCGTCGGGCTTGGCGGCCACCATCTTCAGCAACATCGCCAGACGATCCATCGAGGTCTTCCCGCGAGGCCGGAGTCCGCGAGCGCGGACTAGGCCGCGCCCTTCTTGCCCTTGCGCTCGGCCCAGCGCGCGCTGAACTCGGCCTTGTAGCCAGCGATCTCGCCGGCCGGCATGCCGAGCGCCGCGAGCAAGTCGTCGGTCTCGTCGAAGATCGGGCTCTCTTGCAGGTGGCCGACCAGCAGCAGGTAGGTCGCGACCTCGTGCGGCGGGTACTTGGCCATCAGCTGCTTGGCGGCGTCGCGCAATTGCTCGGGCGTCCGCGTCTCGCAGAAGTCTTCGTCGGTCTCGCCCTGGCTGTGCTTGACCTCGAGCGAGTCGAGGTAGTCGCGGAGCATCTGCCGGTGGTGGGCCATCAACCACTCGATCAAGAAGGCCAGCGCGAGCTGTTCGTTCTGCTTGTCGAACTCGGCGTCGAAGCGCTTGCGCCAGACCTTGCGACGCGCGGCTTGGGAGAAGGCGGTGCTCGGCGTGGTCGAGCTGGAGCCGCCAGCCTTGAGGACTTGCCGGACTTCCTTCCCAGACAGCAGGCTATAGTAGGCGTCGACCTTCTCAGGTCCGAGGTGCTTGCAGATGACGATCGGCTTCACGGTGGCTTCCTGCGGGGGCGGTACCGTAGACGGCCCCGGCGGCACACGCAAGCGCTCAGCCTCCGCGCGCGACTTGGTCGAGATAGGCGTTGTAGGCGTCGATGACTCGGCGCGTGACGGGCCCGCAGCTGCCCTTCCCGACCACTTCACCGTCGAGCGTGCTCACCGGCATCACCCCGCGAACCGAGGCGGTCAAGAACACTTCGTCGGCGGCTCGGAGCTCGTCCGGTGTGATCGTCCGCTCGTGGACCCGGATGCCCAGGCGATCGCGCAACAAGTCGATGATGCTCTGCCGGGTGATGCCCGCGAGCAGCCCGGTCATCAGCGACGGCGTGTGGGCCTCGCCGCCCACGATCATGAACACGTTCGAGGTCGCGCCCTCGGCCACCGCCCCCCCGTTGCACATGATCGCGTCCTCGGCCCCGAGGTCGTGAGCCCGACGCAGCGCCAAGATGTTGCCCAGATAGTTGCCGGTCTTGAGCCCCGGTCGAACCGCGCCACCGCGATCGCCGACGACCACCGCCACGATCCCGCGCTCGTAGTCGTCCGCGCTCGGCAGCACCAGCGGCTGGACGATGATGGCCAGCAGCGGTGACTCGGCGACCCGCGAGTCGAGCGTGAGCGGCCCGGTCCCGCGGGTGACGATCAGTCGAATCCGACTCTCGGAGTTGCTCGCGGCCTCGATCGTGTCGCTCAGCGCTCGCGTGATCGCGGCGTGCTCGAAGGGCTGCTCGAACGCGATCCCAGCCGCGCTGTGATCGAGGCGCTCGAGGTGAGCCTCGAGCTCGACGACCTTGCCACCGCTGGTCCGGAGCGTCTCGTACACGCTGTCCCCGTAGAGGAAGCCGCGATCCAGCACGCTGATCGTCGCATCCTCGGGGTTGAGCGGTCGCGCGTGGGTCGACAGCCAGACCTTGGTCGGCATGAGCCGAGTGCCTACCACATCGATCGCAGTCACGAACCTGCGGCTTTGTCCGACGTGGGCGGGCGGCCGGACTCGATGTTTGCGCGCGAGCTGCTCGATCCCGTCCAGCATCGAATCGGATCGCGTCGAGGGGGAGGTAAAGGCTCGCAAGCCGGACGCGCTCGCGCCCGCTCGTCGCCAATCGACCGGAGAAGCTCGAATTCTCGCAATTCGCCGTTCCGAACTTCGTTGGGTTCCTCGGGATTGCGTGATTTCGCGCAGCTTTTCGACAGCCATGGAGCCTACGAAAGCCGCGCCACACTTTTCCGGCTGTGGTAGCGTGCGCACACTTCGACGGACGTACGTTTCCTTGCGAAAAATACGCTCGCACTACCCCACACCCGAGGAGTTCGTCGCGGCCCTCCGCGACGACCATGCGCTCGAGGTGTACACCACCGAGGGTTATGAGCCCGGTGAGGAAGTCTTGTTGGAGCTGTCCTTCACGGGGCTGCCCGGCAAGATGATGGTCCGAGCGATTGGGCAGGAGTGGCACGCTGCGCGTCCGCGCCTGCGTGTTCGCGCGGGTGGCACGGTGCTCTGCACCGGCACGGAGTGGCGAAAAATCCAGTTCCTTCTTCACGTCGCGAACGGTGGCATCCAGCTCACCGCTCGCCGTCGGCACGTCCGGCTGCCCGTGCTGGTCGAGGTCCGCTGGCGTCGCCGAGGCGAGCGCGACTTTCGAATCGCCGCCATCTCCGAGATCTCGGAGGGTGGCGCGCTCTTGCTGACCGCCGAGCGACCGATCATCGAAGAAGAGGTGATCGTCGAGATCACGCCGCCAGGCAGCGCGCGCCCGCTCGAGATCCTCGGCATCGTCCGCAACATCGCCAACGAAGACGGCGTCGGGCTCGAGTTCATGGCGCGCGACATGGGCGGTGTCCATCGTCTGCGCGAAGTGATCCGCCGCCTCGTCGAGCAGTGATTCGGATGCGATCCGCCTGGACGCCATTCGTCTGGACGCGCTCGAGCTGGACACTGGCCGCGTGCCTGAGCGTGGTCGCGTGCGGAGCCAAGCCTGTCGATGCGCCACCTCGAGCCGAGCCGATCGAAGCGGTCGAGCCGATCGAGCCGGCCACGATCGAGAGCGATCCGATCGCGCTCGTCGACGACTGTGAAGCCCTGCATCTGCGCTCGCGCAGCTCCGACGCCGATGTCCAGCTGCTGCCGCGGCTGTGCCCCAACCTCGTCCTCGATCGCGCCGAGGCCCGCCGGATCCTGCTCGGCGC
>JAMHUH010000426.1:0-1841 GCA_035904925.1 Nannocystaceae bacterium
CCGCTCTGACTGAGACGAGCCCGGCAGCGGGGCCTTGAATCCGACCGAAAAGCCCCTCCATCGGACCCGAGATCATCCGCGAAGGATCCGCTCATCGAACACCGACGCTCGCGGTCCCTCCCCCAGAAGCGGCACCAAGCGTCCACGAATTCGAAGGCGCTCGGGCGGATTCAAGGCACCGGGAGGGCGAGCAGAAGCCCCCGAAGGATTGAGACGAGACCGGCAGCGGGGCCTTGAATCCGACCGAAAAGCCCCTGCGTCGGGCACATGAGCGTCCGCGAAGGATCCCCCACGCAGCACGCGATCGTCCGCGAAGGATCCCCCACGCAGCACGCGATCGTCCGCGAAGGATCCCCACCCGAGCACACGAGCGTCCACGAAGGACCCCCTCCAATCCGCCCGGATCGAGCAACCCTCCCAAGTCCGCCCCAGAGCCGCTACCCTCGCGCCGGGATGTCCGGCACGCACGACGATCACGAACGCCTCGCGCGCGAGCTCGCGGGCCTGGCCCGGCTCGAGCTGCGCGATCACGAGGCCGCGCGCTTTGGCGAGCAGCTCGCGGCGATCCTCGGCTACATCGACAAGCTGCGCGAGGTCGATGTCGAGGGCGTGCCGGAGTATCTGAGCACCGAGCAGGCGAGCTCGGGTTTGGCCGCGGACATCGAGATCGATGTCGGGTCAGAGGTCGGGTTCGATGTCGAGGCTGCGCTCGCAGGCGTGCCGGCACGGCGGGGGCGATCGATCGCGGTCCCGAAGTTCAAGGAGGACTGAGCATGACCACGCAGATTCGGGCCATGTCGGCGAGCGAGTTGGCGGGGGCGATCGCGGGTGGGCAGCTCTCGGCCCGCGAGGCGACGCTGGCCTACCTCGGGCAGCTCGACGCGAGCGAGCCGAAGATTCACGCCTATCGGTTGCCGACGCCCGAGCGCGCGCTGGCCCAGGCCGACGCGATCGATCAGGCTCGGGCGCGCGGCGAGTCGCTCGGTCCGCTCGCGGGCGTGCCGATCGGGCTCAAGGACATCTTCGTGACCGAGGGGATCGAGACCACCTGCGGGTCGAAGATCCTCGCGGGCTGGCTGCCGCCTTATTCGAGCACGCACGCGCGGCGGCTCGAGCAGGCGGGCGCGGTCATGCTCGGCAAGCTGGCGATGGACGAGTTCGCGATGGGCTCGTCGAACGAGAACACGCCCTTCGAACCGGTCCGCAACCCGTGGGACCTCGACCACGTGCCGGGCGGGAGCTCGGGCGGGAGCGCGGCCGCAGTCGCGGCTCGCTCGTGCGCGCTGGCGTTGGGCACCGACACCGGCGGCTCGATCCGGCAGCCGGCCAGCTTGTGCAACCTCGTCGGGCTCAAGCCGACCTATGGCCGGATCTCTCGCTTCGGCATGATCGCGTTTGGTTCGAGCCTCGATCACGCGGGCTCGCTGACGCGGACGGTCGCCGACGCGGCGCTGACCTTGCAGGTGCTCGCGGGTCACGACCCGCACGACGCGACCAGCCTCCACGATCCGGTGCCCGACTATGGGCTCGCGCTCGCGCGTGCCGGCGAGGGGCTGCGTGGGGTTCGGGTCGGGATCCATCGTGACGCGCTCGCGCTGCCTGGGCTCGACCCCGACGTGCGCGTGGCCTTCGAGCGCTCGCTCGGCGTGCTCGCGGACGCGGGCGCGGAGCTGGTCGACGTCGCGCTGCCGCACTTCGAGTACGCGGTCGCGACCTACTATGTGCTGTGCACGGCCGAGGCCAGCAGCAACCTCGCGCGCTTCGACGGGGTTCGCTACGGGCTTCGTGTGGCCCGTGACTCGCTGGTCGACACCTACGCGGCCACGCGCCACGACGGGTTC
>JAMHUH010000427.1:0-14031 GCA_035904925.1 Nannocystaceae bacterium
CTCGAACAAGGTCGGATCGAGCTCGCGGGCCCGCTGGAACTCGCCGACGGCCTGATCGCGCTTGTTGAGGTCGCGGTGGGCGATGCCGATCGCGAGATAGGCGTAGGGGTAGGCGTCGGTCTTTTGCACGACCGGCTCGAGCAGCTCGAGCGCCTGCCGAGCGGCGCCCTCGTAGGCGTAGAGCCGACCGAGCAAGGCGGCCGCCTCGAGGTTGCCCGGCTCGAGCTCGAGCGCCTTTTTGTAATGGGCGCGGGCGTCGACGGCCCTGGCGTTGTACTCGAGCGCTTGCCCGAGCCAGAGCTCGGCCTCGGGATCACCCTCGCGGGTCTGCGCGGCCTCGATCTCGTCGAGCGCGGCCCGATACTCGCCCTCGGCCAGCAGCGCCCGGCCGAGCACCAAGTGGGCGCGGGTCTGGCCAGAGTCGCGATCGAGCACGCGCTGGGCCAGGACCTTGGCTTGGTCGGGCTTGTTCTGGGCGAGGCGCAGCGTCGCGCCGGTCATCAGGATCTCGACCGAGGCCTCGCTGGCCTCGAGCTGGCTGCCGATCAGCGCGTCGAGCTCGTCGAGCTTGCCCTTGCGCAGGAGCATGCGACCGAGCGGCTCGGTCAGGCCCGGGAACCCGCCGGTTCGCTGGTGCAGCTCGGCGAGCGCCTCTTCGCTGGCCGGGATGTTGCCGACGGCCCCGAGCAGCTCCGCGCGCAGCAGCCGAGATCGGTTGTCGCGCGGGTCGAGCGTGACGGCCTCTTCGGCGGCGGTCAGGGCGGGACCGGGCTTGCCCTGCGAGCGCAGCAAGAGGGCCCGCGTCCGCTCGAGCGTGGCTCGGGCCGCGCGGGCGGCCACGCTCTGATCTTCGCGGGCCGCGAGCTTGGCCTTTTGCTCGTCGAGCAGCGCGAGCGCCTGATCGGGCTGTTGGACCTTGAGCAGCAGCGCGACCTCGTTGGTCACGGTCGAGCTCAGCAAGGGATCGAGCTCGCGGGCCTTGGCCCAAGCTTGCCGCGCGCCCTCGATGTCGAGCAGCAGCGCCTTCATCTCGCCGTAGAGCGCGTGGACCTTGGCGTCGGTCGACTCGGGCCCGCCGAGCGCCAGCAGATGGGTCTGCGCGTCGTCTTCACGGCCTGCCGCGATCGCGACCCGCACCGCCGCCTCGAGCACGTCGCGATCTTGCGGCCGCTGGCGAAGCAGCAGCTCGCTCTCGCTTCGGGCGCCCGCCGAGTCGCGCAGGCTCAAGGCCAGCGCGATCTTGTCGAGCCGCGGTCCGACGCCCTGTTCGTCGCTCGCGATCGCCTGCTCGATCAATCGCTGGGCCTCGGCGACGTTGCCTTGCTCGAGCGCGATCGAGGCTCGGGTCCGCAGCAGCTCGGCCTTGTAGCCCGCGCTGACCGAGACCGCCGTGAGGCTGTTGCCGATCTGCGCGGCCTCGGCCAAGAGGCCTTGTTCGCGAGTCGCCCGCAGCAGCGCGGACTTGGCCGTGATCTGGTCGGGCTCTTGCCCGACGATCGTGCGCAGCCGGGTCAGCGCGGCCTCGGGGTTGGTCTCGAGCTCGAGCTCCGCGAGCGTGAGCGCGGCCGCCTTGTCGCCCGGCCGCGCGGCGAGGGCCGCTTGGGCGGCGACGCGAGCCTGCGCGGGATCCTTGGCCATTTGCAGCGCCCAGGCGCGATAGAGCTGACTGCGAGGATCGTCGCCGAACCATGTCAGCGACTCGCTCGCGCGCGCGGGCGAGCTGAGCAGGGCCAGGCCGAGCACGCGTCGCACGTGCGGGGCGGGATTGTCGACGTAGGCCTCGATCAGCTTGCTCGCCTGAGCCAGCCGAACCGGATCGGGGCCGTAGCGCAGATGCAGCAGCAGCGCGGCCTCGGCTTGCGCGATCGGGTCTTGGGCCAAGCCGTCGAGCGCCTGCACGTAGGCGGCCGGGCTGTCCTCGTCGAACTTGGCCAAGATCGCGTCCGAGCGCTCGCCGACCTCGCCGCCCGGAGTCTGCGGTGTGGGATCCTTGGTCGCAGGGTCTTGGTTGTTCGCGCTCGGCGGTGGCGGCTCTTCGCCCGCGAACCAGCCCTCGCCCATGCCGTACACGCCGACGCCCGCGACCGCGACCACCAGCCCGAGCACGCCGTAGACGATCCAGCGGCCAGACCGGCGCGACTCGGGTTTGGGCGGAGGCGACTTGCTCGGCGGCCCGGTCTTGACCGGCTCGGGCGACTTGGGCGGCGTGGTCGAGGGCGCGTGGCGAGTCGGCGGCTCGTCGTCGCCGAGATCGAGGCCGAGGCTCTCGACCGGGGTCGGCAAGAGATCGGCCGGGATCGGCAGATCGCTCGCCGGGGTCGGCAGCGAAGCCGCGGGGGTCGGCAGCGAATCGGCCGGCAGCGGCAGATCGTCGAGCTCGAGGTCGAGCCCGGCGCCCGGCTCCGTGAACCCGGCGAAGTCGTCGATCAAGCGCGGCTGCGAGCTGCCGGACGTGGGCAGCTCGCTCGCCGGCGTCGGCAGATCGATCGCCGGCGTCGGCAGGTCGCTCGCGGCCATCGGCAGGTCGCTCGCCGGCGTCGGCAGATCGAGATCGAAGTCGTCCGAGAGCTCGGGCAGCGGAGACGTCGGCTTGCTCGCGAGCTTGCTCGGCGTCGGCTTGCTCGCGGGCTTGCTCGGCGGCTGGCTCGGCGTCGGCTTGCTCGCGGGCTTGCTCGACGCCGGCCGAGCTGGCGCGGCGTCGGGCATCGGCAGGTCGAGCGCGAGCGGATCGTCGTCGAGCGCCATCGGCAGATCGAGGTCACCGCCAGGCGCGGCGAAGCCATCGAACTCGAACTCTCGCTCCCGACGGCTCGACTCGGACGAGCTGGGCATCGGCAGATCGAGCCCGTCGGTCGCTGCGGCGACCGGGAGCGGCAGATCGAGCTCGTCGGCCGCGGGCTCGGGCATCTCGATGCCGTCGAACTCGGGCAGCCGCGAGGCCGAGCTGCCCGCCCTCGGTAGATCGACGACCTCGGCCGAGCTCGCGCCGAGCATGTCGAGATCGCCGAGCTCGAGCGCGCTGCCGCGATCTTCGAACTCGAATTCTTGCATCCCCTCTGGGCCCGAGTCGACACCCGAGTCGACGCCCGGATTTACGCGACCCACGTCGCCGTCGGTGATCGAGCCCAGCTCCGGCAGCTCGTCGGGATCGCCCGTGAAAAAGGGATCGTCCTTTTCGAAGGTGCCCGACTCGGCCAGCGCGAAGCTGCCCGACTCGTCGGGCAAGGTCGGCGCGGGCCGACCCGGTCCGGTCGGCGCCGAAGGGGCGCGCATGGCCGGCTTTTGCGGGGCTTCGGGTGCGCGCTGCGGTGGCGCGGACGGCTTGGTGCCGGACGGCTTGGTGCCGCCGAGCGGTGGCGGCGGGACGCTCGGCTTGCCCGGCAGCGGCGGCGGCTTGGCGCCGGGCTTGCCGGTGAGCGGCGGCGGACTCGGCTTCGCGCTCGCCGACGCGGGCGGTGGCTTGGCCGGCATCGCGGGCATCGGCTTGCCCGGCATCGCAGGCATCGGCTTGCCTGGCATCGCGGGCATTGCGGGCATCGGCTTGCCCGCGACGAGGGGCTTGGCGAGCGGCGGCGCCGTGGGCTTGGGCGCAGGCGTGGGCGCGGGCGTGGCCACGGGCTGACTAACCGAGTCCGCCACCCGTGGCTGACTAACCGAGTCAGCCACCCGTGGCTGACTAACCGAGTCAGCCACCCGTGGCTGAAAGCTCGAAACGCCTTCGTCCTCGAGCTCGAGCTGCTCGGGGTCGAGGCCCTGCATGCCGAACAAGGTCTTCGAGGGTCCGCTGCGCCCATGCGAGCGCGAGACCGGCATCGAGTCCATCGGCGGTGGCGGTGGCAGCTGAGCGAGGTCGTCTTCGTCGTCGACCAGCGAGTCCGCGAAGGGGTTCGAGCCGGTCCCGGTCGAGGTTCCGCACCGCGGGCAGAATGGGGGCAATCGAGCCGCTGGGGCGTCGATCTTGTGACCGCAATTGGAGCAGGTGAACATGGGTTGCGGACCCGCGCGAGCGCGGAGGGAGCCAGCATATCACCGAAGCTCGGACCCGCCTGATTTGCGACTTTGCGAGCGGAGCGGCCGAACACCCTGCGAGATCCCCACCGATCGCACTCGAAGGCCGCGCGGCCACGCGCGCTGCGAAACGCCCTCGCATGCCGATTTCGGCTACCTTCCGGCCGTGCTGCTGCGTGATCCCGTCCACGGCCTGATCTCGTTCGCCCCGCGCGACCCGGCGAACCAAGCCGATCCGCATCGCTTGCTGGTTCGTCTGCTCGACACCCGCGAGGTCCAGCGCCTTCGACGAATTCGCGCCATGGGCCTCGCCTCGCTCGCCTATCCGGGCAGCGAGCACTCGCGCTTCGCCCACGTGGTCGGCTCGACTCACGTGATGCAGCGCTACCTCGCGCGGGTCGCCTCGCTGGCGCTCGAGCTGCCCGAGCACGAGCGGATCGACGACTACTGGGCAGCCGTCGGCATGGCCGCGGCGCTGCTCCACGACCTCGGCCACGGGCCGCTCTCGCACACCTTCGAAGGCCTCCACCCCGACGCGCCCCGGCACGAAGCATGGACTTCGAAGATCGTGCTCGACGAGCAGACCGAGGTCCACGCGGTCTTGGCCGCCTTCGACCCGCGCGCGGCTCGAGACGTCGAGCGCCTGGTCCACGGCGAGTGTCCGATCCGCCACCTCGCCCGCGCGGTCTCGGGCACCTTCGACGTCGATCGCTGCGACTACCTGATGCGGGACAGTCACATGACCGGCGTCCGCTATGGCCTGCTCGACCTCGACTGGCTGCTCGCGTCGCTGCGCCTCTATCTGCCCGTCGGGGTCAGCTCGGCCACGCTCGCGGTCGACGGCGCCAAGGGCCTGACCGCGGTCGAAGGCTTCTTCTTGGCTCGGCTCTACATGTATCGGCAGGTCTACCTGCACAAGGCCGTGCGCGCGGCCGAGGTCATGGTCCACGCGATCTTTCGCCGACTCCGAGCGCTGCACGAGCACGGTGGCCAGGTCGAGGGCACGCCCGAGCCGATCGCCAAGTTGTTGCGTAGCGAGCCGATCACGACCCGCGAGTACCTCGAGCTCGACGACCCCGGCTTCGACGTCGCGCTCGCACGCTTCGCCGAAGGTCGCGATCCTGCGCTGGCCAGCCTCGCCGCGGGTGTGCGCGATCGAAAGCTGCTCAAGAGCATCAAGCTGCGCGAGGGCACGCCCGAGGCCGAGGTCCGCGAGCGGATCGATCCGCTGGTCCGCGCGGCCGGCTGGGATCCCACGTACTTCGTCACGATCGATCACGTCGAGACCCAGGGCTATGTCGAGGACGAGGGGCTGGTCGTGCTCTCGGGCCCGCGCGTGCAGAGCCTGCTCGACGCCTCGCCGGTGCTCGCTGGCCTCGCCCAGCAGCGCTTCGGCTCGCTGCGGGTGATGTTCCCGGCCGCGCTGCGCGAGCGAGTCAGCGTCGCGTTGGAGGACCTGCGATGAGCGGCCAGCGTCGCTTCAGCGTCGAGCGCTGCGAGGGCTGCGGGCTCCACCTCGAGCTCTGCGCCTGCGCCCAGCGGCCGCGGGTGCGCTCGCCCTTTCGGATCATCGTCGTGCAGAACAACCGCGAGCGACACAAGCCGACCAACACCGGCCGCCAGGTCGCGCGGACCCTCGTCGGCGGCGAGCTGCTGCAATGGGGCGTGCTCGAGCACGAGGGCCCCGGCGAGCGTCCGCACACCGCCGCCTTCGACGACAGCGCGCTGGTCCGGCCCAACGTCGACTATCGCTTGATCTTCCCGCGTGTGCTCGGCGACGAGGCCGGGACTGCGCCCGCGTCCGAAGCCGAGCTGGCGCCCGAGCTCGCGCCCGAGCACCTGCCGATCCACCGCGACGAGTCGCTGCCGACCCCGGAGGCCCGAGCCCGGCGAAAGGTCGCCGTCGTGCTGCTCGACGGGACCTGGACGCAGTGCTCGCGGATGAGCCGGCGGATCGCCGCGATCGCGACGATGCCCGCGTTTCGGCTGCCGCCCGGGCCCGACTCGCATTGGGGCATCCGCACGGCCAGCGAGGCCAGCCGGATCTCGACCTACGAAGCGGCGGTGCGCGTGCTCGAGGTCGCCGGTGAATTCCCCGAGGCGGCGCTGATGCAAGAGTGGTTCGATCTGCAGTCGGCGCGGATGCAATTCATGAAGGGCAAGCGAAGCAGCCCCGAGGTCCCGCCCGAGTGGATCGCCGAGCGCGAGCGTCGATTCGGAAAGCTCGATCGCGCGACGCTGACGAGCCTCGTCCAGCAGCTCGCCGGGCTCTACGGGATCGAGCTCGAGGCCGACGCGGCCAGCCGAATGATCGCCGAGATCCTCGCTCGCAAGCAGATCGCGCAGATCTACGAGGAGGGGATCATCACCCGCGACGAGGTCGTCTCGCTCTTTGGTTCGCAGCTCGAGCACGAGATCCACCAGGGCGTGGGCAAGTCCTTCGTCAACACCAAGTTCTACGACGCGGACGCACGCGAGCTCTACGATCAGCTCGGCCGAGCGCTGCTCGCCGAGGTCCAGCGCCGGCCCTGACACACGAGAGAGCCCGCGACGCATCGGCGTCGCGGGCTCGTTTGGGTCGGCGAGCCGAAGGCTCAGCGACGCCGACGGATCAGCCCGAAGAGGCCCAGCGTCATGAACCCGAACGCCAGCCCACCGGCCGCGTTCCCGCCGTCCACGTTGCACGCACAGCCGCCGTCCTCGTCCGCGCCCGCGTCCATGCCTCCGTCGTCCGCAGGCTCGCCCTCTTGCTTGTTGTAGGCGGCCAACAGCGCGTCGATCTTCTCCGTGTTGTCGATCAGGCTGATCAGCGGCGCGTCGTCGGCCATGTTCGCCGCGTCCACGTCCTCTTCCCACGGCATCTCGTCGCCGAAGTCCGGCCAGGTCAGCGCCGCGCCGGGCGGGAAGTAGACCTGACGTCCGTCCGGGATCACCACCGTCGTCGAGCCGTCGCAGTGCTGCGTCTGCACCGACTGCTGCGTCGCCGACACGTCCGGCAGGTTCTTGTTCTCCCGGAACATCGGATCCTCGTTCATCTCCGCCGGCGAGATCGTCGTGTACATCCGGGTCAGGTAGGGGTTCGCCTCGACCAGCGAGAGCGCGTTCAAGGCCGGCTTGATCACCCGCTCGTCGTACTTCGCCGCGAACTCGGCCGCGTTCCAGGCCGTCAGGTCGATCATCGCCTCGTAGCAGCTCAAGCACGAGTAGAACTCCGGCGCCGTCAGGCCGACCGGCACCGGGATGTACTCGGCGAAGAGCGGGGCCAGCAGCGGGTTTCCGAACGAGCACTCCGTGTCCCACTCCGGATCGCAGTACGCCAGGTTCTGCGCCGCCACGATCTCGTACACCCCGACCGGGCTGTCGACCAAGGCCGCCAGCGGGGCCGAGTCCCAGTTCGGATCGTAGAAGGTCGCCGTCTGGATCACGTTGCTCGGACCCGCGTACTCGGTCACGAACGCGTTGCCGTTCGCCTCTTGGGCGTCGACCGCCATCGAGATCACTTCTTTGTAGTTCGAGCCGAGGTTGAACCAGTCGAGCTTCAGCGGGTTGACCAGCACGTGCCGGTAGTTGATCGGCACCGTCCGCGCTTGGCCCAAGAAGAAGGCCCGAATGTCCATGTCCTCTTGCGCCGCGATCTGGGTCAGCCGGATCGGCACGCAGGGCTCGGTCCCCGAGTAGCGAATGACGATCGGGTGGATCTCCTCGATCCCGGCCTTGTTCGCCAGCTTCATCGCCACGAACAGGAACTCGTCCTCGAGGTACGAGGCCAAGATCGGCTCGGCCGCAGGGTCTTGCTCGTAGCCGTTGTCGGCCAGCCACTGCATCACGCCCTCGACCGTGCCGCCGTCGAGCACCGCGATCTCGAACGCACCGACCGTCTGCTGCAAGACCACGTTCGGGCCGCCCGGATCGCCGTCGCCGTCGCCCCCGGAGTCGCTGGACCCCGAGTCGCCAGCCGCCTCGTCGCCAAAGCCACCATCGTCACCGCAGAAGTCGGCGGTCTGGAGGTTGCTGTAGCGCGGCACCGAGCCGGCGAGCACCGCGTCGAAGAAGAGCTGCGAGCCGATCTCGAACTCGGGCAGGGCCGTGACCGGGATCACCCACGCGAACTGGCTCGCCCCGCTGTCCGGGTCGTACTGGATCTGGATGTGGGCCTCGACGAAGTCCGGGCCGATGTGGAACAGGATGTTCTCGCCGGTCTGATCGACCGGCATCGACACTGGACCCGAGTCGCAGAAGGTTCCGCCGCAAGCCTCGGCCTCGACCGGCGCGAGGAAGGTGGACAGGGCGAGCAGAGGCAACGAAGACGCGAGGACGAGTTTCTTCATGGCGATGCCCTGTTCGTGCCACGACTCCGGGGGATCGATCGCGCCGGAGCGAACAGCCCACCGTGCACCGACTCACGACATCGCGACCAGCTCCGCCTCGGCCTCGTTGGGCCTCGTTCGCGCGAGTTCGCGGCCCAGAAGGCCCCAGAGCGCCAAGAGAGGCAGCAAACTCAGCGGCCCAGGCAGCCCGAGCAGGCGCCCGACGCTGGTCGCTCCGCCGCGGGTCGCTTCGCCCAGCAGCTCGGGCACGCCATAGGCCCAGAGCGGATTGCCCCAGCCCGGCGCCTCGGGGCCAGCGGCCGTGATCACCACGATCTGCAGGCAGCTCAGCCCGGCCAGGATCCAGGTCGCGCGCGGCACGCGTTCGAACGCGGGGATCAGGCCCAGGCACAAGAAGGGCAGCATCGGCACGGCGTGGCGAGGCCCGAGCGCCGCGCCGCCGTCCCACATGTAGTACGCGCTGTTGAGCAGCAGGTAATGGGCGATCAGCCCGAGCGCCAGCAGCCAATCGCCGCGCACCAGCACCGTGCTTGGTTTCGGCTCCGTCGCTGTCTTCGCCGCCCCGACCAAGCCCACGCCCACGCCCCACGCGGCCAGCAGCATCACCGGGGCCAAGTAGAAGAGCCCGCGGTAGCTGCCAAAGAGCAGCTGGATCAGCACCTTCGGATCCGGCCGACCGATCCCGTAGTTGACCTTCATGCCCTCGGCGAATTCCTCGAGGTAGACGAAGTCGTAGCCGGTCGCGAGCGGGCTGCCGAACGCCCACGCGTGATAGCCGGCCAAGATCAGCGCCCAAGGCAGCCCGCCGATCGCAATCCACAGGCCGAGCCCCCAGCCGCGCCGCCAGGTCGCCCAGCCGAGCACGAGCACGACCGGGACCGCCGCGGTGTACTCGGACAAGACCGCCCAGCCGAGCAGGCCGCCGATCACCAGGCCACGCCCGCGCACGCCCCAGCGCGCGGGCGAGTCGAGCACGACCAGCGCGAACGCGGCGAAGAGCAGCGCCGCGACCAGCTGATGACCATAGAGCCCGCAGGCGTAGCCGAAGGCCGGCGTCGCGAGCAGCCAGGTCAGCGTGGTCCCCAGCGCGATCGTCCGCGTGGTCTCGCGGATCAGCAGCACGAACATCGAGAGCCCGGCGAGCACGCTCGGCAGCGAGACCACGACCATGCGGCACAACCACAGCGCCACGCGATGGGCCGGGTTGTAGATCAACACGTCGCCGGGCTCGCGATCGGCGGGCGTGGGCGCGGCCTCGGCCGCCGCGATCGCGGGGTCGAGCGTCTCGACCCGCACGTCCGGCAGCTCGCCGCCGGTCAGCTTGCGCTCGACGACCAGCAGCGCGTAGGGGATCGTCGAGAGCAGCGAGATCCCCGGCGCCTTGTCGCTATAGAAGTGGCCCTCGCGGCGGCTCTTGTCGCCGGTCGTCGCGTGGAAGTCGTCGATCGTGACCCGGCCCTGCTCGACCAGCGCGCGGGTCAGGGCCAGCCGAGAATTCTGGTTCCACGCCGGCGGCCCGACGAAGTACGCGAAGCTGCACACGAGCAGCAGCGCGAGCAGCTGAAGGGTTCGAGCCGAGGGCTCAGCCATCGAGCGCGTCGCAAACCAAGGCCGCGAGCTCCTGCCTCGCTCGCTCGGCCGCCGCGGCTTCGGGCGACTGGCTGAGCCGCTGCAACACCTTGTAGGCGTCGGGGTAGCGCCGCTCGGGGTCGCGATCGAGGTTGCGGCGCAGGACCTCGGACAACTTGGTCGAGAGCCCGCTGACGCGCCGGCTGGCGTGGCTGATGTCGAAGCGGACGATCGCGTCCATGGTCTCGAGCTCGCTGCCGGCCTTGAAGCAGCGCTCGCCTCGAAGCATCTCCCAGAGCACGACCGCGAGCGAGAAGAGATCCGAGCGAACGGTCGCCTTGCTGCTGCCGGTGACCCGCTCGGGCGCCTTGTAGGCGACGTGACCGGCCTGCGCGGCGGTGTGCTCGGGGCTCAGCCAGCGGCTGCTCGCCGAGCCGAAGTCGATCAGGACCACGTCGCCGTCGACCGAGAGCAGCACGTTGGCCGGGCAGATGTCGCGGTGCAGGACCTCGAGCGGCTCGAAGTCGTCCTCGGCCTCGTTGGGGACCTCGAACTCGTGCACGTAGCGGAGCGCGTCGGCGAGCTGGCCGAGGATGTAGACCGCTTGGTCCTTGCCGAGCGCGCGGGTGTGCTCGCTCGCTTGGCCCGACCCATGGCCCAAGAGCGTCGCGAGGTCGACGCCCTCGACGTAGTCCATCACGAAGTAGTCGACGCCATCTTGCGCGCCCGCGACCCGGACGCTGGGGATGCCCGGGTGGCTGAAGTGGCGCAGGAGCTTGCACTCGTGCTCGAACTGGGCCCGATAGTGGGCGAAGTCGTCACCCTGGCCGGGCATCAACACCTTGGCGACATGGGTCGCGGGCGCGTCGGCGGGCGCGCTCTCGAGGCAGGCCAAGAAGATCCGGCTGACCGGGGTCAACGATGCGAGCGGCTTGATCAGCCGGTAGCCGCCGAGGCTGTGCAGCTCCATGCGCCCGAGTGTGCAAGTCGCAGATCCGTCTGTCCAGGCCCGTCTTGGCGCGATCCCGGGCGGGCTCTCGGGTCGCGCGTGGCACACTTTGCTGGTGTCGCGCCTCGCTTCGCTGCTGCTCGTGATCGTGTGTTCGTGGATCGTGCTCGGCTGTCGAGCCTCGGGCGAGGCCAGCTCGCGCGACATCGGCGGGCCCGCGGATCCCAAGGTCGATCCGCCGCTCGAGCTCGATCCCGCGGCGACCCACGAGCCCGATCCGATCGCCGCGCGAACGCCCGAGCCTCCGCTCGCGCTGCCGACCTGCCAGATCGGGGGCGAGCCTGCGACCCCAGCCGAGCGCGCGCTCGAACCCGAGCCCGAAGCGCCCGCGCCGGCCCCTGCGAGCAAGCCCGCGAGCCCGAGCGTGTCCGGCTTTCCGCAATTCGATCCGCTCCGCGAGGCCACGCTCTGGGGCAAGCTTCGACCCGACGACGCGCCCCCGAGCGTCAGCTCGAACGCGACCGGCACTTGGCGCGAGGACGCCGGTCGCCTCACCCCCACCAGCCTCGGCGAGCTCGACGAGCAGCTTTGGTTTCCGCACGAGACCAAGGCCCAGATCGCCGATGGCCTCGTCCGCATGCGGGTCGAGCTCGCGGGCGCGATCGATGTCTCGCTCTTGCTGCGCCAGAACTACCTGGGCGATCCGCCGCGCGTGCTCTCGGGCTACGACCTGTCGATCACCGGCGACCTCGTCCGCCTCCATCGCTGGGATCGCGGCATGCAGCTGCCGATGGGTCCCGAGGCCAAGCTGGCCAAGCTCGGCCGTCGAACCAGCCTCGAGGTCGTCGTCACCATGGTCGGCCCGCAGCTCTTCGCCAACGTCTACGACGGCGACACGCTCGAGCACCTGGCCAGCACCGCCGTCCACGACACCACCTACGCGTGGGGCTGCGTCGGCCTTCGGGTCGGGGCCAAGCACGATCCGAACGCGGGCTTTCGCCTGCTCTCGGCGATGGACACCCGCTGGCAGCCTCCCCACGCGCGCGAGCGTCACGCGGGCGAGCAGCGCTACGGCATGATGGCGCCCTCCGACATCACGCCCTTCGGCAACACCCGCTTCGCCTGGATCCGCAGCGACGATCTCCCGCGTCTGCCCAAGCCGCTGCGGACCAAGCTCGAGGCGACCGTCGAAGCCCGCGCGCCCGGCGAGGTCGAGCGAGCCCTGCTCTTCCTCGACACCACCGGCTACGAACGCCTGCTCCGCAGCGGCGTCGAGGTCCTGGCGATCGACAGCAACGCGCCCTGGTCCGCCTACGACCCCGCGTTTCGCCAGCGCGCGAGCGAGTCGCCGCGCGAGCGCGGGCGCGGCTTCGTGCTCGACGACGCCTACAAGGATCCCGCGCTGGTCGAGCAACTGCTGCGGGCCTACGCCGATCGCTACCCCCACATCGCGACCTTGGTCGAGATCGGACGCAGCCACCAGAACCGGCCGATCTGGGCGCTGAAGATCTCCGACGACGACGCGGCCAGCGATCCCGACGAGCCTTCGGTCCTGCTCGACGCTGCCCACCACGGCAGCGAGCTGCTCAGCATCGAGTACGTGCTCGACGCGATCGACAGCTTGGTCAGCGGCTATGGCCACGACCCGCAGATCAGCGCCTGGGTCGAGGGCCTCGAGATCTGGTGCGTGCCGCTGGTCAACGTCGACGGCAACCACATGTTCGTGCACGAGTCGCGCTTCGCGATCCGCAAGAACGGCTTCGACGGCGACGGCGACGGCTTCGCCGATCCCTTCGAAGGCGTCGACCTCAACCGCAATTATCCCTTCGGCTGGGGCGGCGAGGGCAGCAGCAACATGCCCATGCACAAGTGGTTTCGCGGGCCCGCGCCCGGCTCCGAGCCCGAGACCCAAGCGATGATGGGCCTGGCCGAGCGCGAGCGCTTCGCCGCCGCGCTCTCCTTTCACACCTTCGGCACCGACCTCTACAGCGCCTATGGCCTGGGCGGCGCCCGCAACCCCAAGCCCGACATCAACAAGGCGATCGGTCGCGAGATCGCCGCGGCCGCGCCCGAGCAGCCCAACCAAAAGTTCTATGCGGTTCGCAAGGGCCCCTATCCGGTCGCCGGCAGCGATCAAGATTGGCACCTGCACGAGCACGGCACGGTCGCGTTCGTGCTCGAAGGCTCGCACCACAACCCCACGCTCGACCTGCGCACGCTCGCCGTCGAGGCCACGCGCCCGGTCTGGCAAGCCCTGCTCGAGCGCGTGCACCGAGGCCCCTGGATCGGCGGCCACATCCGCGACGGCGCTGGCAACCCGGTGCTCGCGAGCGTCCGCGTCGCCCAGGTCGAGACCTTCGAAGGCGAGCGCTGGACCACCCGCGCCAGGGATGGCCGCTTCGATCGCCCAATTGATCAGCCCGGCAAATACACGCTGATCATCGAGGTCGAAGGCCAGCCTGCGATCGAGCGCGAGGTCGTGGTGGGTTCGCGTCGCGTCGACATCGACATCGTGATATGAGGGGCGCGTGCGAAGGTTTGGAGTGCTCGCCATCAGCCTCGTGGTCGGCTGTTCGGACGGCAGCGCCGGGCAGCCGAGTCCGCCTCGCGAAGACGCGCGCGTGCCCGGCGAGGCCGAGCTCGCGCCCGAGCCGGAGCCCGAGCTCGTGGTCACGATCGACGCCGATCGCGTTCGTGTGGGCGAGCTCGAGCTCGCGCTGCGCGACCCCGCGGCGCCCGGCGTCCTCGATGTCGAGCTGCGGCCGAGCTACGCCTACCCCGAGCTGCGCGAGGCCTTCGCGACCAAGCCCGCGCAGAGGCTGGAGCTCGCGGGTGAGCCCAAGGTCGCCGCGCTGCGTAGCGTCGGGGCCTCGCTGCCGGCCGACACCGGCCTCGTGCTGACGCTCGCCGAGGGCAAGCGCATCGACCTGCGCGTCGCTCCGCGCGGCGACGCGGCGCTGATTCGCGTCGCCCGCGATCGCGTCGAGCTGCGCGAGCACGCGGGCGTGGTCGCGAGCGTCGAGAGCCTCGCCGACATCGACACGCTGCTCGCCAAGCTCGGCGCGAGTCCAACCACGATCGCGCTCGAGCTCGACGACACCCGCCCCGCGAGCGAGCTGGTCACGATCGCGAGCGCGGCCGCCCGCGCCGGCGTGACCACCCTGATCCTCGCGCTCG
>JAMHUH010000428.1:0-5004 GCA_035904925.1 Nannocystaceae bacterium
CCGACCTCGACGGCGACGGCCAGCTCGAGCTGGTCCTCTCGCTCAAGGACTCGCTCGGCGGTGAAGAAGGCGGCGTGCAAATCTGGGATCTCCCGGGCTCGTCGACGAATTGCGTGCTGTGGGGGACCGGGCGCGCCAATCCACTGCGGACCGGCTATGTGCCGATCGATTGAGGCAGGATGGAACATGCGCGCGAGCGCCTGCGCTTCGAGCCCAGGGGGGTGATCCGGGCGCACCCGCGGGGGTGCTTCGCGCGGGCGGGTCGCAGCATTCGCGGGTCGGTGCAATTGCCGAATGCACGTGTCGCGACCGCACCCTCCCACGCCGCGAATTCTCGACTTCGGCGACTTCGCGCGACTGCGAGCGGGCCGCGGCCACCCGCCTCGAGCCGAGTCGCGAACGCAGGTTGCACGCCGACGCAAGGCTCGCCAAAGATGGCCACAGGTCGTCATGTCGCTCTATCAAACATTCAATGGCCTCGAACCGATCCTGCTCAGCACCCAGATCGAAGACACGACCGACGAGAACCTGCGTCAATACCTCGATGAACAGACCCTGCTCTTCGAGCAATTGGCCCGTGACCAGATTCGCTGCGTCTCGGTCGTCGACTGCTCGTTCGGCACCAGCGTGACCGCGGTCCAGCGCGCGATGTATGCCGATTGGATGAAGGCGTCGAAGCCCCTGCTCGACGCCTGCTTGGTCGGTACGGCCTACGTGATGCCCTCGGTCCTGGTTCGTGGGGCCCTGACGGCGATCTTCTGGCTGACCCGGCTCTCGACCCCGCACGCGGTCCACCGCGAGCTCGACGAGGGCCTGCGTTGGGCGATCGATCTGGCCAAGCGCTCGGATCTACGCTTGCATCCTTCGCTCGAGCGCGAGGGCGCGGCGGCGTTTCGGCGGGTTCGCAGCGCCTGATCAGCCCAACCGGGCGCCGTCGATCACCAAGGGCTCGGACTGCGAGCGCTCGTCGACGATGATCAGGCGGACGCCGGGGAGCTCGAGCAGGCTGCCCAGCCCACGCATGTACAAGTCGTCGAGTTCGAAGCTCATGCCGACGAACACGCCGGGATCGGGCCGAAAGCGAACGAGGGTCTGGGTCGGGGCGTCGGCGGCCAAATTGCCGACTCGCTGAATCGGGCATTGGGGCTTGCCGCGATAGAACGCCTGGCTGAACACCCCGCGGGTGGTCGAGACTTCGAAGCGGCACCAATGGCTCAGCGCGTTGGTCACGACCGGGGCCGAGACGGCCTTGGTCAAGACCAGCTCGCGCTCGCAGGTCGTCCGCAGCCAGGGCCAGCGCTGCATGCCTCGCGAGGCCCGCTGCGGATCGTAGCCAGGTCCGTCGTGGCGGACGCTGGCCGAGCCGTCACGATGCACGCGCAGCTCGATCGAACGGCAGCGATCGAGCGCGGCGTCCTCGAGCGCGAAGGCCAACGCGCCATCGACCAAGGTCCCGAGCGCGCTCGTGCGCGTGACGTCGCCGATCCAGCGAGTCGGATGCTTGCGAATGTCCTCGTCGATGGTCGGCCGCGTGGCCTTGGCCCGAATCTCGGCCGGCGGTCGGCTGGTGATCCACTTGGCCGCATGAAGCAGCGGCTGCGGGACCTCGACGGGCACGCCCAGGGGAGCTCGAGTGCGTCGGCCGAACACGGCGCGGAAGCTACGGACATTGGGGCATTCTGCCAAGCCTGGCGAGAACACTATTGCGGACTTTTGTCCGAACTATTGTCCCAGCAGTGGTTGGGCACCCTCGACGATCGCTTCGACCACGGAAGGATCGGCGAGCGTGGATACGTCGCCAAGCTGATCCGGCAGACCCTCGGCGACCTTGCGAAGGATCCGACGCATGCACTTGCCCGAGCGGGTCTTGGGCAATCCCGGCACGACCTGGAGCCGATCGATCCGAGCGTGGGCGCCGATGCCCTCGCGGACGCCTTGGTGAATCTTGGTCGCGAGCGCCTCGCTGAAGCGCACGCCCGGCTGCAGAACGACGTAGGCGTGCACGCCTTGGCCCTTCATCGCGTGGGGGTAGCCGACGACCGCCGCCTCGGCGACCTCGTCGACCGCGATCAGGGCGGCCTCGAACTCGGCGGTGCCCATGCGGTGGCCCGAGACGTTGAGCACGTCGTCGACTCGGCCGGTGATCCAGTAGTAGGCGTCGCGGTCGCGTCGGCAGCCGTCGCCGGTGAAGTAGCGACCCTCGAACATGCCGAAGTAGGTCGACACATAGCGCTCGTGATCGCCCCAGACGGTCCGAGCGATCCCCGGCCAAGGGTGCGCGAGGCAGAGCCGACCCTCGCCCGGACCGACGATCGCTCGACCCTCGGCGTCGACCAGCACCGGCATGATCCCGGGCAAGGGCAAGGTCGCCGAGCCCGGCTTGGTCGGGGTCGCCGGGGCGATCGGGGTGATCGCGTGTCCGCCCGTCTCGGTCTGCCACCAGGTGTCGACGACCGTGCAGCGGCCTTGGCCGACCACGTCGTGATACCAGCGCCAGGCCGCGGGATCGATCGGCTCGCCGACGGTCCCGAGCACGCGCAGGCTCGAGAGATCGTGGCGTCGCACCGGCACCACGCCATGCGCGGCCAAGGTCCGCAGCGCGGTCGGGGCCGTGTAGAAGATCGTGACCCGATGCCGGGCGATCAAGTCCCAGTAGCGATCGACGTCGGGGTAGGTCGGGATCGACTCGAACATCAGCGTGGTCGCGCCGTTGCAGAGCGGGCCATAGACGATGTAGCTGTGCCCGGTGATCCAGCCGACGTCGGCGACGCAGGCATAGACGTCGTCCTCGCGCAGATCGAAGACCGTCGCGTGCGACCACGCGACCCAGGTCAGGTAGCCGCCGCGGGTGTGGACCAGCCCCTTGGGCCGCCCGGTCGAGCCCGAGGTGTAGAGCACGAAGAGCGGATCTTCGGCGGCGCAGATCGTCGGCTCGCACTCGGGGCTCGCGGCCGCGAGCGCGGCGTGCCAATCGTGGTCGCGACCGAGCACGCGCACGAGGCCCGAGAGGCCGAGGCCGCGCTGGAGGATCAAGACCTTCTCGACCGCGTGCTCGCCCTCGATCGCGGCCTGGCAGGTCCGCTCGAGCGGGATGTCCTTGCCGCCGCGGCGACCGACGTCCTGCGTGATGATCATTTTGGCCCCGCAGTCGCGGATCCGGTCGCGCAGGGCCTCGGCCGAGAAGCCGCCGAACACGACCGAGTGGATCGCCCCGATCCGTGCGCAGGCCAGCATCGCGATCGCGGCCTCGGGGACCATGCCCATGTAGATGATCACCCGCTCGCCCTTCTCGACCCCGAGCGAGCGCAGCACGTTGGCGCAGCGACAGACCTGCTCGTGCAGCTCGCGGTAGGAGAGCGTTCGAGTCTCGCTCGGCTCGTCGCCCTCCCAGATGATCGCCGGCTTGTCGCCGCGGGTCGCGAGGTGACGATCGAGGCAGGACTCGCTGACGTCGAGCTCGCCGTCGCCGAACCAAGCGATCGGGTTGTCGCGGATCGACCAAAAGTCGCCCTCGAGCCCGCGGGTCGGCGGCGTGCGCCAAGCGATGCGCGCGTGGGTCTGGGCCAGCCAGTAGCCGCTCGGATCGGCCTCCGCCCGGGCGTAGTGCTCGCGATAATCGGCGAGCGACTGGATGCTCGAGCTCGAGCCTTCGCGGACGCGGGCAGGGACGGCGTGCAGATCGGCGGCGCTCATGCCTGCGATGGGACCATCTGGAGCGAGCCGGGTGCAAGGCGCTCGCATGAATTGCATCGCCGACGCCGACCTCGGTCGACTCGCGATCAGTGAGGACCAGCAAGCCGGGCAAGACCAGCGTCGACGACCCGCGACCTCACCATGCCCGCGCGGGTTCGAAAAGGGCCCAGGTCACCGCTCCGAGGCCGAGCATCGGCTCGCACGCGTGATAGCGTCGAGCGCGATGCCCCCGCCGCCGCCTTGGGACCTCGACGCCGAGCCCCCCGACATCGCGGTGCTCGTCGTGCTCGCCGAGGAGTTCGCGACCCTCGCCGAGCGCTACGGCTCGCGATGGTTCGCGCGACCCAACCAGACCTACGGCGGGTCCGACTACTTTTGGATCGAGCTCGGCTATCGCTGCGTGGCCAGCTTTGCCGGCCGCATGAGCCCGGAGGAGGCCGTGCACGTGACCAACCGGCTGCTCGCGCATCGGCCCGCGACGATCGTCAACCTCGGCATCGCGGCCGCCCTCCACGCCGACATCAAGATCGGCGACGTGGTCGTCCCCGATCTCGTGGTCGCCTACGACAAGACCACCAAGGTCCGCCCGGTCCTCGGCGCCGACGGCCGCGAGCTCGCCGACGACTGGCTCTTCGAGCGCCGCGAAAAACCGACACGCGATTTGTCAATCCGTGTCACCGCGCTCGAGCCCGAGGCTCCCAGATTTCGATTTCGTAACAGCAGTACGTGTCAGGGCCCGTGGCATGGTTCGAGGAAACAGGCGGATAATTCATCGAAATCCAATCGCGGTTGGGATTCCCCCACGATTCGAGGTTAGGTACATCGATGCATTGAAGCGTTGTTCTCCGAATCAAACTCGCCAAGCCGACAATTGCGAAAGGGCCGATCGCTGATCGGCCCTTTCGCTTGGTTGGGTCATCGAGATTTACGGCGAGGCCGGCTGCTCGGGCGGGGCTCCGACCGGCTGCATGTCGGCCCGCGCGACCTTGGCCGCGATCGTGCCCTCGCGCTGCTCGATTGCGAACGTGGCCCCGTCCCAGCGGATCGTGATTCGCCGCCACTTCACGTCGCGGTTGGGCACCAACCCGCGGTGGCGAACGAACAAGTCCCCGAGCGGGTTGCTGGTCTGCAACGCGAAGAGGCCGGTGCTGCTGGCGTCGACCTGCTCGGCGCCGAGCTCCGAGGCGGTCGGCTTGCGACCGTCCTCGGGCTTGCGATCGGTCATCAGCAATTGCGCGTCGAGGTCGTCCCAGAGCAGCAGCTCCCAGGTCGTCGCCGATTCGAACAGGCCCTGGGCGCGCAGCTCCGACT
>JAMHUH010000429.1:0-6458 GCA_035904925.1 Nannocystaceae bacterium
CTCGTCGCGGTCGTGCTGATCCAGCGGGTCGCCGAGCTGCGCCTGGCCAAGCGCAACGAGAGCTGGGCGCGAGCCCAAGGCGCGCGCGAGCTCGGAGCCGGCCATTATCCGCTCTTCTTCTTGCTGCACGGCGCTTGGGGCATCGGCTGGATCAGCGAAGCCCTGCTCGGTGGCCCGACCCTCGCGCCAATGTGGTGGCTCTGGTTGGCGGGCTTCGTGCTCGCCGAGGCCCTGCGCTATTGGGCGATCGCCACGCTCGGGCAGCGCTGGAACACGCGAATCTTGGTCATCGACGGCTTGCCGGCGATCCGCAGCGGCCCCTATCGATTCGTCGCCCACCCCAATTATCTCGCGGTCGCGCTCGAGCTGGTCTGCATCCCGATGATCTTCGACGCCTGGATCACCGCCGCGATCGCCAGTGTGCTCAATGCCGCGCTGCTGCTCGGGATCCGAATCCCCGCCGAGCAGCGGGCGGTCGCGGCCGCGAGCCAGGCGGTGCGCGAGCGTGACTGATCCCAGCTTCTATTCGCGCGAGCTCGGAGCCCACGGCGAGGAGCGCTTCTTCGCCAGCGAGTCGACGCGCGGCCCGTGGAGCAACGATCATCAGCACGCAGGGCCGCCAGCCGGCCTGCTCGCCCGCGCGATCGAGCGGGCCGGGCCCGACGCCCAAGCCATGCTCGTGGTTCGAATGACGCTCGAGCTGCTCAGGCCGATCCCGATCGCGGCCCCGCTCGAGGTCGAGACCGAGCTGCTCTCGGCCGGCCGTCGGGTCGATCGAATCGCGGCCGTGCTGCGCTCGGGCGACGAACAATTGATCGTGGCGATCGGCCTGCGCATGCGCGTGCGCGAGCTGGACCTGCCGATCGTCAGCCACGACGACCTCGCCGGGATCCGCCCGCTCGAGCAGTCGCGCGCCTGGGAGTTTCCGTTTTTTCAGCACGAGCGCGGCTATCATTCGGCGATGGAGGTTCGGATCGCCGCGGGCGAATATGGTCGTGGCAACATGGCGGCGTGGATCCGCCCGCGGATCCCCCTGCTGGTCGAGGAGCCGACCAGCCCGCTGCAGCGCGTGATGATCTGCGCCGACGCTGGCCACGGGGTCGGATCGGCGCTCGACACCCGCGAATTCGGATTCATCAACCCCGACCTGAGCGTGCATTTGCATCGCCTGCCCAGCGACGAGTGGATCTGCATGGACGCCCGAACCTTCACCGAGCCGCTCGGGATCGGCCTGTGTCGCACGCGGCTGCTCGATCGTCGCGGGGAATTTGGGGTCGCGATGCAGACGCAATTGTTGACTCGCAACCCCTGACATCGAGCTCGCCCAATCCTGCGGCCGGTAGACAGCTGGAAACATGCCGCTCGGATTCGGCCCGGCTTTCCCACGGGCCGGGTCGATCGTGCTTTTGTTCCACGAGGCCTCGCGCTACCGTGCGAAGGGATCACCATGGCTGACAATCCAATCGCAACGAGCTCCACGATCGGCTCCACCTCCACGACCAAGCCCGGCCGGGTCGGCGACGGCTTGATCCGCCAGCTCGGCGAGCTGCTCGGCAAGGCGCTCACCGATGTCAGCGTGCTCGAGGTCCGCACCTTCACCAGCGAGAGCAGCGAGACCGAGCTGGCCAAGACCGGGGATCCGCTCGAGGCCAACACCCGGCTGCGGGCCTTCACCCGGATCGCGATCGACGGCGATACCCAGACCTGCATCCCGCTGCTGGCCAGCGGCGAGCCCGACGAGGTGCTGTGGAAGCTGCATTGCGCCGCGGTCGACCAGGCCCGCGCCGATCGAGCGGCCACGCTCACGGCCACGATCGCCGCGCTCCGGGAGCTCTCGGGTCGGTGAGCGAGGCGGTCCTCGACGAGCTCGACTTCGCAACCAACCCGAGCGCGAGCCGGTGGTTGGAGGCGAGCCTCGAGGACGCGGGGGCTCGCCTCGATCGAGCCCTCGGCGATGCCCTGCGCGCGGCCGGATCGAGCGGCGTCGCGTTCGATGTGCCCGATCCGAACCTGCCGGCGGCCGAGCGCGAGCTGCTGGCCGCCCTGACTCCGTTCTCGGCTCGCGCAGCGCCGCTCAGCTTCGCCAGCTCCGACGCAGACGCACGAGCAGACACAGCGCCCGATCCCGCCGAGGAGGCGCAGATCATGAGCTGGCTCGAGCGCCTCTACGACTCTCTGACCACGCTCGCGCGGGTCGAGACCCAGGTGGCCGGCCGCCGCGTCGCCTCGACCCGCGTCGGGCTCGTCGGCGACATGCTCTGCTCGATCGACGCCTCGGCCTCGGCCGAGCAGCTCCGCCGACACGCGAGCGAGCTCGACCAGACCCTGCGCGCCCGGCAAGCCCGACTCCGCGTCGTGCTCTCGATCTTCGAGGCGACCGCCAAGATCACCGTCGCGCTGCGCATGGCCAACCCACTCCTGGCCCTGCGCGCCGGCTGGCGCTTCATTCGCGACGTGATGCGGGAGTGGCAAGCGAGTACGACATGAACGATTCCCTCGACATCGACCCGAAGCTCGAGCTCCACTTCAACGGCATCGACGCGGCCACCGGCGACTACCTGTTCGAGCCGCTGAGCTCCGAGGCGCTGGCCAACTTGGCCCAAGGCAAGTCGATCGAGCGAGCGAGCCGCGAGCCCGAGCACCTCGCCGAGCTCAAGTTCCGCAACGACAACAAGGACGAAGAGCACTTTGGCGTCAAGGAGGGCATCGACGCGACGCAGCTCGACCAGGCCGGCTGGGGGGTGATCTTCCCAGCCGTGAAGCCCGAGAGCGACGAGGCGCGCGAGCAAGCGGCGATCCTCGAGGCGCTCTCGCCCTTGCTGGCGCTGCGCAGGGCCCAATCGACCAAGCGAGGTGATCGTTACAAAGAGTACACGGGCGTGCTCGGCTATCGGCCCGGCGAGAGCAAGCAAAAATACCTCGCTCGACTCGGCGCCGGCCCGGGCCCGGCCGACCCCGACAAGGTCCCCTATTACCTGCTGATCGTCGCCTCGCCGCAGGTGATTCCCTATCACGTGCAATACCAGATCGACGTGCAATACGCGGTCGGTCGGCTGCACTTCGACACGATCGAGGAATACGCCAATTATGCCCGCAGCGTGGTCGCGGCCGAGACCGGCGGGCTCGCGCTCGCGCGCGAGGTCGCGTTCGTCGGCGTCGCCAACCCCGACGATCCGGCCACGCAGCTGAGCCGCAAGAACCTGGTCGGCCCGCTCGCCGACATGGTCGCGGGCTGGACGGACGTGCCCGGCTGGTCGGTCGCGCGCTACTTCGACGAGGACGCCAGCAAGGCCAAGATCCTCCCGCTCCTCGGCGGGCCCTCGACCCCCGCGCTGCTCTTCTCGGGCAGCCACGGGATGGGCTTTCGCAAGGGCGACCCGCTGCAAGAGCGCCACCAGGGCGCGCTGCTGCTGCAAGACTGGGCCGGGCCCAAGCGCTGGCGAAAGCCGATCGGCGACGATCTGTATTTGTCGGGCGACGACCTGAGCAGCGACGCCAGTCCGCTCGGCCTGATCGCGTTCAACTTCGCCTGCTACGGCGCCGGCACGCCCGAATTCGACGAGTTCTCGAAGCAGGCCTTCAAGGAGCGCAAGCCGATCGCCGACCGGGCCTTCGTCGCGGGTCTGCACCGCAAGCTGCTCGGTCACCCCAAGGGCGGCGCCCTGGCCACGATCGGCCATGTCGAGCGCGCCTGGGGCTATTCGTTCATGTGGGGCACCGGCAACAAGACCCTGCAGTCGGCCCAGCTCGGCGTATTCGAAAGCACGCTCAAGGTGCTGATGAAGGGCATGCCGGTCGGCATGGCGCTCGAATACTTCAACGAGCGCTACGCCGAGATGGCCTCGGACCTCAGCCAGCAGATCGAGGAGCTCGAGTTCAGCCCCGGCTCGGTCGACGCCTATACGCTCGCCAACCTGTGGACCTCGAGCAACGACGCGCGCGGCTACGCGGTCGTCGGTGATCCGGCCGTCCGCCTCGCCCTCGCCGATCCGGGTGGCGAGGTCCATGCCCGCGACTCGATCACGCTGCCGAGCACGAGCCCCGCGAGCCCGAACAGCAACACCATCGCGCCCGAGCAAGCGCCGAGCGCCGAGCCCGACGCGGTCGCCAGCCCGACCCAAGTCGAGGTCGCCTACGGCCTGTTCAGGCGCGACAAGCCCGAAGCCGAGGTCGAGCCGGGCGCCGAGCCCAAGCCGAGCGCGTTCCAGAGCTTCGCCCATCGAGTCCTCGACACGCTCGGCAAGGCGATCGACGACGCGGTCACGCTCGAGGTCCGCACCTACGTCAGCAGCAACGCCAGCGCCGCGGCGGCGGCCGACCGCGACACGCTCGCCCGCGACGGAGACCTGCGCGCCTTCACCCGCATTCGAATCGACGGCGACATGGACGTGATCGTCCCCGAGCGCGACGGCGAGATCGACCGCGCGCTCTGGGAGCTCCACCTCGAGCTGGTCAAGCAAGCCCAAGCGGCGAGGGCCGAGACCATCAAGACCTTGCTGAGCGCAGCGGCGAGCCTGATCAAGGGCTGATCGAGGGCGCATGAGCGACGCCTACTACACGCTGAACCTGGCCATCCACCGCGCGGCCGAGAGCTACCTGCTCGAGCTCTCGCACACCGATCCGAGCAGCCAAGCCAAGGTCGCGCCGCTGCGGGGTACGGCCAACTTCGACCTCGCCGCGCTGCTGGCCGTCCAGGCGACGCCGGTCGAGTACGGCCGCGAGCTCGCGCGCCAGCTCTTCGCCGACGAGGCGATCGTCCAGCGCTTCGTTCAGGTCGAGACGGCGGCCCAGGCCTCCGATCAATTCCTGCGACTCTCGCTCTGCATCGATCCTTCGGCGCAGGAGCTGCAGAGCCTGCGCTGGGAGCTGCTCCGTCACCCCAAGACCGACACGACGCTGACGACCTCGGAGGCGCTGCTCTTCTCGCGCTTCATGGTTTCTCGCGACTGGCGACCAGTCAAGCTGCGCGCGCGTGCCCAGCTGCGCGCGCTGATTGCCGTGTCGGCCCCGCCGGCCGCCAAGCTCCAGCAGATGCAGCTCGCTCCGGTCGACTACGAGGGCGAGGTGACGCGGGTCCGAGCCGCGCTCGCCGACATCGAGGTCCGCACGCTGGGCGGCCCCGACGACCCCTTCACGCTCGATCGCCTGATCGACATGCTGCGCGAGGACGTCGACATCCTCTACCTGGTCAGCCACGGCATGTTCGGGCGCAGCACCGGGACGCCCGCGTTGATCCTGCAAGACGACGCGGGCGAGGCCAAGCCGATCAAGGGCGAGGACTTGGCCCTTCGGATCGCCGAGCTGCAAAAGGGCCCGCGTTTGGTCGTGCTGGCCTCGTGCCAGAGCGCGGGCGATGGCGGGCAGGTCGACGCCGGCACGCGCACCAGCGTGCAAGCGACGCTCGCGGCTCGACTCTCGGACGCGGGCGTGCCGGCGATCGTCGCGATGCAGGGCTACATCACCATGACCAGCGTCGAGGTCATGATGCCCGCGTTCTTCAGCGAGCTGCTGCGCGACGGCCAGATCGATCGCGCGCTCGCGGTCGCGCGCGGCAAGATCCGCGAGCGCAGCGACGCGTGGATGCCTGCCCTCTACACCCGCTTGGCCGCAGGCCGGCTCTGGTACACGCCCGGCTTCAAGGGCGAGAAGGGCAAGGAGATCTGGCGACGCCTGCTCAAGCCGGTCCGCGACGGCAAGCTGGTCCCGATCCTCGGCCCGCGCCTGCTCGAGGCCGCGCACGGGGCCTCGCACGAGACCGCGCTGCGCCTCGCGGGCGCCAGCCACTTCCCCTTTGCGGCGCACGAGTGGGACGACCTCCCGCGCGTGACCGAGTACATGAGCGTCAAGGAGTCGCGCTACAACGTCGTGCGCGCCTATCAAGATCAGCTGCTCACCGATCTGCTCGCGCAGCACTCGAGCTGGCTGCCGCCGGCCGAGATCCCACCTGCGAACAAGAAGCCCAAGCTGGGCAAGCTGCTCGCGCTGGTCGGTGATCACCTGCGCGAGCGCAACTCGGACGCCTACCGAATCCTGGCCGAGCTCTCGGCCTCGGTCTATGTCACGACCAACTTCGACCCCCTGCTCGAGCGCGCGCTCAAGGCCAACGATCGCAACCCCGCCCAAGTCCTGACCCGCTGGCGCTACCAGAAGGCCCCGCTCAGCGCCGACCAACAGACGATCGCCGAGCCCAGCCCGAAGGCGCCGCTCGTCTATCACGCCTTTGGTGCGTTCGGAGCCGACAGCGACGATGGCTTGGTCCTGACCGAAGACGACTACTTCGACTATCTGATCGGGACCTCGGCCGACCGCCTGACCCCGCCCGAGGTCGAGAGCGCGCTGGTCGACAATTCCCTGCTCTTCCTCGGCTTTCGCCTGACCGACTGGCACTTTCGCGTGCTCTTTCGCCTGATGATGAGCCTGCCCGGGCGCGAGCGGCTCAAGCAATATTGCCATGTCGC
>JAMHUH010000430.1:0-1803 GCA_035904925.1 Nannocystaceae bacterium
CGCTGTCATGGTCGACGTGGCCGTGGACGTCCCCCCGCAGTTTCTCCTCGAAGGCTTGCGCGTACCAAGACAACGCCTCCCCGAAGCGTTCGAGGCTCACATGACAACTGCCGAGCTGGTGGAGGCTCCAACCGATGCCCTCGTGGTTGACGCGCCCCTGCCGGTCGCCCTGCAGGGCCTCCACGACGGCTCGCGCAAACCAGGGCAACGCTTCCACGAATTGTCCGAGCTTCTCGTGACACCCGCCCACCAGATGGTGGTTCGCGCCAAGGAGCTCGTAGTCGATCTGGCCCTCGGCGTCGCCGAACTCGGTCTGCGCGATGGCTCGCTCGTACCACGGTAGCGCCTCGGCGAATCGTCCGAGCTTCTCGTGACACCAGCCAACCTGGAGGAGACTCCGGCCAAGGCTCTCGTGGTCGATCCGGCCCTCGCTGTCGCCTCGCTCGTGCTCCGCGACGGCTCGCTCGTACCAAGATCGCGCTTCCGCGAAGCGCCGGAGACTCGTGAGACACACACCAACCACGTGGAGGTCCACGCCGAGGCCCTCGTGGTCGCCCACTTCCTGCTTCGACGCGACGACGCGCTCGTACCAGGCCAACGCCTCCTCGAAACGTTTGAGCCTCGAGTTGCACCGGCCCAGGTCGCCAAGGGCCAAGCCGAGGCTCTCGTGGTCGACGCCACCCCGCTCGGCCTCGACGAGGGCGCGTTCGTACCAAGGCAACGCCTCGGCGAAGTGTCCGAGCTGCTCGTGACACCAGCCAACTTCGTGCAGACTCGTGCTGAGGCACTCTTGGTCGACGTGGCCCTCGGCGGCGCCCAGCTGCTTTTCGGCAGCCGCTCGCTCGTACCAGGGCAAAGCCTCCTCGAAGTGTCCGAGCTGCTCGTGACACCAGCCAAGTGCTTGGAGGCAGTTGCCGAGGCTCTCGTGGTCGACGCCACCCTCGACGGCTCCCGCTTCGAACTCCGCGAGCGCTCGCTCGTACCAGGGCAGCGCCTCCGCGAAGCGTCCGAGCGCCGAGATGGCGTCGCCAACTTCGAGCGCACCGCCCAACTCGACCCTCGGCCAGATGTCGACCTCGAGCGAGTAGGCTTGAAGTCGCCTCGCTAGCTCGGCGAGCTGCGGATCATCCAAGAGCTCGTCGGCTGCCGCTCGGAGGTCTTCGAACATCGATGCGCGAAGCGAGCTCGCTACGCCGCCCAGGCATCGCAGATGGCGCGCGAACTGCTGATCCATGACCAGCCCCTCTCGACCCTCGACGAGGTGAAGGTCGATGCACTCGGCCAACGCGGCCGCGAAGGGAAACGCGGGGTCATGCGCGACGAGGGTCCGTCGCAGCAACTCGACGTCGATCTGCTCGGGGTTCAACAGTGCGGCCGCGCTCAGGAGCGCGCGAGCCGGCTCGCCAAGCGCGTTCCAGGCTTCCTCGGAGAATTCGAACTCCGACTCCGAGCGGGGATCGCTTGCTGGCTCATCCGCCATTCGAGCTTTGTATCAGACCCCAGGCTCAGTCGCGGCGAAAGGGCTCGAGCAGCCGCTCCAACAAGCCCTTGCTCCGCCGCCCCGCCTCGAGCTCGCCCAACAATTCATCCATGGTCGCCCAGCGATCCGCAGGCTCGGCCGCGAGCCCGCGCTCGAGCGCCTTGCGGATCGCCACCGGCACCGCGCTGGCCTTCTCCCGCGGCGGCTCGCTGATGTTGCCGCGCTCGATCGCCCGAGCGATCGCTCCCGCAGTCTGGCCTCGATAGGGCCGCTGACCGTAGAGGGCCTCCCAGGTCGCGACGCAGAACGCGAACTGATCGGCC
>JAMHUH010000431.1:0-3880 GCA_035904925.1 Nannocystaceae bacterium
GGATCGGGCTCGTCCTCGTCTCCCTCGCCGACCTCGTCGGAGGCCGTCGGATCGACGGCCTCGTTCGCACAGGCCGCGAGCGCGACACAGACCAAGAATCCGACCGACGCGGAGCGTGAAGCCATGCATTTCAGTGCCACGGCCCGTCGCGTTCGATCACGCGCAGCCGACAGACCAACGTTCGGACGGTGCTTTCGCCCATCTGGCCTCCCCGACAATTCCGGTCCGCGAGCCGACGACAGAGCGCGTCGATCTACTCGACCGGCCTCAGCTTCGACCAGACACCCATGCCACGCCGCTCGAGCTGCGTGATCGATCCATCGGCAGCGACCCGCCAGATCCTTTCGTCGCCGGTGACGACGTCGATGTTGGTCCGATAGTTGAGCGCGGCCCAGACGTGCATCTCGCTCGGGATGTCGTCGAGCATGTGCGTGACCATGACCTCGACCGTGGTGGCGGGTCCGGCGTCGGCCGAGGGGCGGGCGTCGATCGTCAGCGCCGACTTGCTGAACGCCTGCCACTCGAGCACTTCGTCGCCAGCGGCCGAGACCAGGAAGCGATAGTGGCGACCGAGCATGATCAGGTTGGGATCTGTGGTCGCCGCGATCAAATACACCCACCAACGCGAGCCTTCGGCCGGCAGCACGGCATGGTTGTAGCGCTCGGAGGTCGGAGAAAATTCGGGGTGCTTTGCGGCGGTCGCGACCGCGCGGACCTGGGCGAGGTTGCGATCCGAGAGCGGCTGCGGATCCGCGAAGAGCTCGGTCGCGCAGCTCTCGGGGCCGGAGCCGGGGCAGCGAACGATCATCGTCGTGGCCGGACCCGCCTCGCCTTCGATCGTGAAGTGGACGGCGCTCGAGTCGTCGGCGTCGAGCAGCCAGCCGGTCACGGCGGCCAGCCGCGAGGGCTCGAGCTGGGCGAGGTCGGAGGCCCACCAACCGAGCATGTCGCGGCGATGGATCTCGCGTCCGCGGGCGCTCGCGAGCTCGAGGCGCTCGGTCAGGACTCGCTTCGCTTCGGAGTCCTCTGGAGACGAGCTGGCCTGGTTCTGGCAGCCGGTCGAGCTCAGCGCGGCCAAGAGCATCGTCACTCCGAGCAAGGCCGAGGCGAGAGCTTGCGATCGGATCATCGTCGCATCCTCGCGCGAACCCGGGCTGCCGACCATAGCGATGGAGGGACCCTTTTGGGCCGCTGCTTTCACCGGGAAGCTCAATGCTCGGGCGGGCATTCTCCACCAGGCCAGCCTGGATTCATGTGATATCGAACCCCCGCCGATCCCTCGTGCGACAGGTCGATCCCGGTTCCGGCATAGATTCCACCTGGGCAGACAACTTGGAGGCGATAGTGCCCGGGTCGAAGATCTCGAAATTCCACCCAACCATCAGTGTTTGTGGTGGACTCTCGAAAGCAATGGGAGATGGGCAGGTCGGGGAAGTCCGAGGGCTCACAGCCAAGCACGACCGTGGCGCCAGGCTGTGGTTCGCCCTCCGCAGTGAGTAGAATGAGGACGGCCGCATGCCCCTCGGGCCATTGCAGAAGTTCCGCAGGCACCTCGGGATTCGGCGAACGGAGATCGAGCTCACTGGGAAGGCGCTTGGTATCTGTGAGCCTTTCACGACGACGGCAGCGCGATCGGGGGCGCCGGTGCGCAGGCCTGTGCGATCGACTCGATCGCGCAGTCGTGGGCGGTGATCTCGCCATCGACTCGGGCGAGCAGCCGATGTGGAGCAGTTGCTCGACCCCGGCCGCCCGCGCGCGGGCGAAGGTCGCGGCCAGATCGCTGCTCATCGACGCGTAGTCGAGGTGGCAGTGGCTGTCGATCAACCCGGCTGCCCATCGCGGCGCTGTCTAGCACGCCCGGCCGGAGCGACTAAGATTAGTTTGACAAGTTGGCTTTGATAGTCTTTTCTGGATTCAGGATCGATCATGAAAGCCGCCAAGAGTAATCTGACACTCTCGTTTTTCCTGATCTCCGGCTGCCTAACGGCGCCGACGGCGGAGATCCCTGCGGCGGAGGAAGCCGCGGACGAGGAGTCGGACGCGAGCACGGGGACCGAGACGAGCGGCGCCTCGATCGACGACGGCCCGATCGACGACGGCCCAAGCTTCGTCCCGATCGGCGACATGCCGAGCGGTCCCGAGTGCGAGGACCTCGGCTCCGACGAGTGCGGGCCGGGCCGCAAGTGCACGCTCGCGTGGACGGACGACAACGAGCTCACGCAGGTCTGCGCCGATCTGGTCGACGATCCGCTCGCGGCCGGCTCCGCATGCGAGCTCGGCGAGGCGCCGGGCGAGGATGCGTGCGGGGCCGATGCGGTCTGCTGGGACGCGGGCAACGGCATGGGCTCGTGCCTGCGCTTTTGCAACGACATCAATGATTACGAGGCCGCGCTGGCCCAGTGTGGCGAGGGCTTCACCTGCAATTACTTCAAGAGCCTGCCGGGCGACGACGCTCTGTGCACGCCGACTTGCGAGCCGATGCAGGACGAGTGCCCGGGCACCTGCGGGTGCTTCTGGGTAGGCAGCGAGTTCATGTGCGTGCCGCTGACCGAGAACTTCGCGACCGGTCAGCCCTGCGGCTTCGTCAATGACTGCGCGATGGACAATTACTGCGCCGACGCGGCGGTGATGCCCGACTGCGCGGGCTCGGCCTGCTGCGCGGCTTATTGCGAGTTCGGCAGCGCGTGCGCGCAGCCGGGGACCGAGTGCGTGACGTTCTTCGAAGCCGGCACGGCCCCGCCCGGGCTCGAGACGCTGGGCTTGTGCATCAGCCCTTGAGCTGCGGCTTCATCTGCTTGGCCGCGAGCGCGTAGCCGGTGGCGGAAGGACATCCGATGCGGGGTCGCGGGATAGGTGAACATCGCGCCGGCCCGCGCTCGAGGGCTGGCCCAGACGTGCATCTCGCTCGGGATGTCGTCGAGCATGTGCGTGACCGTGAATTCGACCGTGGTCCGGCGTCGGCCGAGGGGCGGGCGGTAGCGAGCTCGAGACGCTCGGTCAGGACGCGCTTTGCTTCGATCTGCTCCGGAGACGAGCTGGCCCTGCGCTGGCAGCCGGTCGAGCTCGGTGCGGCCAAGAGCATCGATACTCCGAGCAAGGCCGAGGCGCGAGCGAGCGATCGGATCATCGTCGCATTCTCGCGCGAACCTGCGTTGCCGACCAGCGCGAGGATGCTGACTCGGTTGATTCTTCGCGTCGAAGAGTCCGTGAATCTACGCTTCCCTATGGAGGACGGAGCCAGCATTCGAGTTCGAAGGCGCGCGGGGGGAAGAAGGGTCCCTCCGAGGCGAGTCGAGCCCCTGGCTTTGATACCCGAGCGCCACGATCTGCGGAGCATCGCCAACCAGGGAGAGGGCAACGGCGATTCGAAGGGCGACGTGTTTGAGCCCGAGCGGGGGACCCTTCTTCCCACCGTGAAGCCCGCCCATCGAGAACCCGATCAACCGCGAAGGATCGAGCGCGATGATCTCAGCGCCCAGGCGCGAGCGCATCGACCAGACGCGAGGGCTCGGCAATACCCTGCGCATCGAAGTACGCCTGCGCCAACGCCCCAGCCTCCGCGTCCCCAACCCCGCCCAAACGCATGCGCACGGCCGCGAGGTGAGCCGCCATGCCGAGCGTCTCGAAGCGAGCAGCAGCCTCGCGCCAGCTCGCTTCGGCCTTCGCGGGCTCGTTCATACAGCTGTGCAAGCCGGCCGCGATGACCAGCGCCTGGGCGCCGATCTGCGGCTTGTGGCTGCGACGCAGGCGAGCGAGATCGCGGCGGATCAGCCCGAGCGAGCGCTCGGTCTCGACGCCGGCGAGGGCCGCTTGGACGCGGCTGCGGCCGCGCAGCTCGTAGAAGTCGACGTGGCTGGGCATCATCGTGGCGACGATCCGA
>JAMHUH010000432.1:0-2593 GCA_035904925.1 Nannocystaceae bacterium
AAGAGGTGCTGATCGAGCCCTACGTGCCGGGCATCAACCTTCGCGTCGCGGTCATCGGCGGTCGGGCGATCGCGGCGACCGAGCTGCGCCGGCCAATGTTGGTCGGCGACGGCGTGCGGACGATCGCCGCGCTGGTCAGCGAACTCAACCAGGATCCGCGCCGGACCAATTGGCGCGAGCAGGCGCTGGTGGTCCTCGACGAGCTCGACCTCGAGATGGTCGAAGATCGGCTCGAGCCCGAGGGCCTCGAACTCGACGACGTGCTCGCGCCGGGCCGGGCGATCGAGATCGTGTTCGAAGAGGTCGAGGTCATCGATCGCACCACGCAGATCGATCGCGGCTGGCTCGAGGTCGCCGAGCGAGCGGCGAGCTTGCTCGGGGTCGACGTCGCGGGCGTCGATCTGCGCGGGCCCGCGGACGAGCTGCTCGGCGCGGGGCCGGGCCAGCGCAGGCTCGCGGGGCTGCTCGAGGTCAACGCGCTGCCGGGCCTCCACCTGCATGCGCTGCCGACCTCGGGCACGCCGCAGCCGGTGTTCGAGGCTTTCGTCGCCTACTGCATGCAGCTCCCGGGCGCGCCGCCGATCTGCGCCGACGTTCGCGTTTGAGTTAATCCAAACGCGTTCGCCTCGGTACTGCCGGGGCGAACCGAAGATGAACGCCAAGCTCGAATCCACAATGGCTCGCGGACGCGCGATGGGGGTCACGCAATGTCGCGCACGAGCGATCGGCGGCGATGGCCGGACCTTGCAGATCGAGCCGGATGGGCGCGAGCTGATCAGCTTCGCCACGTGCAGCTACTTGGGCCTCGATCGGGACTCGCGGCTCGCGGCCGAGTCGATCGCCGCGATCGAGCGCTTCGGGGTCTCGTTCAGCGCCTCGCGCTGCTTCGTGACCAGCCCGCTCTACGCCGAGGCCGAGTCGCTGCTCGAGCAAGTGTTCGGGCGCCCGGTCGTGCTCGCGGGCTCGACCACGCTGGCCCATGGCGCGGCGCTGCCGATCTTGGTCTCGGCCCGCGACGTGGTCCTCTTCGATCATCAGGTTCACCACAGCGTTCAGACGGCGCTCGCGGCCCTCGGTCCGCGCGGGCCGGTCCGCCAGAGCGTCGCGCACGGCGACCTCGAGGCGCTCGAGACGGCGATCGTCCGGGCGATCGCGGGCGGTGCAAAGCGGGTCTGGTACTGCGCCGACGGCATCTACAGCATGTTCGGCGATCGCCTCTTCGTCGCTAGGCTCGCCGAATTGATGCACCGCTACGAGCCGCTCCACGCCTACCTCGACGACGCGCATGGCATGAGCTGGTGCGGCACGCATGGGGCCGGATCGCTGGTCGATACGCTGCTGCCGATCGAGCGCACGATCCTCACCACTTCGTTGAGCAAGGGCTTTGGCTGCACGGGCGGATTGATCGCGGTGCCCGACCTCGCGACCAAGCAGCGGATCGAGAACCTCGGCCCCTCGCTGATGTTCAGCATTCAGCTCCCGCCCTCGGCCTTGGGCGCGATCTGTGCGAGCGCGCGAATCCACTTGGACGGCGAGATCGAGCGACTCCAGCACGCGCTGGCCGATCGCATGGTTCAGACCCGCGCGCTGATCGACGCCAACGCCACGCTCTCGCCTCGGGCAATTCGGCTCGCGGGCGAGCCCACGCCGATTCACTATGTCGTGCTCGGCAACGTCGACACGACCATCGCCGCCGCGGCCCGGATGATCGAGCGCGGCTACCTGGTCAACCCGGTCGCTTTTCCTGCGGTGCCGCTGCGCAGCGGCGGGCTTCGCTTCACGCTCACGCGCGCGCACACCGAGGCGGACGTGCGAGGCTTGCTCGAAGCGCTCGCCGAGGTCGTGCGCGAGCTGTGCGAGCCACGGATGCTCGCTCAGTCGTCGACGTCCCTCGCAGCCGCGCACACGCTCTGATCGGTGCAGCTCGACCCGCTCGCGCAGTCGCCCGGGCCGATGCAGCGGCCACCCTCGGCGCTGGGCGCTGCGCAGACCCAACCACTCGGTCCGTGGCAGACGAGGGGTCGGCATTCTTCGGACCAGGTGCACGCGGCTCCGGGCGCGAGCATCGGCTCGCAGGTCGCGTGGCCCTTGCAGTAGGTGGTCGCGTCGCAGTGCTCGTCGATCTGGCAAGGCTGGCCGACCCCGCCCGGACCAGCGCAGCGCGGCGGATCGAGGGCCGCGTTGCAGAGCAGCGGGCTCGCGCAACCAAAGCCATGCTCGGGATCTTGGCGACCCTTCCATTCACCGCAAGGATCACCCTCGACGCCGGGATCGGGCCGACACTCGCCGGGGTCGAGCAAGAGGTTGCAGCGTTGCCCGGCTGGACACTCGCCGCATTGCTCGAGCCGCTTGGTTTTCTCGCGCTCTTCTTCGCCGTACTCGTTGGCGAGCACGCCAATGCCGGCCAGATATTCGCAGCCGCTCGTGCACAAGAGCCCGACCATCAGCCAGCGTCGGCCGCTCACGCGCTCGGCTCGGGCTCGAGCGGGCCGAGCTCGAGCCGGCGATGATCGGCGAGCAAGCAGCGATCTTGCGCGACGCCGATGCCCTCGGCGAGCAGCGCCTTGGCGACCTCGTCGTTGCGGATGCCCTG
>JAMHUH010000433.1:0-11776 GCA_035904925.1 Nannocystaceae bacterium
CCTTCCACTCGCCCTCGCACTTGGCGTGGCAGGTCGAGTCGCACTTGCCGGTGCAGGTGCCCGTGCACTCGCCGATGCAGTTGCCCTTGGAGTCCTTGGCCGAGCACTCGCCCGAGCAGGTGCCGGTGCAGGTGCCTTCGCACGAACCCGAGCAGGTGCCTTGGCAGTAGCCCGAGAGCTTGGCCGGCTCGCACTCGGCGACGACCTTGCCGGGGTCGACCTCCATGCCGCACTCGGCCTCGCACTTCGACTTGAAGTTGGCGTCCATCTGGCACGAGGGCGGCTCGTAGCTGACCGAGATCTTGACCCCACCTTTGAGAACAGCCTCGATCTGCGCAGCCACGGCAGCACAGGGCGCGGTGACCTTGTCGTCGCCCTGGGGCTTCAGCTTGTCCTCGGACACGCCCAGATCGCGACCCATCTTGATGCACGCGGCCGAGACGTTGGCCTCGGACTGATCGGCGATGCGCTGGATGTCGATCGCGGCCTGCATGAAGGCGCCGAGGTTGGCGTCGACGTCGGCCTTGCCGGTGAAGCTGCCCCCGAGCGGCTTGCCGCTGCCCCACTCGGGACAGGCCGCGCCCGCGACCGCGTTGGTCGTCGTGCTGGTCCCGGTCGGGAGCGTGATGACGTCACACGCGAGGCCGCCGACGAGCGCGACCACGAACGCGAGGAGGTGGAGTTGGAAGCGAGCGGGCAGAGTCACGAGCCGATTCGTAGCATGAGCCGAAGAGCCGATGGGAGAAGTCTTGCTCGGCCTCGCTATTGCGCGTCGGCGGTGAAGGGCAGGCGATAGTCGCAAGGAATGTCGCTCAGCGCTCCACAGCCAGCGCCGACGCACTCGACCGAGACCTGCTGCTCACCGCTGGCCTCGCGGTCGGAGCTGAAGCTGCCCTCGATCCGAACATAGAACTCGAGCTCGAGGTTGAGATCCGCGTTGGGGGAGGTGGCGATCAGCCGGCCGGGGCAGACGAAGTCGCTGCGGGTGATGTTGCACACGATATCCATCTGATCGCCTTGCTCGATCTGAAACGAGTCGCCGCCGTCGTAGTCGAGCAGGATGGTCGTGCTCGGCTGAATGACGCCGATGAAGTCGGGGCAGGTGTTGTCCTGCACGCCCATCGAGATGTAGTTCCAGGTCCCGTCGTGGGGCGAGACCGTCGGGCCGTCGTCGGCACACGCGAGGGCACACGCGAACGAGAGCGCCGAAGCGAGCGCAAAGACCGGGGGGAGGGGCCGAAGTCGCATGCCCACGAGTAGACCAGGGTCTGGCTCGCCCGCGGCGGTGGTCGTGCATGCGGCCGAAAACCCCGGCCAAGCGGCCGATCGAGGCGACGTTGCAGACTGCGACATCAGCCAAGGCGCAGCTGCCCGGCGAGCTTCGGGTTGCGCGGACCGACCCGCCAGATCCAGCGATCGAGCAGGTAGTGGGTCGCCTGCGGAACGCTCAGCAGCGCGACCACCAGCGAGGTCATGAACGCGTCGAGCTCGATCGTGCTCGCGCCGAAGAGCGCGGCGTGTTCGTGCCAGACCAAGCGATCCCAAGCGCCCTCTTCGACGAAGGCGAGCGCGACCAAGATCAGATAGAAGACGACCAAGGTGAGCGCCACGCTCGGCGCCCGGCCACGCGCGCGCTCGAGCCCACGCGCGAGCGTGTCGCGGCCACCCGCGATCCAGACCAGGGCCATGTAGGGCACGCCATGCAGGACCACGTTGGTCAGCGTGAACACGCGGTCGTCGTCGAACCAGACGATCCCGAGGTTCCAGCTCGCGGCCGTGAGCGCGACCAGGATCGTGACCATGGGGTGACCTTGGCCGCGCGCGTGCAGCCAGGCCCGACGGGCGAAGAAGCCGAGCAGCAAGGGCAGCTGAGCCCAGGCCGCGAACGTGCCGATCCACGCCGGCAGACCCGCGACGAAGTCGTCGGGCATGAACCAGGCGAAGCGCCGCGGCAAGTGAGCGTGCCAGTACACGATCGGCAGCGCGGTCGCGACCCAGATCGCCAGCTTGGCCAGCCTCGCGTCGACCGACGCCTCGCGACCCGCCCGCAGGTAGAGCGCGATGAAGCCGACCTGCTGCTTGATGAAGTGGAAGACCGCGACATAGGCGAGCAGGGCCCAGAACAACGCCGGGGTGATCGCGTGGGCGATGAAGCCGAGCAAGAACACCAAGACCGGCGTCCAGCGCAGCTGCTCGGCGTGGAGCTTGCGGGCCTCGGGGTCCAGCCAGGTCCGATAGAGCGAGGCCCACACGTGCGCGACGTCGATCAGCAAGACCCCGCCGACCCACAGCGCGAGGCCCTCGTCGTGGCTGGCCGGCGAGCCGAGCCCGATCGCCAGCGCGACCAGGATCGCCAGCAGACCGGGCGCGACGAACCAGCCGAGGTCGAAGGCCGGGGAGACCAGCCAGTGCGCGCGGGCACGCAAGGCGAGGATGGTACCATCGCGGCTTGAGCCAGAAACTCGACAACACGCTCGCCGTGCTCAACGGAGCGATCGGCGACTACCTGGCTCGAACCAACAACGGCCTCGCGATCGCCGCGACGCTGATGCACGGGGGCCGAGCGCTCGTGCTCGAGCGCGAGGCCTTGGCCGCGGCCTTCCCCTCGGCGGGCTCGAAGCTGGTCGTGTTGGTCCACGGCTTGATGTCGACCGAAGACTTCTGGCGGCAGGCCGAGGGCGGCGACTACGGGACCCAGTTCGCCCGCGACCTCGGCTACACGCCGCTCTACCTGCGCTACAACACCGGGCTCGCGATCGCCGACAACGGGGCGGCGCTCGAGCGCATGCTCGGCGAGCTGGTCCGCGCGTGGCCGGTCGAGATCGCCGAGCTCTTGCTGCTCGGCCACAGCATGGGCGGCCTGGTCATTCGCAGCGCCTGCCATGTCGGCCGCGAGACCGACGCGGCCTGGCTCGGGCGAGTGCGTCGCTGCATCTACGTCGGCACCCCGCACCGCGGCGCGCCGCTCGAGCGGGTCGGTCGCTTGGTCGCCAAGGTCTTGCAGGCGGTCGACGATCCCTACACTCGCTTGAGCGCCGACCTGGCCAACCTGCGCAGCCAGGGCATCCAGGACCTCGGCGACCCTCGCCACCCGGTCCCGCTGCTGACCTCGATCGAGCACCTCCTGATCGCGGGCACGATCTCGCGAGAGCCTTGGCTGGCCGCGCTCTTTGGCGACGCGATGGTCTCGGTCGCCTCGGCGACCGACCGCGCCCGCGGTGAGCCCGATCACCCGACGACCGCGTTCGAAGTGTTTCCGGGCTTCGACCACGTCGCGCTCGCCCGCCGCCCCGAAGTCTACGAATGCATGCGAAGCTGGTGCGAGCGGAGCCGATGACCGACGAGCGAGGGTTGAACAAGTGGCGCGGACTCAAGGCGCTGGTCCACGACGCGGTCGAGCATGGCTCGCGCGCGGTCGAGCGCGTGCACCTCGACACCGCGCGTCGGCCCTTCACGATCCTCGAGCAGGTCCCGGCGGTCGCCGGGCCGAGCAAGATCGTGCACACGGTCCACGACGTCCTCGTCACGACCACCTACACGGCGGTGAGGCTGGTCAACGCGGCCGTCGGCAAGGCGGCCGACGTCGCGTTCGACCTGCTCGACGACGACCCCGCGCTAGGCAAACAGGCCAACCCGCCCCACGCCCCCGACCCCGACCCCGACCTCGATTGAGACCCTCGTGAGCGACTCGTCCGAATTCATCGCCGAAGCCCAAGAGCTGATCGACGGCTACAGCCGGCAATTGCTGGTGATCGAGGGCCAGCTGCGCGACTCGGGCGAATCCGATCCCGATCTGCTCAACAGCGCGTTTCGGGCCCTGCACACGCTCAAGGGCCTGGCCGGGATGTTCGGCTACAAGGAGCTCGAAGACTTCGGCCACGAGCTCGAGAGCTCGCTCGACGCCATGCGGCTCGGCAAGCTCCCGCTCGACCAGCGCGCGCTCGATCTGCTCTTCGAGTCGGTCGAGCTGTGCCAGAGCCTGCTGGCCAACACCAGCGATGCCGAGCACTCGCCGATCGCCACCGATCCCTTCTTGGTTCGCCTGGCCAAGCTCGGCGAGGCGCCCAAGGACGATGGCCCCGATCCGCTGGCCTGGCTCGACAACTCGATCCTCGGCGTGTTGACCGAGTACGAGGAGCACCGGCTGCGCGAGAACATCCGGCTCGGGCGCCGGATCTACCGTGTCCACGCCAGCTTCGATCTGATGGAGATCGACAAGGGCATCGACGCGCTCAAGCAGAAGCTCAAGCACCACGGCGAGGTCATCACCTACCTGCCGAGCGCGGACGCCTCGAGCGAGGACCGGATCGATCTCGACATCCTGGTCGGGTCGAAGTCGAAGCTGGCCGAGATCGCCGCGAGCATCGACGAGGACGGGGTCGGGGTCGAGGCGCTCGGGACCGACGAGCGGCTCGTCATTCGCAAGCAAGCGCAACCGGCCGCGCCTGCGCCTGCACCTGCGCCTGCACCCGCGCCCATGCCTTCGCGCGCGGCGAGGGTCTCGGTCGAAGTCGAGACCGACGACGATGACGAGCGAGGCTTCGCCGAGGCCTCGGCGGCCCCGCCACCCGCTCGTGCTGCACCCGCTCGTGCTGCACCCGCTCGTGCTGCTCCTGCTCCTGCTCCCGCCGCTCCTGCTCCCAAAGCGCCCGCGTCGACCGGGCCGAGCGCCAGGACGCCGCACGCGGCTGCGGGCGGCGAGGGTGGCCATCGTCGCGGTGGTGAAGACGAGGTCGAGGACGCGGGCGAAGGCGGCGAACAGGTCAGCCTCAAGAGCCTCAGCCAGACGGTCCGCGTCGACCTGCGTCGGCTCGATCTGCTGATGAACCTGGTCGGCGAGCTCGCGCTGGTCCACGCCAACCTCGGCGGGATGATCGAGCGGCAGGCCCAGCTCGATCGCAGCAACGATCTGAACCGCGAATTTCAAGACCAGCTGCGGGTCATGAGCCGCCGGCTCGGGCTGCTCCAGCAGGGCATCCTCGAGGTCCGCATGGTCCCGCTCGGCCAGGTCTTCGACAAGCTGGCTCGACAGGTCCGCACGCTCGCGCGCAAGCTCGACAAGGACGTGCGCCTGACGATCTCGGGCGCCGACACCGAGCTCGACAAGCTGATCGTCGAGGAGCTCAGCGACCCCTTGTTGCACATGATCCGGAACGCGATCGATCACGGCATCGAGATGCCGGCCGAGCGGGTCGCCCATGGCAAGCCCCGCGCGGGCCAGGTCACGCTCGCCGCCTATCAAAAGGGCAATCGGGTCGTGATCGAGCTGTCCGACGACGGCGCGGGCATGGACTGGCGACGGCTCCGCGACAAGGCGGTCGCGCGCGGCTTTCTGAGCCCGCACGAGTCGCACGACATCAGCCCGGCGCAGGCCGTCAACTTGATCTTCACGCCCGGCTTCTCGACCCGCGAGGCCGTCAGCGAGCTGTCCGGCCGCGGCGTCGGCATGGACGTGGTCAAGACCAACATCGCCAAGCTCTCGGGCATGATCGACGTGGCCAGCGAGCCGGGCCGCGGCTCGCGGTTTCGCATCACCTTGCCGATCACCCTGGCGATCATCCAGGCCTTGGTCATCGAGGCGGCCGGCCAGACCTTCTGCATCCCGCTCAACTCGGTGATCGAGTCGATCATGGTCCAGCGCGAAGAGATCCACACGATCGAGGGCCACGAGGTCGTCTGGGTCCGCGGTCGCACGCTGCCGCTGATCCACCTGGCCCGGGTCTTCGAGCTCGTGCAAGACCCTGGCCGACGCGGCTACGATCGCCTCTACGTGGTCGTGGTCGGGCTCGCCCAGCACCGCGTCGGGCTCGTCGTCGACGAGCTGCTCGGCCAGCAGGACGTGGTCATCAAGCCGATCGGCAAGGCGCTCCGCCAGGTGCCAGGCATCGCCGGCGCGACCGAGCTCGGTGACAATCGGACCGTGCTGCTGATCGACGTCGCGACCTTGGTCAGCGAGTCCGTCGGCGGCGCCGATCTCAGCTGAGCGCACGATTCGCGGGAACAAGTCCTGCGCGATCTCGTTATGCTGCGCCGAATGATCGAGCACGCGCGCCCACGTCTTGTCGCTCCTCTCCTTCGCCCGCCCGCGAGTCTGCGCCACTGGGCAGCCCTCTTCGCGCCGATGTTGTCGATGATGTTGGCGATGATGGTGGTGTTGCTGGTCCCCGGATGCAGCAAATACGACCAACTCGTCTCGGACTATCAAGGCACCGAGGAAGCCTGGGCCAACGTCGAGGCCCAGCTGCAGCGCCGCTACGACCTGATCCCCAACCTCGTCGCGACCGTGAAGGCGTCGGCGACCCACGAGCAGGCCACGCTGACGGCCGTGACCGAGGCCCGGGCCAAGGCCAGCAGCATTCAGCTCGACGCCGAGGATCTCTCCGATCCCGCGAAGATGAAGCAGCTGCAAGAGGCCGAAGGCGAGCTCAACAGCGCGCTCTCGCGGCTGATGATGGTCCAAGAGAGCTACCCGGATCTCAAGGCCAACGCCGCGTTCAAGGACCTGCAGGTCCAGCTCGAGGGGACCGAGAACCGAATCCTGCGCTCGCGCGAGGAGTACAACAAGGCCGTTCGGCAATACAACACCACGCTGATGCAGGTCAAAGGCAGCGTCGTCAACAAGCTGACCGGCCAGCCCTTCCAGCCGCGCGTGTTCTTCGAGGCCCAGGCCGCCGCGCAGGGCGAAGCGCCGAAGGTCGAGTTCTAGTCCTTGGCCTCGCCCGTCCAAACGCTGGCGCGAGGGCTCGCGCTGCTCGTCGCCTTGCTCGCGCTGCTGGTCGGCGCGGGCGTGGCTCGGGCCTACCAGCCGCCGCCCTTGCGCGGCCACGTCCACGACACCGCTGGCGTGCTGAGCTCGGGCCAGGTTCGCGAGCTCGACGCCGAGCTCGACCGCGTCCGGCGAGACCACCACTTCGACATCGCGGTCCTGATCGTCCCCACGCTCGCCGACGAGCCGATCGAAGACATCGCCTACGACACCTTCAACACCTGGGGCGTCGGCGACGAGGGGCTCGACAACGGCGTGCTGCTGGTCTTGGCCGTGGCCGAGCAGCGCGTGCGGATCGAGACCGGCAAGGGCGTCGGCGGCGAGCTCACCGACATCGAGTCGGGCCGGATCATCCGCGAACAGATCAAGCCGCGGGTCGAGGCCGGCCAGTGGTACGCGGCCGTCGATATCGGGACGCGAGCGATCGAAGAGGCCCTGACCGGCGTGGCCTCGCCTCGGGGTCCGCCGCCCGCCAGCGTCGACGAGCCGACCGAGCTGAGCTTGGTCCAGACGATCTTGCTCTTCGTCGGCCTGATCGTGGTGATCGGCTTGGCGGTCGTGTTCCCAGGCTTTCGTCGGTTCTTGTTCTGGTTCGTGCTGATCTTCTTTCGTCGCGGCGGTGGTGGTGGCGGTGGTGGGTTCGGTGGCGGCGGGGGTTCTGGCGGGGGTGGTCGCTCGGGTGGCGGTGGCGCGAGCGGCTGACTCGGCCGCTCGAAGCGATCTATCCTCGTAGCCGACCATGATCGTCCCGCTGACCGTCGCAGACTTCCTCGACCGCGCCGCGCTCGTCTATGGTGATCGAATCGGCATCGTCGACGAGCCCGATCAACCCGCGCCCTCGCTCGGCGCGATCACCTACCGGCGCGCGGCCGAGCTGGCCAAGCGGTGGGCGGCGGGGCTCGATCGACTCGGCGTCGGCCAAGGTGAGCGGGTCGCGATCGTCTCGCACAACTCGGCCCGGCTCTTGTTGGCGCTCTACGCCGTGGCTGGTTCGGGTCGCGTGCTCGTGCCGATCAACTTTCGCCTGAGCCCGGCCGAGATCACCTACATCGTCGAGCACTCGGGCGCTTCGTTGCTGCTGATCGACCCCGAGCTCGAGGTCGCGCTGGCCGGCGTGCCCTGCAAGCGTCGCGCGCTGCTCGGGCCCGAGTCCGACGCGCTCTTCGATTGTGAGGCCGAGCCGATCCCCTGGCCGCGTGACGAGAACGCGACCGCGACCATCAACTACACCAGCGGGACCACGGCCCGGCCCAAGGGCGTGCAGCTGACCCACCGCAACCTGTGGATCAACACGACCACCTTCGGGCTGCACACCGGCGTCAACGATCGCGACGTCTACCTCCACACCCTGCCGACCTTCCACGCCAACGGCTGGGGCATGCCCTTCGTGACCGCTGCGATGGGCGTCGAGCAGATCGTGCTGCGCAAGGTCAACGGGGCCGAGATCCTGCGCCGCGTCGAGGTCCACGGCGTGACCTTGATGTGCAGCGCACCCGCGGTGGTCAACGGGATCCTCGACGCCGCGCAAGCATGGTCGGGCCCGATCCCCGGCCGCGATCGAGTTCGAATCGTGGTCGCAGGCGCGCCTCCGCCAACTCGCACGATCGAGCGGGTCGAGACCGAGCTCGGCTGGGAGTTCATGCAGATCTACGGGCTGACCGAGACCTCGCCCTTCTTGACCATCAACCGCAAGCGAGCCGAGTGGGACGACTTCGACCCGCACGAGCGCGCGCGTCGGCTCGGTCGCGCGGGCGCGCCAGCGATCGGCGTGAACCTTCGCGTCGACGATCAGGGCGAGGTGCTCGCCCGCAGCAACGTGGTGCTCGAGGGCTATTGGGACCAACCCGAGGCCACGCAGGCGGCGATCGAAGACGGCTGGTTCCACACCGGCGACGGCGGCTCGCTCGACCTCGAGGGCTACCTGACCATCTCCGACCGCAAGAAGGACGTGATCATCACGGGCGGCGAGAACGTGGCCTCGATCGAGGTCGAGGACGCTCTCTTCTCGCATCCGGCCGTGGCCGAGGTCGCGGTCATCGGCGTGCCCGACGAGAAGTGGGGCGAGACGATCAAGGCGCTGGTCGTGCTGGCGGCGGGCGCCAGCGCGAGCGAGCGCGAGCTGATCGATCACTGCCGAGCTCGCCTCGCCCACTACAAGTCGCCGACCAGCGTCGAGTTTCGCGACGAGCTCGCGCGCACGGCCACCGGCAAGCTGCAGAAGTTCAAGCTGCGTGCGCCCTATTGGGTCGGCCGGGCTCGGCAGGTCAATTGATCTCGGACGGGCGTGATCCTGCTTGTCACGCCGCTCGAGATGTCGGATGACCGTGATGTGCGCAACGCCGTCGCTCTTCCCATCGTCCTCGGCCTCGGCCTCGCCTGTACGTCCAATCCCGCCGGCAGCGAGCAAGGCACCGAGGACAGCGACACCTCCACCAGCACCGAGACCGGCGAGGCCTGTGAGCTGCCGACCAACGCCACGCCCGACCAGACCACGATGATCACGATCCGCAACGATCGCGCCGTGCCGATCTACGTGACGCCCTACTCGAGCTTCGTTTGTAACTACGGCAAGGTCGAGATCGAGGTCGGCGGCGAGCCGGTGCTCTGGGATCACCCCGGGACCTACGCCTACGACTGCTCGAGCGAGCTGTGCGACTACGGCTGCTCGGATGGCGGCGATCAGGGCCTGATCATCAACGCCGGTGCGACCGCCGAGATCGCATGGACCGGCGGGCTGTGGACGGACACCCCGTTGTCCGACACCTGCCGGGCCGAGGCCAACTGCCTCAACGATCCCGGCCCCTCGTGCAGCGTGCTCGAGGCGTACACGGGTGAGTACCTGGTGCGCGTCAACCTGACCGACGTCTGCCCGGTGACCGACGAGTGCATGGCCTGCACCGACGGGGTCTGCGAGGTGTTCTTCTACGAGCCCTCGCTCGGCGAGGTGACCGAGAGCTTCGAGGCCAGCGCGGTGTTCCCGGACGGCGTGAACATCGTCATCAACTAGCGGTTGCTATCGAAGCGTCAGCCGAGCCGCGCGAGCGCCCACTGGGCTGCCTCGATCGCGGAGTAAAACGCCTCTTCGAAAAGCGGCAACCCGCCAACATCCGTCCCACAAGCGCGCACGCGACCGATCGCCTGCCTCGCCTGCTCGAGCTGCGGCCCAAACAACAACCCCGGCACCGGCCGGATCATCGCGTGCCCCCAACGATGCACATGCACCGTTCGCAGGCTCTCGCGCAGGCGCGGGTGCATGCGCTCGAGCCTGGCGATCGCATGCTCGCCCCACTCGCGCGCGTCGCCGGCCAACAAGCGGCCCCGCTGCATCGCCAAGGCCTCGGCGTCCGCTCCGACCAAAGGCTCGTAGTAGGTGATCACCGCGCCCGGATCGACGATGTCGCGGCCCTCGCCGTGGGTCGCGACGACATAGCCGAGATCATGCGCGACGCCGTCCTCGAACACCGGCACGTTGTCCCACGCGAGCAATGCCCCGACTCCGGCGGGCGCCTTGCCGAGCTCGAGGTTGGCGACCAACCAAGGCGCATAGGTCAGCGCGCCAGCGGGCAGCAGATCGCTGCCACGGGCCAACACATGCGGCAGCAAGTAGCGCGGCGCGGCCCACAAGATCACCTCGGCCTCGACCAGGCTGGTCTGATCGCGAACGCAGTCGTGCACGCGCAGCTCGCCGCGCTCGGCATCGATCGCGCAGACGAGATGATCGAGGCGACGCTGCTCGCCGAGCCCGAGCTGTGCGTCCATCTTGGTGATCAAGTGGCCGTTGCCCTCGGGCCAGGTCAGCAGCACGCCCTCGCGACTTTCTCCGCCGCGGGCGGCGGACTCGGTGGTCTCCAGGCCGCGGGCGAGGAAGTGGTGCAGCGCGGCGAAGGCCGAGCAGTGATCGATCCCGCAGCCATAGTCGTCGCGGCAGGCGTAGTCGACATACCAGCGCAGCCGCCAGCTCGTCAGCCTCCGCTCGTCGAGCCACTGCTGCATGCTGATCCGATCGAGCGCGCGCATCTGGTTCGAAGAGCGTCGGACCGGGAGGCGAAAGAGCAGCTCGCCCTCGCCATCGCGGGCGCGATCCAAAAAACGCAGTTGATCCCAAAAACGCGCCCACTGATCGGCCTCGGCCTGGCTCTGGCCCTGCTCGGGGTAGAGGCCCGGATGCCACTGGCTGGCGAAGAAGTGGCGCTCGCCGGGCGCGGCACAGATCGCCGTCGCCTGCCACTCGGGTCGACCCTGGGCGTCGCGGCCGACGAGCACGCCCAGATCCTCGAGCAGCGCCTCGAGCTCGACCAGCTCGGGCGGCGGCGTGGGCAGGTAGTGAGCACCCATCGGATGCGCCGAGCGAGGCATCCGCCCGCCGCGAGCGGTCCCGCCGAGCGCAGGCTCGAGTTCGAAGAGCAGCATGTCGTCGAGCGCGAGGCCCTGGCGACGCAGCCACCAGGCCGCGCTCAGACCCGAGGCCCCGCCGCCGACGATCGCGACCTTGGTCTTGGATCGCCGCGTGATCGGCCGCTGCAAGAGCTCGCCCGAGCGCAGCAGGTGACCACGCTCGGGCGTCTGGCCGACCAGCGCGTACTCGACCTCGGGCCGCGTCGGCGCGCGGCAGGCCAGCGCGCCGCCGAGCGCCCCGGTGCCCAGCAGCCAGTCGCGGCGACCGACGACCACTCAGCCTCCGAAGCCAGCGCAGGCCGGGCTGTTTTGGTAGACGGCGAACTCTTGCTCGAGCGAGGGGAACATCGCCTCGAGCGAATTCCACATCGAGGTCGTGCCGGCGAAGAAGTCGATGTGCATGCCTTGGATCCCGCCGCCGACGTCGTCGGCTCGAAAGCAGCCGTCGTGGGTGAAGCCGCCGAGCCCGTCGATCGCCGGGATGTCCATGCCGTCCCAGTCGGGCGCGTAGACGACCGTGCCATGCGGGATCACGCTGGTGTCGACCGCCCACGAGCGCAGCGGCTCGAGCGGGTTGTCGGACGAGCCGCTGCCCCAGGGAAACTCGACCGGATC
>JAMHUH010000434.1:0-11045 GCA_035904925.1 Nannocystaceae bacterium
GCGCGATCACGATCTTGCCCGAGCTCGCCGCGATGAAGCCGTACTTGTCGGCGTCGACGATCCGCGCTCGATCCTCGACGAAGGCGTCGGGCCCGTTGTCGAAGTTGAACGCGGTCGCGAGCTTGCGACCCGTGCGATCGATGAACATCCAACCTTCGCCCGCCACGACCCCGGCGACCTCGCCCTCGAAGGGCATCGCCATCGGGAACTGGGCCGGGATCACGATCTTGCCCTCGGCGTCGCGGTAGCCCGACATGCCCTCGGCTTCGAAGAGGACCGGCGCGGGCTCGACCGGCTTGGCGGGCTCGGCAAGCTTGGCCGGCTCGTTCGGCTTGGCGCTCGACTTGGCCGCGCTCGGATCCTCGGGGCTCGAGCTCGCGCAGGCGAAGACCAGGATCAGGGCGAAGGGCAGCGCGCGGGTCATGCCGGCAGCGTACCTGGTTTGGCGAGTCCGCGAGTCAGAGCCGGCTGATCGTGCACAGGCCAGAGCCGTAGAAGTGGGCCTGGGACGCGACCGCGGCGAGGATGAACTCGCGCAGGTTGTCGGCCGCCAGCGGCACGCTCGCGGGGTCGTAGACGACGGGCATGCCCTCGGCGTCGACCAGCGGGTTGCCCTCGGCGTCGCGCAGATCGGTGAGGTTCTGCCCGGCGAGCGCGTCGAAGTCGATGTTGCCCTGCGCGTCGGCCATCGCGGCGATCGGATCGAAGTGGAGCTCGGCGCTGTCGGTCCCGAGCGAGTCCCAGAACATGTGCTCGAGGTGGAAGGTGATCTGCGCGGTCGAGGTCCCGCTGTTGCGCACGACCACGCCCTGGGTCCCGTCGATCCCGTTGGTGCATTTGGCGTTGCGGGTCGGGTTGGCGAGCTGCCAAGCGAAGCTCAGCTCGACGCCGGCCTTGCTCGCGCGGCCCTCGACCCAGTAGTTGTAGCCGCCCTCGCGCATGGCTTGGACATCGGCGTCGGCGACGTCGCCGACCGCGATCGCGTCGGCGCCCGGGGCCACGATCTCGAAGCCGACTCGATCCCAACGCTGGGCCGCGAGGTCGCCAAAGAGATCGACGTCGGCCGTGCCGCGGTGGAGGTCGACCACGTAGATCGCGTCGGACTCGAGCCCGACCTCGCCGCTCTCGCTGGCCAGCGAGAGCCGCCCGAACGAGACCAGGTACTTGTCGAACTCGAGCGTCCAGCCGTCGGCGAATTCGATCGTCTCGCCTTCGTCCATGACCGGGAAGCCGCCGATCGCCGCGTCCTCACCGGTCGCGACCAGGGCGAGCGTGCCCTCGCCCGCGTTGCAGCCGATGGTCAGCAGGCCGAGCAGACTCGAGGCGATCATGGTGTTGCGGTGAAGATCCATGGTCGAGAGATATCGGCGATGGCGAGGTCTGGCAATGCGCTCGTGCCCTTGTCGACGCGAAGTTTGACAGGGCGCACGCGAAGCGCCGATGGCCGGACACTCGTGCAATTGCACAGGTGTTGCGACGGTCCAGCGCACGGTCCTCGACGCTTGCACGATCGTTCGATTGTGCAGGTGCGCAGCGATGCCGCGCGGGCTACCGTCCTCGACGTGTCCGCGCCGGACCGCGTCCTGCAAGTGCTGCCCACGCGCGAGCGGGTCGCCGAGCTCCTGCGCGCGCGCGTGCGCGAGCGGGGGGCCGCGCTCGCGCTCGGGCTGATCGACCTGCGCTCGCTCGAGGATCGCTTGCTGCGAGCCAGCGACATGCAGGTGGTCGGCGCGACCGAGGCTCGGCTGGCGCTCGGCGCCGTCGCCCCCGACGCGGCGCGCGGGACCACGCTGGCCGAGCTGGCCACGCAGCCGGGCTTCGCCGAGGCCTTCCTCGAGCTGTGGGACGCGCTGCGCCGCGCGGGCATCGATCGTGACGACTTCGTCCGGCTCGCCGATCGCCTCGGGCGGGCGGGCGCGCGCTCGGGCAGCACGGGCCTGAGCGCGCGTCGCTTCGCCGCGCTGGCTCGGATCGCCGCGGCCTACGAAGATCGCCTGCGCGCCCGCGAGGTCGTCGACGGTGCCGGGGCGCGGCTGCGTCTGCCCGCGGCGCTGGCCGAGCTGAGTCCCGGCCGCGTTCGTGCGCTGCTCGACGGCGCGAGCGTGCTCGAGTTCGACGGGATCGGCGAGGTCTCGATCGTCCGCGCGCGCATGCTCGAGGCGCTCGCCCAAGCGGGCGTGCGGGTCCGCGTGATCCTGCCCGAGGTCCCACCCAACCTCGCCGCGGCCGAGCTGAGCGCCGCGCTCGAGCTCTCGCGTCGCAACTTGGTCGACGAGGCGCCGAGCGTCGAGCTGGTCGCGCGGCCGCTCGCGCGCGCGGGCTTGTTGGCGTTCGTGAGCGCCGGCTCGGCGCGCGGGCTGATCGATCCACGCATGGCCCAGCGGACCCGCCTGCTCGACGCCGAAGATCTGCGCGCCGAGCTGCGCGGCGTGTGTGCGGCGATCCGCGAGCTGCTGCATCGCGGCGTCGCGCCGCATCGGATCACGCTCGCGGTCCCGCGCTTGCCCTGGCATCGGACGCGGGTGATCGCGGCGCTCGACTCGGCCGAGATCGCCTGGGACGAGACCCGACCGCGCGCGCTCTTGCAGCACGCCGCGCCCTTGCGGCTGGCGCTGGCGCTGATCGAGGCGGCCGAGCGCGAGCTGCCGCGCGAGGAGCTGGCCCCGGTGCTCGAGTCGGCTTATGTGGCCAAGCGCGGGGCCTCGATGTTGATCCAAGCCCTGCGCGAGGCGGGCTCGCGCGACGACCGAGGACTCGGCCACCTCGGTCGGCTTCGCCAGCACGCGGCCCGGCTCGCGCTGGGCAGCGAGCGCGAGCGCGAGCGAGCGACCAAGCTGCTCGGGCTCGTCGACGAGTGGCAAAGGCCCTTCCAACGGCTTCGCTTGCCGAGCGAGGCGACCCTGGCCGGCCACCTCGACGCCCTCTTCGCGGCCTTGCGCACGCTCGGCGTGCCCCGCCGCTGCTTGAGCCTGCCGGGCGTCGGCATGGGCGCCCGCGAGCGTCGCTTCGAACGCGACGCCGTGCAGGCGCTCGCCCGCGATCGCCAGGCCCTCGAGGCGCTCGAGCTCGCCGGGCATGGCTTGGTCGAGGCCGCCAAGGCGGTCGGGATCGCCGATCGAGCGATCGGCCTGACCGAGTTCCGCGGTCACCTCGAAAACACGCTCGCCGGGCTCTCGGGTCCGCCGCCGAGCGTGCGTGGTTCGGGGGTCGCCTTGCGCGACCTGGCCGAGTTCGCCGGCTCGACCAACGATCACGTGTTCATCCTGCACGCGGTCGAGGGCGAGCTGCCGGGCCCGGGTCGTTCGCTGCCCTTCCTCGACGACGACGATCGCCTCGCGCTCGATCGCGCCGCCGGTCGACCCGTGCTCGCGCCGCCCGGCGCCGCCGATGCGAGCGCCTTCGCGCTCGCGTGTGCAGGTGCGGGCGAGGGCTTGGTGATCAGCTGCCACCGGCAAGACAGCGAGGGCCGCGAGCTGCTGCGCTCGCGTTGGTTCGTGGCCCTGGCCGAGGCCTTGCGATCGACCCGAGAGCTCGCGGCCAGCGTGGTCGCGCCGCTGGCTCTGGCCAGCACGCGTGGCCAGGTGCTCACGCGCCTCGGTCTGCAGGTCGCGCAAGAGGCCGAGGTCGAGGGGCCCGCGCACGCGCTGCTCGAGCTCGGCGTGCGCACGCGGGTCGAGCTCGAGCGGGCGTTGATCTGGATCCGCGCGCGCTCGGGCGATCCGCAGCGGGCTCGGGTCCAGCTCGATCCGGCCACGCTCGCGCTCGCGCACCGCCTGCTCGACTTCGACGCCAGCGGCGAGCGAGCGGCCACGCCCGAGCGGGCCGGCTTGGTCTGGCGCGGGACCTCGACCAAGCTCGAGACCTACGCCGCGTGCCCCTTTCGACTCTTCGCCGATCAGGTCCTGCGGGTTCGCCCGCGGCCCTCGATCCGCGACGAGCTCGACGCGCGCGAGCAAGGCGACGTGCGTCACCACGTGTTGTCCGACGTGATGCAGGCGCTGCGCAGCGCTGGGCTCACGCCCTTGGTCGGCGGCGATCAGACCTGGCGAGAGAACGAGCTCGCGCTCGAGGTCTGCGAGGCCGTGCTCGATCGCTGGCAAGGCGAGCGGCGGACCGGGCCGCGGGCGCTATGGATCCTGCACCGCGATCTGGTCGTCCGCGATCTGCTGCGTCTGCTCGAGGGCGAGCGGCGAGCCGCGATCGAGGCCTGGGAGCCCGAGCAATTCGAGCGTGGCTTTGGCCTACCCGACCCGGCCGACGCGACCAAGATTGAAGGCGAGCCGCTGGTGATCCGCAGCCGCGACGGCAAGCGCCGCTTCGAATTGGTCGGCCGCGTCGATCGGATCGACGGGCGCGGCGACGGGCGCGAGCGCGAGGGCTTGATCATCGACTACAAGTCGGGCCGGGTCGGCGACCGCCTGCGCTACGATCAGCTCGCGCGGACCCAGCTGCAGCTGCCGCTCTACGCCGCGTGGTTGGCCAGCGTTCGACCCGAGCTCGGCCACACCGACGCCTGCTATGTCTCGCTGCGCGACGGCGAGCGCTCGAAGGTGTCGATGCTGGATCTCGTGCTCTCGAGCGTCGAGCTCGACGGCCTGCTCGAGCTCGAACCAGAGCGAAGGGCCGAGCTGCGCGAGCGAGCGCGGCAAGAGGCCAAGCCCGGCGATCCGATCGGCGCGCCGCTGCAGGCCTTTGGCGCGCTCGATCTGCCGGCGACTGGTCAGCGCAACCTGGCCGACAGCGTCTGGGCGTTGCTGGGTGGGATCGCCGAGGGCCGCTTCGACGTGCGGCCCTTCGACGCGGGCCGAACCTGCTCGCTGTGTCCCTTCGGCGTGGTCTGTCGGATCGAGCGGGGCGACGAGCTCGGCAGCGAGGAGATCCAAGCATGAGCGAGGATCAGGACGACGCGCTCGGGCTCGAGCTCGACGCCAACCTGGTCCTGGCCGCGGGCGCGGGCGCGGGCAAGACCCACACGCTGGTCACCGTCGCGCTCGCGCTCTACGTCGGGGCCGGTCGCAGCGGTCGGGCGCCGCTCGAGCCGGGCCGGGTCTGGGCGGTGACCTTCACCGAGAAGGCCGCGCGCGAGCTACGTCAACGGATTGTCCAGCGCGCTCGTGCTTTGGCCGAGGCCCCCGACGCGCTCGCGCACGAGCTCGAGCTGGCCGCGCTGCTCGGCGATCGGGTGTTGCCGAGCGATCGCTGGAGCCGGGTGCTCGAGCAGCTGATCGGCGCCCCGATCGGCACCTTTCATGCCTTGTGCGCCCAGCTCCTGCGCGGCTTCGCGGTCGAGGCCGGCATCGATCCGGCCTTCGGCGTGCTCGAGGAGAACGCCGCCGACGAGCTCTTCGAGCGGGTGCTCGACGAGGTGCTCTTGCGCGACCTCGAGGCCAGCGAGGACTCGCATACGCGCGCGGCCGCGCGAGCGCTGGGCAGCCCCGACATCCTGCGCGCGGCCCTGCGTCGGCTCCACGCCAAGCTCGGCGAGGAGGGCCGCGACCCCGACTCGCTGCTGCGCGACGCCGAGGGCCAGCCGCGTGAAGGCTTCGACGTCGCGGCGATCGAGCACGAGCTCGCGGCCGCGTGTCGGGTGCTGGCGCGCGCGATCGATCTGCTCGAGCAGTCGCGCGAGGATCGTCTGCGCCCGACCCTGCGCGCGCTCGCGATCGAGCGCAAACGGATCGGTGGTTGCGAGCCCGAGCGGCTCGAGCATTGGTACGGCGCGCTGGTTCGCGTGGCTGGGCAACGACGCGGCGGCGGCAGCCTGCCCAAGCCCGCGCGGCGGGTCTGGGAGCCCTTCGCCGAGGCCTGGGAGCGGGTTCAGGACGGCGTCGCGGCCTTGGCCGAGCAGCAGCTCGCAACCCGGATCGTCGCGCTGCTCGAGCAGATCTCGGCCGCCTATCGGCAAGAGAAGCAGCGCCAGGGCGTGCTCGACTTCGTCGACCTGGTCCGGCGCGCGCACGACCTGTTGCGCGAGGATTTGGTCGTGCGCCGACAGGTCAAGCAGCGGGTCGGCGCGCTCTTGGTCGACGAGTTCCAAGACACCAACGGGCTGCAGCTCGACCTCGTCCACCTGCTCGGCGAGGAGCGCAGCCTCGAGCGCGAGGTCCCGGCGGGGCAGCGAGCGAGCGAGCTCTTGCCGCTCGGCGAGCGCGTGTTCGCGGCCGTCGGCGATCGCAAGCAGTCGATCTATGAATTCCGGGGCGCCGACGTGGCGCTCTTTCAACAGCTGGCCGCGCGAGCGCGACGCAACATGGAGGCGCGCACGTTGGACCCGAGCGCGGGCGGGGGCGAGGCCGACCTGCGCTTGCACGCGCTGCGGCGCAGCTGGAGGTCGCGGCCCAAGCTGGTCGAGTTCGGCAACCGGCTCTTCGCCCGTCTGCTGGTCAGCGACGACCCCGAGGGCTTCGCGGTCGACTGGGTCGATCGTGAAGATCGGCTCGAGCCGGTCCGCGAGGATCACCCGGTTCAAGCCGACTTGCCGGTCGTGCAGCTCTTGTGCGGCGACCCGAGCCTCGATCTGCGCGAGCAGAGGATCCACCAGCCGAAGTTGTTGGCCGAGCACTTGGGCTTGCTGCTCGAGGCTCGACCGCCGCTCGGCCGCAGCGGCAGCGATGGCGAGCCTCGGCCCTTGCGCGGCGCCGACGTGGCGATCTTGTTTCAGTCGCACACCCATGTCGCGCGCTATCGACGAGCGCTGAGTGATCGCGGGATCGCGTCGATCGTCGTCGGCGGCCGCGGCTTTCATGGCGCTCGCGAGGTCCGCGAGCTCGCGGCCTTGGCCTCGGCGATCGCCGATCCGCGCGATCGCATGGCCAGCGCCGCGGTCTGGCGCTCACCGGTGTGGGGGATCGACGACGCGGCCATGGTCGCGCTCGCGGCCGCCGACGCGTTGTCGTTGTGGACGCACCGCGAGGGCTGCACGGTCGAGCTCGCGCCCGAGCAGGCCGCTCAAGCCAATCAGATCACCCACATGGCGCGCCTCGTCGTGCGCCTCCATCACGAGCTCGATCGGCTCGGGCCCGCTCGCACGCTCCGCTTCGCCGTCGATCGGCTCGGGCTGCGCGAGGTCTTGGCTTGGGATCCGACTGGCGAGCAACGGATCGCCAACGTCGACAAGCTGCTCGGGCTGCTCGACTCGCGCGACTACGCCGGGCTCGGGGCGCTGGCCAGCGCGCGGCGGCTGCTCGAGCGAGGCGAGGACCCGCGCGATCGCGAGGCGCCGGCCGAGGTCGCGGCCGCGGCCGATCCCAACGCCGTGCGGATCATGACCGTGCACGCGGCCAAGGGCTTGGAGTTTCCGGTCGTGATCGTGCCCGAGCTCGGGGCCGAGCCGCGCGGACAGGATGGGCCCGTGACCTTCGAACGCGAGCTCGGGCTGGCCGTGGTCAGCCCCGATCTCGTCGGCCGACGGCGGCCCAGCGCCCACGCCAAGCAGGTCGCCGAGCGGCTCGAGCAGCGGCGCGACGCCGAGAGCCGCCGCTTGTTCTACGTCGCGGCCACGCGCGCGCGCGACCTGTTGATCTTGCTCGGCGAGGCGCCCGAGAGCCAGGCCAAGCAAGCCAGCGAGAGCAGCTGGCGACGCATGCTCGACCTCGTGCTGCCGGATCTCGACGACCTCGTGCAGCGGGTCGACTACGGCCGGGTGATCTCGGTCGAGGGTCGGGGGGAGGGCGAGAGCGGGATGGCGTGGCTGCTCGATCGCGTGGGCGAGATCCGCCGCTTGGCGACGCGCTCGACCCGTGGGGTCGAGGTCGGCGAGCGCGACGAGGTGGAGGTCGGCGAGGTCGGCGAGAGCGTCGAGATGGAGGCGGGCGAGCGCGGCGAGGCGGAGGCCAGCGAGGAGCCTTCGCGCGAGGTCGATACGCCGGAGGAGCTCGATTGGGCGCTCGCTCGCAGCGAGCCCGTGCACCTGCGCGGCTGCGAGCTCGACATCTCGCTCGCGGGCCTGGCCGAGTTCGACAAGTGCCCGCGTCGCTACTTGCTCTCGCACGTGGTCGGCATCGACACGCCAGCAGCGGCAGAGAAGGTCGCAATTCGAGGGCTCCAGCTCTTGCCCTGGGTCCCGCGTCGCCGCGACGACGAGGAGCCGGGCGATCGACCGCCGCCGAGCTTGGCCGAGGCTCGCTCGCGCGGTCGCTTCGTTCACTACTTGCTGGGTCGGATCGATCTCGATCGGCTCGGCCGCGATCCCGCGCGCGCGCTCGAGGGCTTCGCCGATCAGGACCACATTCCGGACGATCTCTGGCGTGAGGTCCGGGATGATCTGCTGCGCTTTGCGACGCGGCCTTGGATGCGGGAATTGATCGCGGTGCATCGACAGGACCCGCGCCGGGTGCTGCGATCGCTGCCCTTCGCGCTCGCGCTGCCGGGCATTCATGCGAGCGAGGATCCGGCGAAGGTAGGTCCGGCGGGGGCCGCTTCGGCGATGATGGACGCGGGCGCGCGCGTGCACCTCGACTTGTTCGCGCCGCTTCAACCCGAGCGGGCGCCGATGCCCGAGGGCAGCGTGATCGTGCGCGGGCGGATGGACTTGGTGTGGATCGACGACGCGGGCCGGCTGAATTTGGTCGATTGGCAGTACGGCAAGGCGCCGGCGCGGCGCGAGGCGGTGTTGGATCCGGATCAGCTGGCGGGCTTTCGTCGGTTGGCCCAGGCCTGGGCGCTGAGGCAGCTGTGGGGCGAGCAGGTGCCGATCGCCGCGGGGGCGGTGTTCTTGCGCGAAGCGGAGGCGGATCCGGGGTTGGTGGACTTGGAGGGCGCGGCGTTGGTGGCGTTCGAGCAGCGGCTGCGGACGACGGCGGGGCGATTGCTGCGAATCGAGCTGGGGGAGCATGCGGAGGATTGGATCGAGCCTTGGCCGAAGCTGGAGCGGATCGAGGCTTGTGGGGATTGCTTGCACTTGGGGCGGTGCTGGAAGGGGTTGTATGAGGGGGAGGGGGAGTCGCCGGTTCTGGCGAGCGAGGGGGCGGGGGCGGAGGAGTTGGAGGAGTTGGACGAGGACCGCCGCTGACGCCTCGCCCCTTCCCGCAGTTCGTTCCACGAGGGCGGTCTCGAGGTTGTGAGTTTGATCTCTCTGGCTTGGGTGTAGGAATCGCCGAGGTCGTGCAAGGGCGTGTCGCCGTGGCCGACGAGCAGGGCGATGACTCGCCCTCGTCGCATCGTCCCCGGCCAACTCTGCTTCGTGACCGCAGAGGCGGTCCGGCGGATGTTCTTGTTCGTTCCTCAGCGCGAGGTGGTTCGTTTGGTTCAGTATCTGTTCGCGCTCTCGGCGAAGCGCTTCGGGATGCGAATTCACGAGGCGCTGTGGATGTCGAACCACTTTCACGTCTTGATGACCGATGTCGACGGGCGGCTTCCCGACTTCATGCACTACCTCGACATGCTCCTGGCGCGTTCGCTCAATGCGATACGAGGGACGAGCGGGACGGTGTTCGAGAAAGAATATGGGCTGACGGCCGAGACCGACGAACAGAAGATATTCGAGCACGCAGTCTATATCTTGGCCAACCCCTGCGCGGCGGATCTGGTCCGCCGATCGCGGCAATGGCCTGGTTTTAGCACGCTGCGAATGAAGTATGGGGAAGTGCGGAGGTACGAACGACCGAAGATTGGGCTCTGGAAGAGTCTCGTGGGCCAGGCGGAGCGGCGACGCAAGCAGCGGCGGGAGCCGAAGCGGGCGCAGAAACGTGGCAAGCCGAGTCGCCTGCCAGAATTCGCCGAGTTGACGCTCGAGCGACCGCCTATCTTTTCGCATATGTCCGATTCGGAGCTGCGCAGCGAGATTTTGCGGCGACTCGACGAGCACGAGATCGAGTTGATCGGAGAGCGCAGGAAGACTGGGCACGATGTCGCCGGAGTGGCGCAAGTGCTTGCGCAGCCGTGGTACTTGGCTCCCGAGAAGCCGAGGGATTTGTTTGGCTTGAAACCTACGGTCGCAGGAAAGGACAAGCAGGCGAGGATTGCTGCGTTGCAGCGAAGGCGGGAGTTCGAGGAAGCCTATGATCGGACGAGGGTGGCGTTTCTCGGGGGTGACCGAGATGCATTGTGGCCATTTGGAACATGGTTGATGCGAGTTCGATTTGGGCTGCCCTGCGTCGCGCCGCCTTGAAAGCAGGCTCGATTTGATGTGGGCGGGCATGGCGACCCGCCTGGATGCGTTGGTTTGCTTGGTGAATCAGTGGCACGATGCGTGAAAATGCCCGCGGAATCGCCTGATGTTGGGCTCGAATATGCGGCGTGAGGGTGCATTTGCGGCGGGGTCGTCGCAACTGCACCCAGCGAATTCCTCAATGGAGGGGACAGACCTTCGGGTAGGGGAGAGCGCTGTGATCATCACTTCCGCTCGAGCAGCTCGAGCAGCGCCCCCAGCCCCTCCCGAAGTTCTGTCATCCGCGCCGCGCCCAGCTCCGCTGCCAGCTCCGCCTCGATCGCCTGCAGATGCCGCATCCCATCCAGCAGCGAGCGCCCCGGCTGCCGCGAGAACCGGATCAACTTCGCCCGCCCATCCTCCGGATCCGCCACCCGCTCCAACGCCCCCATCTGCTCGAGCTCATCCACCAACTGCCCCACCGCCTGCTTGCTGATCCCCAACCTGCGGGCGAGCTCCGTCAGGCGAGTGCCCGCGAGATCGATGTGCGGGAACAAGCTCGTATGCGCCGCGCGAAGCCGCGGACCCTCGGCGGGGGCCTCGACTCGGGCGACAGCCCGCTCGTTGAGCAGGCGCGCGGCTTTGAACAAGAGCTGGGCCACGCTGGCCGACTTCGCCGCCTCGACCTCGCGGACGTACTCGGGCTCGCTCGGCCGCCGACGCATTCGGGCATGCTGACCCCTTCCAGCAAACTAGTCAACCGTACTTGACCAAACTAGTCAGGCATGGTTGACTAAATCTCCGCCATGCTTCGCCCACTCGACTCCGACCTTTGGTGCCTCGACTCCGACCTCCGGCTCGCACCAGGCTTCCATCTACCGATCCGCACGACCGTGGTTCGGCTCGCCAGCGGCGGCCTCTGGCTCCACTCGCCCATCGCCATCGACGATCCCACGGC
>JAMHUH010000435.1:0-1528 GCA_035904925.1 Nannocystaceae bacterium
CCTCGCGGGCGTACACTGGCAGGCCCAGGCCGCGACCGAGGGTGTTGCGAAGCCCACGCTACGATCACGGCTAGCACGGGCGATCGTTCGGTTGCGGCGAGAGATCGATCGGGCCCCGATCCCCGCGACGAGTCGTTGAACGATCTGCTCGCAGGATGCCTGCGAGCAGCATCATCGGCAGTCGCGACAACATTCTTGGCAGTAGCGGGATCAATTGCCCAGGGACCGACATGATAACCGTGGATGGCTGATCCCCACCTGGACCCCAAGATCTTGGCGCAAGTCGTACGCGCGCACCCACACTGGACACTCGCCCAGCTTCGAGATTTGCTGGGGCCGAAGGTGCTCGAACGGGTGCGTGTGGCGGATCTATGGACTGCCGAAGACATGGGGCGGGGCCAAGCCGAGAGTCAGTCTGGCCCGATGTTCGACGCCTGCGTGTTGCGAGTGCTCCGTGAGGCACGGCAAGCGGTTCGTGCAAGCTACCTGCGCGAGCGTGTCGGGGGGCCGCGGTGGAAGCTGCAAGCGTCGCTCGGGCGACTCGTCGATGAGGGTGTGGTTGCGCGAGACGGGACGACTTCGAATCGGCGCTACTGGTCGGTTGGGTCGGACTGATCGATCTCGTCAGCGCTCACTTTTGGCGATCTCGGTCGAGCCCGCGCCAGTCCTGGCCACCAAGATGACCTTCGCGCGCACCACCACCGCGTAGGGAGCTCGTCGATGCTTCACGAGCAGCAGCCGAAGCTCGCGGTGCACTGCGCGTGGAATGGTCAACCGACGTCGCGTTGATCGCCCACGGGGACCTGACCGATCAGCTGGCGTCGGAGTCCGAGCTCGAGGTCGCGCTGGCCAGCATCGAGATCAACTTCACCAGCGTGGTCGCGCTCGCGATCCCGCTCGCCAACTACTTCGAAGCGCGCGGCGAGGGCCACTTCGGCGTGATCACTTCAGTCGCCGGTGAACGAGGCCGACTCCGCAACTACACCTACGGCGCGGCCAAGGGCGGCCTGAACCGTTACCTCGGCGGCCGTCGCCATGGCGACGCCGGCCTCACTCTCGACTTTGGCGTCGACGCGCAGCGCGGTCTTGGGCCCGAAGTGAAGGCCGGAGATGTGGTGGATGCGGACTGGTCGTCGAGAGCAGGACGAGCTCAGCCGAACCCGCCGCGGACATAGTCGCGTGTGCGAGGATCCTCGGCCGCCTCGAAGAGCGCGTGCGTGTCGGCGACCTCGACCAGCTCGCCGAGGTAGAAGAACGCCGCGCGCTGACTGACCCGCCGGGCTTGGTGCATGTTGTGCGTGACCAGGATCAAGGTCACCGCCTTGCCGAGCTCGCGCAGCAATTCTTCGATGTGCGCGGTCGCGATCGGGTCGAGCGCGCTGGTCGGCTCGTCGAGCAAGAGCACCCGTGGTCGGACGGCCAGCGCTCGCGCGATGCAGAGCCGCTGCTGCTGGCCACCCGAGAGCGACGTGCCGGGATCGTCGAGGCGATCGCGGACCTCGTCCCAGAGCGCCGCCGCGCGCAGAGC
>JAMHUH010000436.1:0-5381 GCA_035904925.1 Nannocystaceae bacterium
CGTAGCTCTTGCGATTGAGCGTGGTGTCGTCCTCGTCGATCAGCTTCTCGACGATCGTGTGGTCGCCCAATTGCTCGGGCGTCGAACTCGAGCTCGACGATGCGCTGTCGGCCGGAAGCCAGCGCAGCCGAGCGTTACTCGCCTGAGGTGCCTGAACCATGATGGGTGTGCGGACTCGAAGTCCGCCGAGCGAAAGTGGACCACGACTCGCCCTGCTGGGGAAACTGCCGAATGCTGCACTGCGCGTGAGCAGGGTCGGCAGCGCGCAGCGAGGTCGATGGCCCACCTCCGAGCGGGGTCGCGCTTTCGAAGCCCACTGATCCAAAGGGCCACTTGTCGCGATCTGAATCGACGCAGGTCGGGTTGCCACTCATTGTTCGCGAATTGCTCACCCGCCCGCACCCCGACCTCGCGTAGGGGATGTGCAAGCCGACGACCTACGCGCCGACCCGATCTCGCAGGCCGAGGGTCGAGTTCGCTCAGCGAGGGTCTTCGGTGCAGATCACCCGCTTGTCGGCCCGGCTGCAGAACCAGCGCTGGCCGCCGCAGGTCGCTCGCCACGAGCTCGGGCCCTCGAGCGGCACGTGCATCTCGTCGACCGTGATGTCCTCGGGCTTGCATCCGAGCTCCGGCGCGCTGTCTTCAGCGAGGCCGGCCGGCACACACGCGAGCGAGAGCAGCAAGAACGAGGCGAGGACGAGCGAGCGCGACACCGGCAGATACTACCGCAAGCCCCAAGGTCCGCGGCGAAGCTCGGGCTCGGGCGCGAGTGGCCCGCCAGACTTGTTCTTGAGCACCTCGTGGACGATCGCGAAGTGCCCGGTCCGCGCGACGAAGCCGGCGGGCTCGCCCTCGCGAGCGACCGGCTCGACCCGCGACCCGATGCGCAGACCGATCAGCGGACCGAGCGAGGGCTGGTCGGGACCGACGTCGCGCAAGACCACCACCCGCGCCTCGTGCTGGCGCGCGAGCCCGAGCAAGCGACCTTGCCAGGCCGACGAGCCCGATGGTTCGGCGCGCACGAAGTCGAGCACGACCAGCCCGAACCCGCCCGAGCGCAGCAGCAACTCGGCCGCCCGACATTGGCCATGCGGACCCTCGGCGACCGGCACGTGCACGACGATCAGCGCGTCGAGGTCGACGCCAGCCTCGGCGAGATCGGGCGGATAGAGGTCGCCACGAACCGGCTGGATCCACGCCGCGGTCTCGCCCTCGCGCTGGGCATGGGCGAGGATCGCGACCGCGCTGCTCGTGCATGCTCGGCCCCCGAGTTCGATGATCCGACCGGGCGACGCGAGCTCGGCCATGGTTCCGCTCGTCGCCGGTGCCTCGCGCTCGTGCTCGGGCGTCGGCGAGTGGGTGAGCGCGAGCGAGGAACTCGGGAGCAGCGAGGTCATGCTGGGATCAGTGTACTGACTGCATGTTCAGGCATACACCAAAGCAGCCTCGGGCGGGCTTGCAGGGCCCTCTTCGAGCGATCGCGGCGGGGCCGGCACGCGCGAGTGGGGTCCGATCCAGCGCCCGCGATGGGCGACTCGGGACACGAGTACGCTGCGGCCGATGTCGCTCTCGCCCCTGCCCGACCTGCCGCCCGACGCCCACATCGCCCAGACCGCCGAGCTCGCGCCGATCACCGCGATCGCGGCCAAGCTCGGGTTGCCCGAGGACGCGCTCGAGCTCTACGGTCGGAGCAAGGCCAAGGTCGCGCTCGCCGAGGTCGAGCGGCGACGCCAGCGACCGCGCGGCAAGCTGGTGTTGGTCACGGCGATGACCGCGACGCGCTTCGGCGACGGCAAGACGGTCACCTCGATCGCGCTGGCTCAGGGCCTGCGCACGATCGGCGAGGCCTCCTGCCTCGCCCTGCGCGAGCCCTCGCTCGGACCGATCTTCGGCATCAAGGGCGGCGCCGCGGGTGGCGGTCGCTCGCAGGTGGTGCCGATGACCGACATCAACTTGCACTTCACTGGGGACCTCCACGCGATCACGGCGGCCAACAACTTGCTCGCCGCGCTGGTCGACAACCGTGTCCACTTCGAAGTGCGCGCGCAGGCCAAGGGCGCGGCCACCAACCCGAGCGAGCTCGACCCCGCCCAGATCACTTGGCGACGGGTGCTCGACGTCTGCGATCGACAATTGCGAAGCTGCGAGATCGGCCTGGGCGGCGCCTTCGATGGCTTCCCACACTCGACCGGCTTCGACATCACGGCCGCGTCCGAGATCATGGCGGTGCTGGCCCTCGCTCGCGATCACCACGATCTGCGCGCGCGCCTGAGTCGGATCGTGGTCGGCTGGACGCGCGCGGGTCAGCCCTTCCGGGTCAGCGAGCTCGACTGCGTCGGCGCGCTCGAGGTCCTGTTGAAGGACGCGCTCGCGCCCAACCTCGTGCAGACGCTCGAGCAGGGCCCGGCGCTGGTTCACTGCGGGCCCTTCGCCAACATCGCGCACGGCTGCAACAGCCGGATCGCAACCGAGCTGGCCCTGCACAGCGCCGATTGGACGGTGACCGAGGCCGGGTTCGCGGCCGATCTCGGCGCCGAGAAATTCCTCGCTATCAAGTGTCGCGAGCTCGACTGCTTCCCGGCGGTCGCGGTGTTGGTCGTGACCTGTCGAGCGCTCGAGCTGCACGGCGAGGGCTCGATCGAGCGCGGCTTCGCCAACGCCCAGACCCACCTCGACAACCTGCGCGAGCGCTACGGTCTGCCGGTGGTCGTGGCGATCAACCGGTTCGGATTCGACAGCGAGGCCGATCTGCTCGAGGTCGCGCGCTGCTGCGACGCCGCGGCGGTGCCCTGGGCGATCAGCGAGGGCCACGGGCGCGGCGGCGAGGGAGCGCGAGCCTTGGCCGAGGCCGTCGTCGCCGCGGGCGCGCAGGGCAACCGAGCGCAGCGCCAGCTCTACCCGCTCGAGCTGAGCTTGCGCGACAAGGTCGAGCGGATCGCCACGCAGATCTATCGGGCCGATGGCGTCGATTGGTCCGAGCAGGCCGAGCGCGAGCTCGCCCAGGTCGAGGCGGCCGGCGGCGCGAGCTTGCCGGTGTGCATGGCCAAGACCCAGCACTCGCTCTCGGACGATCCGAACCGCCGCGGCGCCCCGCGAGGCTGGCGCTTGCAGGTCGCGGGCGCGCGGCTCAGCGCCGGCGCGGGCTTCGTGGTCGTGCGGACCGGCGGCCTGATGCTGATGCCCGGCATGCCCGAGCAGGCCGGCGCCGCCAAGATCCACCTGGCCGACGACGGCAGCGTGATCGGCCTGGCGTGATCGCTGCTATCGTCGACCCGCGATGAGCGACGTGCTCAACCTCAACCGCTTCCGCAAGCGCAAGCAACAGACCAGCGAGCGCGAGCAAGCCGAGCGCAACCGGGTCGTGCATGGCCGGACCAAGGCCGACAAGCAGCTCGCCCGACTCGAGCGCGAGCGAGCCGAGCAGGCGCTCGAGGGCCATCGGATCGTGGCTCTCGCTTCGACGGTCGACGACGAGAGCCTCGACGGCTTGGCCAGCGACGACGGCGAAGACGAGTCGCTGCCCGAGCCCGAGTGATGGATCACCGCGGGCTCGCACGCCTCTACGCGTTCGCGCTCGTGCTCGTGCTCGTGCTCGGCGGGCTCACGGCCGCGTGGATGCGGATCGAGCTCGCGACCTTGGATGTGCATTCGAGCAGCGCGTTCTACTGGCGGGTGTTCTCGACCCACGCGCTGGCCTGCTCGTTCGGCGTCGCCCCGCTGGCGATCAGCGCGACGATCGGTCACCTGGTCCTGCCCGACTTGCTCGCGCGCCCTCGCCTCGCGCTGCTGCCCCTCGCCCACGCGGCCTTGCTCGCCACGCTCTTGGGCACCGTGTTGCTGCTCATGCAGGCCACCCCGCTGCGCCACGGGCTGCTCTCCCCGCTCGGCGTGCTGCTGCTCGGACTCGGTGCGCTCGGTATGGGCCTGCCCCTCTTCGCCACCATCTCGACCCGCGAGCGCGCGCGCCTGCTCGACGCACCGCTCGCGCTCGGGCTCTCGATCGTCGGACTCGGCCAGATCTTCGGTGGTGTCATGGCGCTCGCGCTCGGGCTCGGGGCCTTCGGCGAGGCCGCGTTGAATTGGGCCGCGCCTCCGATGACCTGGCTGGAGTTCAGCGGGCTCGCGTTGATCTCCCAAGTGATGCTCGGCGACTCGCCGCCGCGCGGCTGGGCTCGCGTCGCGCTCGGCTTGGCGCTGCTGGCCCTCGGCCTCGCGGCCCTGCTCGACTGGCTCGAACCCAGCCTCGCCGCCCTCGGCCTCCTCGCGCGCCCCGAAGGCCCGTCGAGCAGCGCCAGCATGGCGCTCGGCTTCGTCGGCGGCGCCGCGTTGGTGCTCGCGTGGACCCACCTGCTGCGCTCGCGCCCGCTGCCCGAAGGACCCACGCGCAGCTTCGTGGGCTTGTTCGTGCTCATGTTCGGCCTTCGCTCGCTGCTGGCGATCTACGTGGCCACGCTGAGCCTCGACGTCCACCTGCACGACACCTACGTCGTGTTCGGCCTCGCTCACCTGCGCGCCCTGATGACGCTGCTGCTCGCGCTGCCGGCCGGGCTGCTCTGGTGCTGGCCGCGGCTCGGTCTGGCTCGCACGCCGAGTGCTGGTTGGTGGACGAGCGCGGCCTGGGTGTCCGGCCTCGCCCTATCGTGCTTCGTGATCCTCGCCACGATGCTCGGCCACCAAGGCATGCCACGCCGCTACCTCGCGTACCTGCCGGAGTACTGGCCGATGCAGTTCGCGCTGAGCCTGGTCACGATCCCGCTGCTGCTCGGGCCGCTGATCTGGGCGCTCGATCTGGCTCGCGCAGCGTGGGCCCGGCCCGAGTAGCGAGGCGCTGCAGGGCGTGCGATCGTCGGCCCCGATGCGGTCCTCTTGCCTCGCGCTCGCCCTGCTCGTGCTCGCCCCGCTCGGCTGCGCCAACAACCAGGCCCACCTCGAGTGGCGACCGGGGTTGAGCGTGATCGACTTCAACGGCCTCTACGAGCTCGGCTTCACCGAGTACCGCGAATTTCGCGAGCGCGGCGCGAACAACCTGCTCTTCGATCGTTGGCACGGCGTCGGCGAGCCCGAGGCCGCGCCGGCGATGCAGGCGATCAGCGAGCGACTCGCAGGCTCGCCCGACCCCGCGCAGGACCTTCGGCTCGTCGAGCTCTCGAGCGCCGGCCTCCTGCGCTGGGTCGACGAGCGGGGCAAGCCGGCCGAGGCCGAGGTCGAGGTCGAGTGGTTCGCGGCCACGCCCGATCGCAAGCACGCGGCCATGCTGGCCGGCACGACCTTGGCGGTCGTCATCGATCGCGCCGCGATCGGCATCGACGCGGGCTCGCTGCTCGGGACCAGCCTGGGCGGCTGGCAGCTGACCATGCTGGTCGCTGGCGACGAGGTGACCG
>JAMHUH010000437.1:0-3054 GCA_035904925.1 Nannocystaceae bacterium
CGTGGGAGGCTCCGCCGGAACCGCCGTGGCGGCTGCGCTGCGCGTCGCCGAGGCCGGCGGCCTGGACGGGCCCGTCGTCACGATGCTGCCCGATAGCTGGGACCGGTATCGGGCCAAGCCTTGGATGCAGGCCATCGCGGGCACGGTGGCCAGCGGCTGAGAAGTCGCGGGTGCATCGAGCAACCAGAGCGGAAGACGAGCAGCCAGGTCCCCCGGGCGCCATCTCTGGGCACCCCGGGCCGAGGCCCGGGGCAGCAAAATCCCGCGGATACACCCGGGAAAGCCCGCCACGAGGGCGGGCTTCAACTTCCTGTGCAGGAGCGGCTCCCCGAGATGGGAGCCCGCCCTCGCGGCGGGCTTACCCCCCGCCGTCTGCTCTTGATTCTTCCTGCCCCGGGCTCAGGCCGTCGCCGGGACCGCGACGCTCGCGCTCTCTCCGTCTTTCGAAGGCGGCGCTTCGTCAGGCGACTTGAACGATTCCTCGTCGAGCTTGATCTCGCTCGCTTGGTCAGCGTGCTTGCCCTTCACGTTCTTGTAGAAGTCGCGGATGAGGCCGAGGTCCTTGCGAGGATCGTCGCTGGGCCAGAAGAGGTGGCCGAGGCCGCCGACTTTGCGCTCGTAGTCGAGGAAGCCGAGGATGATGGGGACCTCGGCCTCTTTGGCCATGTAGTAGAAGCCCGTCTTCCAGCGCTTGGCTTTGCCGCGTGTGCCTTCGGGGGCGAGCACGAGGTGGAGCTCTTCCGAGCGGCGGAACAGATCGCCGACGGCGCCGACGAAGCCTTTGCTCCCGGAGCGGTCGACGGGGACGCCGCCGAGGAAGCGGAAGAACGGACCGTAGGGTGGCTTGAACAGCTCGGCCTTGCCGACCCAGCTCATCTCGAGGTCGAGCGACCAGGCGACGGCGAGCGTGAAGGGGAGATCCCAACCCGAGGTGTGAGGCGCGGCGATGAGGACGGCCTTCCGGGCGTCGGGGCTGCCGCCTTCGGTCTTCCAGCCGAAGACCTTCAGCCAGGTACGGCCGACGAGGTAACGAGCTTGCTGCCGGAGCGTGCGCTTGCGGGGCGTCGAGGACACGTCCAGGAATTTGGCAAAAACACGCTGACGCAGCGGTCATTTTCCCGTCAGTCACCGCGCTTTCGGACCGCGCACCGCGTCATCGTCAGTGCGCTGCGGCCCACGTCGGCCCCGAGCCGATGTCGACCACCAAGGGAACCTCGAGCGGCCACGGCGACTCCATCGCGGCACGGATGAGGGCGGTCGTCGCATCGAGCTCGCTGGCGGGGACCTCGAAGACGAGCTCGTCGTGCACCTGGAGCAAGAGACGCGCGCCGAGCTTCTGCTCGCGGAGACGCTGGTCGATGAGCAGCATCGCGAGCTTGCAGAGATCGGCCGCAGAGCCCTGGATCGGCGTGTTCGCGGCGATGCGTTCGCCCGCGGCGCGGTCGGTCGCGTTCTTGCTCGTGAGCTCGGGGATGACGCGACGGCGCCCGAGGAGCGTCTCGACGTAGCCGGTCTTGGAGGCTTCGGCGATGGTCGCGTCGAGCCAGGTGCGCACCCCCGCGTAGGCGGTGAAATAGCCGTCGATGAAGCGCTTCGCTTCGGGGCGTGGGACACCGAGGATCTGTCCGAGAGCGGTCGCGCCTTGGCCGTAGATGGTCGCGAAATTGACCGTCTTGCCGACGTTGCGTTGGTCCTTCGTCACCGCGCTCGGCTCGACCGAGAAGAGCAGCGACGCGGTCTTGGTGTGGACGTCGACCAGATCGCGGAAGGCCGCGACGAGGCCCGGATCGCGCGAGAAATGGGCCAAGACGCGCAGCTCGATCTGGCTCCAGTCGGCCGAGACGAGCACGTGATCGGGCTTGGCGATGAACGCCTCGCGGATGCGTTTGCCTTCCGGTGTCTTCACCGGTGTGCGCTGCAGATCGGGATCGGTCGAGATGAGCCGGCCCGAGGCGCCGGTCGTCTGCTGGAACGTCGCGTGGACGCGTCCATCGGCCGGGACGACCGCCTTCTGGAGCACATCGGTGTACGTGTTGATGAGCTTCGCCAGCGTGCGATGACGCAGGATGGCCGAGGCGATCTCGTGTTTGCTGGCGAGCTGCTCGAGCACCTCGACGTCGGTCGAGTAGCCGGTCTTGGTGCGCTTGATGACCGGAAGCTTGAGCTCGTCGAAGAGCACCTCGCCGAGCTGCTTGGTCGAAGCGACGTTGAAGGCCCGGCCCGCGAGCGCGTGGATGCGCAGCTCGACCTCGTTCTTCTCGGTCTCGAAGTCGGTGCCCAGCCGCGCGAGGCTCTCGGCGTCGACGAGGATGCCCACGCGCTCCATGTCGGCGAGCACCCACGAGAGCGCGAGATCGCGACCGAGCTGCTCGCGGAGGCCCATCTCGTCGAGGCGGCTCGCCAAAATGGGCTCGAGATCGCGGACGGCACGCAGGTGATGGCAGGCGCGCTTCGCGGGATCGTTCTCGGTGCGGAGGATGCGCTGGAGGTACTCCTTGGTGACTTGCTCCAGGCGATGAGGGATCACCTTGGTCGGCTCGACCAGGAACGACGCGAGCATCGTGTCGAAGATGTCGGCGCCGAACGCGACGCCGATGGTGCCGAGCGCGACCGCGAGCTCCTTGGCGTCGTGGCAAATCTTGACGACGTCTGGCCGAGAAAAGTGCTTGGTGAGCACCTGCCCAAGCGCAGCGGCGTTCGGGCCCCCGAGCGGGATCCACCGCACCTCGTCGTCGCCCTTGGTCGCGATGGCGAGGCCAAGCACCTTTGCGGTGACCGTGGAGAGCTGCTCCGTCGTGTTCCACAGGCCCACCACCGTCCAGGGCGATGCGGCCGAGCCGAGGTACGCGTCGAGCGCGGCGGCGTCTTCCTCGGTGCGCGGCGCAGGCTCGTCGCTGTCCGTCGTCTCGGCGCCGCCTTTCTCGGACAGCAGCGAGAAGAACTCGAGCTCGCGGAACAGCTCGTCCATGCGGGGCAGCACGTTGTCCTGCACGACCAGCTGCTCGACCGTGACGTCGAGCTTGGCGTCGATGTCGATGGTCGCGAGCTCCTGCG
>JAMHUH010000438.1:0-25088 GCA_035904925.1 Nannocystaceae bacterium
CCGATCGGGCGCGTGGTCGGGCTGATGATCCGCTGCTCGATCTCAAGCGCGCCGAGGGTGGCTTGCTTGCCGTGCTGCTCGAGCAGCCCGCCGCTGCCCTCGATCCGCGCCGTGCGGATCTGGAGGCGTCGGAGGTGGCGGAGCGCCGGCGAGCCGAGCAGGATCTGGACCAGCTCCTTGGCCTCGAGCCGATAGCGAGCGTCAGGGCTGATTCGGCGCGCGTCGATGAAGAGGCCCTCGATTCGACCGCCATGAACCCACTGCCGCAGCGCGCCACGACGATGGCGCAGCATGTGAAGCGAGCCGAACAAGCGCGCCTCGTGACTCGCGATGAAGCTCTCGAGCGTGGCCGCGGCGCTCGCTCGGGATTCGTCGTTCGTCGCCGCGTCGAGCAGCAGCTCGAGCGCGATCAGCTGGCCGCGGAGCTGACCCTCTTCTTGCAAGCGATCGCCCGCGACGCTGAGCACCTCGGCGAGATCGGGGTGGCCGGGATCCTCGTCGAGCAGGTGATCGAGCTTGGCGATCGCTTCGGCCGGCACCACGCTTCGCCTGCCCAATCCCGAGTCAGAACGAGAGCTCGGCGACCGCGGCCCGCGGGAGCACGTTCATGCGAAAGCGGACCGTTCGGCGCGGATCGTCGACGACCAAGCGAAACCCGGCGCCGAGGCTCGCGCGGCCGCGATGGTGAAGCCTGTGCGAGGATCGAGCGAGCTGGATGACGTCGAAGTCCCAGTCCTTGAAGGTGCCGTCGAACTCGAGCCCATACCAGGTCTGCGGCTTGGGCAGCATTCCGATCGGGAGGTCGAGGACGAGCCGGGCCGACTCGGGCTGGAGCCGGACGATCGGCAATGGTTCGAAGCGAACCTCGAGCTTGTACTCCTCGCGGTTGCCCGCGCGATCGCGGGCCTCGGCCTGCGTCGCGAAGCCGAGCGATCCGCCGAGCGATCCAGACAGGATCGCTGCGACCATCGTCGAGCGGGCGGCGAGGGGAGTCATGTGTGCAGCATACGCCCGCGGATCGAAGTCCGAAATCCAAGCTTTGCCGCAAGCTGTGCGCGCGGCCGGAGCCATCGAGGATCCTCGTTCCGGGTATTTTGCGGGGCAGAATGTCACACGAGGACGACGCCCGAGCGCGGATGGTCGATGACACGATCGTCGTCCGAGGCGTGACCGATCCCGGCGTGTTGGCGGCGATGCGCAGGGTCGAGCGGCACCGCTTCGTCCCCGCCTCGCAGCGAGGCTTGGCCTACGCGGACATGGCCTTGCCGATCGGCCACGACGCGACGATCAGCCAGCCCTACGTGGTCGCGCTCATGACCGAGCTCGCGGGCCTGCGTCCGGGCGATCGCGTGCTCGAGATCGGCACGGGCTCGGGCTACCAGGCCGCGGTGTTGGCCGAGCTCGGTGCCGACGTGTACTCGGTCGAGCGCGTGGCCGCGCTGGTCGAGCAGGCGCGCGAGAACCTGCGCGAGGCTGGCTACCCCGCGCTTCGGATCCGCCACGCGGATGGTTACCTCGGCTGGCCCGAGGCGGCGCCCTTTCAGGCGATCCTGCTGACGGCCGCGCCCGCCGAGATCCCGAGCGCGCTCGTGGACCAGCTCGCCGAAGGAGGTCGACTGATCGCTCCCGTGGGTGAGCGTTGGCGGCAGACCTTGGTCGTCATCACGCGCACGGAGCGGGATCCGGTCGAGCGCAGCATCTGCGAGGTCGCGTTCGTGCCGATGCTCGCGGGGGTGCGCGAATGATCCGCGAGGCGTGACGCCTCGCGTGGTCTATGATGGCTAGATTCATGCCTGCCGCTCGAATCCCCGAGTTCGAGGCCGAGCGCATCGCCGCGCTGAAGGCCTACGCCGTCCTCGACACGCCCGCCGAGCGGCGCTTCGACGATCTCACCGAGCTCGTCGCCCACCTGTGCGACGTGCCGATCGCCGTGGTCTCGCTGGTCGACACGGATCGCCAGTGGTTCAAGTCGCGGGTTGGGCTCGACGTGAGCGAGACGCACCGTGATGCGGCCTTCTGCGCGCACGCGATCTTGTCCGACGAGCTGTGTGTGATCGAGGACGCCGAGCGAGACGAGCGGGTGCTCGACAACCCCTTGGTGCTCGGGCCGCCGAACATTCGCTTCTACGCCGGTGCGCCGCTGGTCGTGGGGGGCGGGCATCGAATGGGCACGCTCTGCGTGATCGATCAGCGCCCGCGGACGCTCTCGCCTCAGCAGCGCGAGCTGCTGACCACGCTCGCTCGGCATGTCGTCGAGCTGCTCGAGCTGCGCCGAACTTCGGCCCAGCTCGCGGCCGCGCTCACGCGGGTGCGCACGCTCGGCGAGCTGATCCCGATCTGCTCGCACTGTCGAAAGGTCCGCAACGATCAGGACTACTGGTCGTCGATCGAGCAGTTCATCGCCCGCCAGACCGGCAGCCAGTTCTCGCATGGAATCTGCCCCGACTGTGTTCGCGAGCACTTTCCGGAGCACGCCGAGGCCGCCCTGGCCGACTCGAAGTGAGCCTGCGAGCAGGGCTGGGTTGCTGCTAGAGCGCCGACCGGTTTGAATTCGCGTGCTGAGGTGCGTCTGCGCGTGGATTCAAACCGGTCGGTGCTCTAGGCTCTCGAGCGTGACGCGACTTCAGCTTCGACCTTTGCTCGTCCTCAGCGCCCTGCTCGCATCGCTGAGCGCCTGCCCGGGCAGCGCCTCGACCCCGCCCGATGCCAAGCCTGGCCCGAGCGACGCGGACTCCGACTTGGGCTCGGATCCGACGACGAGCTCGAGCGCGGCGACGAACGACGACGGCGGATCGATCCCGGGTCCGAGCTTGCCGAGCGGCGCGGCGTGTGAAACCAACGCCGAGTGCGAGGCCGATCAGGTCTGCGAAGGCCTCGGCTGTGGCAGCAACGAAGGTCGCTGCGCCGCGAAGGAGCGCATCTGCACCCGCGACCTCGCGACTTACTGCGGCTGCGATGGCCAGGAGTTCCGTGGCTCGGGCTCGTGCCCGGGCGATCGCTTCGCCTATCGCGGACCCTGCGAGCCCGCGCTCGAGCTGGGCGAGAGCTGCACCCACGGCAAGCAGTGTGCTTCGGGCTCGTGCACCGGCGAGGGCCTCGAGGGCTGCGGGGCCGGGGCCAGCGGGGTCTGCTCGGAGCCGACCTGCACGACGGACTTGGTGACGTACTGCGGCTGCAACGGGTTCGAGTTCACGCACTCGGGCTCGTGCCCCAACCAGCAATTCGCGTATCGCGGACCCTGTGAACGATGACGAGCGGGTCCGACAAGCGCGACGTGATCGATGCTGCGCTCGGGGCCCATCTGCGCCAACTCGATGGGAATCGCGGTGAAGGTCGGGAACCGGTGCTCGATCGTCTGGGGCTCAACGGCGAGATCAGCGTCGCGGGCCGGACCTGCTCGACCACGCTCTGTCGGACGCCGAGCGGGCTGTGGTTGGTCGGCCTCCCGCGCGAGGCCGAGCCGGTGGTCGTCGACCTGCTCGCGCCCGAGCGGACCTTTCGCTACCACGAGGGCGTGCTCGGGGATCGGCTCGAGGTCGACGCGTGGCGGCTGGGCATCCCTCGCGGTCGGTCCGAGCGTACCCGCGAGCTGATCGCCTTCGCTCGGATCACCCGGCACTTCGGGACCGGGGCGCTGGTCGTCCGCGAGCCGCGGCCCGACGCCGCGCTGGCTTGGTCGGGGCCCTTGGTCGAGTCGCTCGATCCGCACGAGCGGCACTGGCTGCGCTACTGGTTCGACGGCGACGAGCGACTGATGGCCTGGCTCGAGTGCGACGACCAGCATCGCTTCAGCTCGCGCGTCGGCGGTGCGTCGAGCTGCCCGATCAACTTGGTCATCAGCGATCGCCGGCAAGCCTTGGTCGCGATCTCGACGCTCGGCGACGTCTGGATCCGCGAGCTGCCGGTCGAGCCGCTGGTGATCGTGGCCCAGCTCGGGCGCGACACGATGCGGATCGCCGACCAGGAGCTGCGGACCTCGCTGACCAATCAAGACCAGTTCGCCGCGATCGCCGAGCTGCCAGGCCTCGAGGGGCTCGAGCGGCGGCGTGGCCACGCGCTGGCGCTGTGGCGCTGGGCTCGGCGCAGCTTCGTGGGCGCGAGCATCGACGCCGGGCTGCGAGCTCGCGTCGACGCGCTGCTGGCCGAGCTCGACGACGACCCGCTGGCCTCGCTGGCCCGGACGCTGATGGTTCAGGCGCCGAGCGGTCAGGCGCCGAGCGGTCAGGCGCCGAGCGGTCAGGCGCCGAGCGGCGAGCTGCTCGCGGCCGGCGAGCTGCCCGAGTCGGTGTTCGTCGCCTTGCGTCGGCTCTGCGAGCGCGGCGAGCCCGAGCGAGAGGGCCAGGCGCTGCTCGATTGGTGGCAGGCTTGGCAGGTCGGGGCCGAGCTCGGCGAGCTGCTCGTCGAGCACCTGTGCGAGCTCGGCGAGGCCGGTCGCCGCGTCGCGCTGCCGCTGCACGAGCGGGTTCGTCCGGCGCTTCAGGCCCAGCTCGGCGACGACCCCGAAGCCGCGGCCTTGCTCGACTTCGTCTTGGTCGAGCACCTGCTCGAGCTCGGCGATCACAGCGATCGCGCTCGGGCGCTGCTCGAGCTTCGCCGCGGCTCGTTGCCCAGCGAGGAGCTCGGTGATCTCTTGCCGGCCTCGGCCGAGCGCGGCGGTCAGCGGATTCGAATCGAGCTGTGCGAGCTGCTGGCCGAGGCCCATCACCAGGCCGGACGCGAGGCCGACGAGCTCGGGGCGCTGGCCGAGCTCGCCCGACTCCAGCCCTTGGTCCGCTCGCGCGTCGCCGCGTTGGTCGAGGGGCTGCCGAGCGAGCCCGACGCTTCGGAGCCGCTCTCGCTGCGGGCCCGCGCGAGTCGAGTGCTCGAGCTGCTCGGCGAGCACACCTTCGCCGAGCCCAGGCCCGTGCTCGAGCTCGGCAAGGTCGCGGCGCTGGCCGAGCGCGAGCGCGAGCTCCTGCGTCACCCCGCGGCTCGGGTCGACGGCGCGCTCGGTCGGCTCCAAGGCCTCCTGGCCAAGGTCGCGGTGCCCGACTGCTCGCTGCTCAAGAGCTACTGCGCGCGGGCCAACTTGGCCCGCGAGCAGCCGCTCGCCGCGGCGGTCGGCGACGCCTCGGTCTTGCTGGGCATCGGCGCGATCGAGGTCTTCGTCTCGCGCGGCGATCGTTCGGTTGGCCTGCGCGCCTATGAAGGCAGCACGCCTTTCATGCTGATCGGCGGCGATCACCTCGACCCCGAGAGCGACGCCTATCTGGCCCCCGACGCGCTGCGCCACGCGATCGCGGCCGAGCTCGCCCACCTGCGCTTCGCCCATAGTCGGGTCACGGGCGACGAGGTCTGGGCGGGCACGCTCGATCTCGGCCTGACTGGCCTGGGCGTGCTGATCGCCGCCGCGCCCTTGCTCAAGCACTTTCAGGCGCCGGCCCGGCACCTGCTCGACAAGCTCGGCGCGCCTGCCCTCGCGCGCTGGCGCAAGAAGCTGAGCGACGAGCAGGGCTCACGCGGGCTCGGCAGCGAGAACAGCGAGCTGATCGCCGCGCATCGAGTCATGCAGCTGACCGCCGATCGGGCCGGGCTGATCGCCTGCGGCGATCCGCGAGCGGCGATCGACGCGATGTTCCATGTCCACCCGATCCATCTCAGCCAGTGGCCGCTGGTCCTTCGCCGCGGGCTGCGAGACTCGTTGATCCGCGAGACTCGAAGCGACGACGAGCGCGACCGGGCCCGGCTCGAGGACTTGGCCGTGCGGGTCGCCGCGCTGCTGAGCTTCTACTTGTCCGACGACTTCTCGCGCCTCTACGCGGCCGCCTGGCCAGGCTCGCTCGATCAAGCCCGAACGTGACCGAGCGGCTCGTAGCCGCGCTGGTCGGCCCAGATCGCCGCGGCCAGCCCGGGGCCCTCGACGTGCTGGACACGTAGATCGACGCTGACCGACTCGCCGGTAGCGATCGTCCACTCGATCTCGCGCTCGAGGAAGAGATCACGCTGGGTCGCCCACGCGGTCGCTTCGTCGCCGAACACGAAGAGGCGAAGGAAGCCCGGGACCCGCAGCCAGCCCTCGTCGGGACAGATGCCGGCGGGGCTCCAATGCAGCTCGCGCGATCCCTCGCCCAGCAAGCGCCCGCGCCACGACTCCCAGGGGTTGGGCAGGCGGCCGCGGAAGCGTCGGCGATGGTCGAACTCGGCCCAGTGGAGTTCGAACTCGGCGGCGCTGATCTCCTCCGCGTCGGGGTGCAAGACCATGTACGCGACGCTCACCGGTCGGCGCAGCAGGATGTCCTCGGGGGAGAAGCGGACGCCCTCGGCGTGGACCTGAAGCTGGCGGTGAACCCAGCCTTCGGCGTCGACTTCGTAGAGCGTGATGCCCGGGGCACCGTCCTCACTGCCTTTGTACATTCGGATGTAGCGCATCGATCGACTCCCGGGGGGGTTCACGCGTGGGGGGGCGCGTGCCGAGAACTATTCGAAGTGTCCGCGTCGTGGCCCAGCGTGGGCGTGGCGCGGTGGAGTGTCAGCGGTGACTCATGCCCGGAATCACGACTCCGAGGATGATTGCGGCTCGGTACGAATCAGCACAGTCGCTCCGTCGACTGGACCTCCGACCGCTCGTCTCTTCATCTGTACAACGGCGCTCCGAGCTTTTCAACATGTATATCAAGAAAATTTCAGTCCGGCTGCATTCACGAAGCGTGGATCGGAAGCGGAGATTGATTTCGCGCGCGCGGGGCGAGTCAACGCGAGCTGCGACCGCACCGCACCCTGAATTTCGATGTTCGGAGCGGACATGGAGGCGAATGGCGATTCTCGAGGGTCCCTCGACAGCCGCGGCGAAGCTGGCCTCGGCGTTCATCGGGCCGGACCGACCTCGATCGAATTTTTAGTTTCACTGGAATCCCGATCGCCCCTGCGCAGCCGCCATTCGAGCATGTCGGCCGGCTTGAATGCACATACAATTGCGTGGGGTCGCGGCGAGTATACGTAATTTGACTGACCAGCGTCAGCGAGGCGACGCGGCGATGTTGCCCCCATCGACGGTGACCACGCAGCCGGTCGTGCTGGGCGCGAGCGCGAGGTGGACGAAGGTCGCGGCCACGTCGTCGGCGCTGACCTCTCGGCCGAGCAGGTTGCTGCGAAAGTAGGCGTCGAGCTCGAGCCCGCGGGCCTGGGCGCGCTGCTCGACGTCGTCGAGCGAGAGCAGGCCGGTGCGAATTCGATCGGCATTGATCGCGTTGGCGCGCACGCCAATGGCCCCACCTTCGAGCGCGTACTGCTTGGTCAGCGCGATCAAGGCGGCCTTGGGGATTGCGTAGGGCCCGAAGTCCGGGCCCGGGTTGAACGCCGCCTTCGAGGCGTTGAAGAGCAGGAAGCCGCCCAGGCCCTGGCGGCGCAGCAGCTTGAACGCGTGCGCGGCGACCCATTGATGGGCGAAGAAGTTGATTGCGAAGCTCTCGTGCAGGAGCTCGGCCGGGCAATCGGCGATCGCCGACTGGGGCGCGACGCCGGCGTTGGAGACCACGCCATCGAGCCCGCCGTAGCGAGCCACGCATGCGGCGAGCGAGGCCGCGACGGCCGCTTCGTCGCGGACGTCGAGGGTCTGCCAAGCCGCGCCGAGCGAGCGGGCCAGCGACTCGAGCGCTTCGGCCTCGCGGTCGACCAAGTAGAGCGCGGCCCCCTGGCTGGCGAAGGCGCGCGCCGTCGCGGCGCCGATCCCCCGCGCCGCGCCGGTGATGTAGACGATCTGACCCTCGAGCGGGCGCGGACGCTGGCTGCCCAGCTTGGCTTGCTCGAGCGACCAGTACTCCATGTCGAAGAGGTCCGACTCGGGCAGAGCCTGGTAGTGGCCGATCGCTTGGGCGTCCTCGATCACTTGGATGGTGTGCTCGTAGAGGTCGGCCGCGATCGCGGCGGCCTTGGCCGAGGCCCCGACGCCGATCAGGCCGAGCCCGGGGACCAAGATCACCCGTGGATCGGGATCGAGCGGCTGGATCGCCCGCTTGGGTCGCGCCTTGATCTGGCGCTCGACATAGGCGCGATAGTGGGTTCGAAACTGCTCGAGCGCAGGCCCGAGCTGGCCCGCGCCGAGGTCGAGCACGAGCGGGATCGGCTTGGTCCGGATCACGTGGTCGGGCGTGATCGGGCCGCGCTGCGACCAGTCGCGCAGGTCCGGGCGATCGACGAAGCGCCGGATCGCCGAGCTCTCGCGCAGGTGCAGGAAGTAGCGGCGGCGTGGACCCGGGCTGGTGCCCGTGCCGGTGCCCGCCAAGGCGCCGCGCAGGCGCGGGGCCAGCTCGGCGAAGTCGATGTCGATCCGGCTCGGCGCCTCGACCTCGATCTCGACGCTGGCGCGGCGCGAGGCCAGGAATCGTTCGGCCACGTCGACCGCCCCGACATGCCGCTCGTAGGACTCGCGGGCGCTCGCGCCCCAGGTGAAGAGCCCGTGTTGGAGCAGCAGCAGGCCCTCGGCGCGTGGGTTGGCCTCGGCGACCTCGGCGGCCAGCTTGGCCAGCGCGAAGCCGGGCATGACATAGCGGACCAGGGCCAGGCGATCGCCGAAGAGCTCTCGACACAGGCGCTCGGCCTCGACCTGATCGACGATCGCGAGGATCGCGTCGGCGTGCGAGTGATCGATGAACTTGGCCGGCAAGAACGCGTGCAGCAAGGTCTCGACCGAGGGGTTGGGCGCGCTCGCGTCGAGCAGCCGGGTCCGCTGGGCGTTGACCATGACCTCGTCGCTCATGGCCGGGAGGCTGCGCAGCGCCTGCAAGGTCGCGAGCCGGACCGCCGGCAAACCGGCGGGCTCGATGTCGCCGAGATCCCAGCCGCTGCCTTTGACACACAGCACGTCGACCAGCTCGCCGGTGTCGTCGCGCAGGCGGGTCTTGACCGAGGTGTTGCCGCCCCCGTGCAGGACCAGCGCGGCGTCTTGGCCGATCAGGCGCGAGCTGTAGACGCGCAGAGCGAGGTCTTCGTTGCTGCCCGGCGCGCTGGCGTAGCGCTCGATGAAGGCCTGGGCGTCGGTGTCGGACCAGCGAGACTGCATGCCTCGCAGGTTTACCAGGCCCTCGCAGCGCTGTGTTGGTTGGCAGATCGTCGCGCATCGATCGGCGCGCGGTCAGTTCGGCACGCTCTCGGGCTGGAGTCGGGCGCGAGTCGGCTGCTGCGAGCCGCTCGTGGCCGCGAGGGTCGCGGCACATCGATTGCACATGCACCGCTCATGCATCGCACTCGCATCCTCGTCTCCCTCCTGTCCATCGTGATCGCCAGCCTCGCGCTCGACTCCGACGCGCGCGCGGCCAAGCCCAAGTCCAAGTCGGCGAGCAAGCCGAGCGAGGTGATCGAGCTCGAGCTGCGCGAGACCGGCGGCGGCAAGGCGAGCGCCGACTCGCGCGAGCTGGTCGTCCCGGTCGACGGCGAGATCGCTGGTTGGATGGACCTCTTTGGTGAGTCGCGGCTGTGTCGCGCGAAGTCCTCACCGACCCACGACGAACTCCTGAGGGTCGAGCTCGAGTGCCAAGTCGACGAACACAGCCGCCCGGTCTTCCAGCTCCGCGTCGAGCGGGTCTTCGGGGTCGACCAAACCATCATGGTGGGCGAGATCGAGGTCCGCGAAGGCCACCACCTCAGCGTGGTCGCGACCCGTCGCTGAGCACCCGTGCAGTCCCGCGCCGGGCGATTTCTTGGCGCTGGGACTGGCCATCCGTACCTTGCGGGAGCCCGATGACGTGGCTCAACCGCATCTTGCTCGCGCTGCTGATCACGGGCGCGCTCGCGTTCTTGCCGAGCTACGACCAGCTCGGATCCGAGGACCTCTCGCGGGTCCGAGCCGAGCGCGACAGCCTGGCGAAGAGCAACACGGCGCTGCGCGAGGAGATCCGCTTGATCGAGGCCGAGGTCGCCGCGTTGCAGCCTCGCGCCGACGAGCCCGGCTCGTCCGAGCGCATCGATCGCGAGCTGGCTCGCATCGCGCGTGAAGACCTCAACATGATCGAGCCGGGCGAACTCGTGTTCGAAGTCCGGCGCCCGCAGGAGACCACCCAGCGATGACCGCAGTGACGAGCAAGGAAGCGCTTGCGCCCAACCCCAAGCCCAGCGCGTCGTCGAGTCGCTCGGGCAGCGTGTCGAGCGTGGCCGGCAAGTCGGGCAGCTTCCTCGATCGCTGGGGCCTCGGCCGGGCGATCTTTCAGCTGCGCAAGCAGGCGATCGAGTGGTGGGGCCTGCTGATCGTGCTCGGCTTCGGCTACCTGCTCGCGCGCGGGCTCTTCTCGGCCCGACGGCTGTGGGAGGGCGATCTGCTCGTGCTGCTCGGGCTGGCGATCTACGCGGCCACGCTCACGCGAGCGATCTTCCGCGAGCTCGGCCCGCTCGGCGTGTTCGGCAGCGACACGCCCAAGCGCCGCGGCGGCAGCGGGGCCGCCGACGCGGCCCACGAGCTCGAGCTCGGGCTCTTGCTGATCACCGGCGTCTACATCTTGATCGTCGCGACCGGCGGGCCCAACAGCTTCCTCTATCCGCTGGTCTACGCGCTGGTCTCGTTCTTGTTGATCGTCAACAAGCGACGCGCGGTCGCCTTCGCCTGGATCGCGGCGACCGGCGTGCTCGAGCTGCTGGTCGGGCTCTCGGGCGCGGGCAGCTGGCCCAAGGTGGCGATGCACGTCACCTTCTTGCTCTTCTTCGCCGCCGGCAACCTGCTGGTGCTCAGCAGCCTGGCCAAGCGCCTGCGCGGCGAGCATCACGACAAGGTCAGCGCCGAGCTCAACCGGATCCGGCAAGAGGCCCGCGACTTTCGTCTGATCGCCTCGCAGCTGCCGCTGGCCAGCCGAGCCGCGCGCAGCCGCGAGGACGAGGAGCTGCGCATGGCCCAGGGAGCCGTGCACGCGATCCACGAGCAGCTCTTCTTCACCATCGATCTGCTCTCGGTCTCGCTCGGGCTCCACACCGCCGCGCTGCTCTGGGTCGAGGCCGAGGACGAGACCAAGCCAGGCGAGCGCAAGGACAGCCGCAAGACCGCCAAGCTCGTGATCAAGGAGATGGCGACCTCGTCGGAGCTGGCCCGCGACACGCCCGAGCTCGACTCGCCCGGGCTGCTCTCGGCGATCTTGCGCGACCCCAAGCCGCTGCGGCTCAAGGCGCTCGGCGGCAAGCGAGTCCCGCCCTACTACCAAGGACCCGAGAAGGTCACCGACCTGTGCGCGGTCCCGCTGCGCGACGGCACGGTCGTGCGCGGGATCTTGTGCGCCGATCGGATCGACGATCGACCCTTCACCGACCAGGAGCTCTCGGCGCTCGACAAGACCGCCGCGCAGTGCCTGCGGATCATCGAGCACGAGCGGGCCTTCGCCGCGGTCGAGCGCGGCAAGTACGAGCAAGAGCAGTTCTATCGCGGCAGCGAGCTGCTCAACCAAGCGCTCACGCTCGACGACGTCAACGCCAAGACCTTCGCCGCGCTCTCGGCCATGGCGCCCTACGAGCTGGCCGTGATCACCCGCTACGACGCGGGGATCGGTCGCCACGAGGTCATCGCGGTCCGCTGCGGCGAGTCGCTCGAGGGCAGCGACGAGGCCCGCGCGCACTGGCAGGCGCTGGCCGACAAGCTTGGCGGGCAAGGCTTCGGCGACGGCGCCTCGCTGGTCTCGATGGCGGTCAAGAACCGCCACCACATGCCCGCGACCGGCGACTACCCGGACAGCAACGTCGCCGTGTTCGACAAGACCATCAAGTTCGGCCAGGCCCGCAGCGTGCTGGTCTTGCCGCTGGTCCGCGGCGAGCTGGTCCTCGGCACGGTCGTGCTGGCCAGCTCGCGGCCCAAGGCCTACCCGACCGCGACTCGCGAGATGCTGCGCGTGCTCTCGCATCAGGTCGGCGTCAGCCTCCAGAACGCCCGCATGTACCAGTCGATGGAGGTCCGGGCGACGACCGACGGCCTGACCGGGCTGACCAACCATCGCGCCTTCCAAGAGCGGCTCGAGCAGCTGCATGCGCTGGCCGAGCGCAGCAACCAAAAGTTCGCGCTGATCTTGACCGACATCGACCACTTCAAGAGCGTCAACGACACCTATGGGCATCCGGTCGGCGACGCGGTGCTCAAGCGGGTCGCGGCGATCTTCACGAGGCGGGCGCGCAAGGTCGACATCGTCGCCCGCTACGGCGGCGAAGAATTCGTGATCGTCCTGCCCGACACCGACGCCGAAGGGGCGGCCGTGTTCGCCAACCGGCTGCGCGAAGAGGTCGGTCAGCAAGTCGTCAACTCGGACAACGGCAGCGTCTCGGTCACGATCTCGATGGGCGTCGCCGAGTACCCCGGCGATGGCGTCGACCGCCACGAGCTGATCGAGAAGGCCGACCAGGCGCTCTACTACTGCAAGGAGCATGGTCGCAATCGCGTGACCAAGGTCCGCGACATGCCCTGAGGCACGCCTGGGCCGCGCCACCAGTTGGGGGGCGTTGTCGCTCGGCGCTCGACGTATGGCGGAATACGCCTTCGGCCTCGCTCCTAGCCACGGACGGCCCAGACGCACCTCAGCACGCGAATTGGGACTGTCTGGGCGTAGACTCGGGCTTCGCCGATGCCCAGCGCGAGCCCAGAGATCACCAAGGTCGGCGACGCGCTCGAGAGCCTCGTCCACCAGTTCGCCGATCCCTGGGCCTTCTTGCGCGAGCTGGTCCAGAACGCCATCGACGCGGGCACCGAGCAGATCGACGTGCGCATCGATCACGACCCGGCCCGCGGGACCATGGTCATCGAGTTCGCCGACTTCGGCGAGGGCATGACCCGCGAGATCATCGACACTCGCCTGACTCGGCTCTTCTCGTCGTCGAAGGAGGGCGACTACACCAAGATCGGTCGCTTCGGGATCGGCTTCGTGTCGGTCTTCGCCATCGATCCCGAGCTGGTCTGCGTCGACACCGGTCGCGCGGGCGAGTACTGGCGCGTGGTCTTCCGCCGCGATCGCAGCTTCGAACGGATCAAGCTGAGCAACCCGGTCGAGGGCACGACGATCCGGCTGTTCAAGCCGGCCAGCGCCGACGCGGTCGCGCAGGCCAGGATCAAGGCCCGCGAGACGCTCGAGTATTGGTGCAAGCACGCGAGCATCGAGCTGCGCCTCGACGACGAGCGGATCAGCCGGCCGCTCGAGCTCGAGGGCCTGTGCAAGGTCGAGCACGAGGAAGAGGGGACCCGCTTGGTCATGGCCATGGTCAGCGAGGCCAAGGCCCTGCGCGGCTACTATCACGGCGGCTTGACCCTGCACGAGGAGCACGACGAGTCGCTCCCGCATGTCGCGTTCAAGATCGACTCGCGCTTCCTCGAGCACACGCTGACGCGCGACAACGTGATCCGCGACGCCAACTACGTCAAGGCGATGGCGATCGTCGGCAAGGTCGCGCGAACCCGACTGATCGCGGCGATGTTCGCTGCGCTCGAGCAGTCGACTGGGGACGCCGAGGGGCGAATGCTGCTCTATCGGATCGCGGCCCAGGAGCTGCGCAAGGGCGAGCCGGATCCGAGCTGGTCGAAGCGCGCGATCGTGCCGATGCTCGCGGCCCCGCCCGCGTCGCTGGCCTCGCTGCGCGAGCGTCCGCGCGCGAGCAAGCTCTTTCGAGCCCCGCAGGGCTCGCCCGTGGTCGAGCGCTTGATCGCCGAGGGCCACCGCGTGATCGCGTGTGCTGCTGGCGACGCGATCGAGGACCTCGTCCACGCCGCGCTCGGACTCCGCCCGCAGGCGGTCGCGCTCCTGTGCACGGCGCTGCCGCTCGACCCGAGCGAGGCGCCTCGCTGGCTGCCGCTGACGGGCGCGCTCGCGGCCTTGTTGAAGAGCAAGTGGAAGGTCCGCGAGATCGCGGTCGGCCACCTCGACTATCCCGGCTCGCCGGTGGCCGAGCGGGTGGCGATCAGCCAGGCGCAGGTCGGCGAGCTGACCTCGATCGCCGACGTCGATCAGCTCGCGAGCGGCTGGCTGAGCAGCGGCCGCGCGCTGGTGCTCAACGCCGATCACCCGACCCTCGTCCACTTGCGCGAGGTCGCCGAGCACGAGCCCGAGCTCGCCGCCTACCTGACGCTCAAGTCGTTCTTCTTGCACGGCGAGCTGAGCCCGGCGCTCGACGCCGAGCTCTCGACCCTGGCTGCGGAGGCGCGATGGCGACGGATGAGCTGAGCGGATCGGGGACCCACGCGGACGACCTGCTGGCCGAGCTGCGCGGCGAGGGTGAGCTCGACTCGGTCGGTCGCTTCACGCTCGACCGGGCCCAGGCGCGCGCCAAGCTGCAAAAATTCCAGCTCGCCGACGCGCGCCGCTACGTGCTCGAGCTGGTCCAGGCCGCGGTCCTGCGCGGGGCCAGCACGATCGCCTTCGACATCGACGCCGACGACATGCGCATGCGCTTCGACGGTCGGGTGTTCACGGCGGCCGAGCTCGACGAGCTCTGGGGCTCGATCTTCGCCGAGGGCGACACGGCCGATCTTCGCGGGCTCCGCCAGCTCGGGCTCGGCTTGAACGCGGCGCTCGGGACCGAGCCCAAGCGGATCGTCGTGCGCAGCGGCGCGACCCAGGTTCTGCTGCAACCCGGCAAGGAGGACGCGTTCAGCTCGATCAGCTCGGCGATCGCCGAGACCACGATCCACGTCAAGCAGCGGGTCAAGCTGGTCTTGGTCGTCGAGTTCCTGCGCAACCTGACCGGGCAGCTGAGCGAGGAGGTCTACCTGCGCGAGCGCTGTGGCTACGCCGAGCTCGCGATCACGCTCGACGGCAAGCCGATCGGCTTCGGGCTCCGGCAGACCGACATGCTCGTCTCGGCGCCGCTGAGTGGCGACGACTTTCGCGGCGTGATCGGCTTGGCGGCGAGCGAAGCACCGGCCGAGCTGCGCTTGGTCAAGGACGGGGTCTGGATCGACACACACCGGCTCGACCAGTGCGGGCCAGGCGTGGTCGCGGTGGTCGCTGGCGAGCGGCTGCGCAAGGACGTCTCGCTGGCCAAGATCGTCGCCGACGACGCGCTCGCGCAGATCCTCGGCCAGGTTCGCATCGCTCGCTGGGCCCTCTTCACGGCCCTGGTCGAGCGGGTCCAAGCTGGCGCGTTGGCCAGCGAGCCGGCGATGAAGCGGGTTCGTAGCGAGGTGCTGGAGTTCCTCAAGGGTCGACTCCTCCGCAGTCGGCCCGAGGTCGCCGTGATCGCCAAGGCCCTGGTCTTCGCGGAGGCGCGGACGCTCGGCGCGGCGACTCCACGGCAGGTGAACCTGCTCGAGCTCGCCAACACGGTCCCGAGCGTGGTGAGCGAGCGCGACGTCTTCGAGCTGCGCTTCGCCTACCTGAGCTATCCGCTGGTCGTCGCCGAGGGTCTGCCGATCCCGGTGCTCGGCGACGCCGAAGCCAACGCGCTGGCGCGGATGTTCTCGTGTCGGACCAAACGGGTCGATGACGAGCTCGAGCGGGCTAGCCAGCGCGAGCGAGCGCGGCGAGCCTGGCTCGCGCGACCGATGAACCCGACGCTGCCCGAGTTTCGCCGCTACCTGGTTCGCGCGCCGCTCGAGGCCGCGGGCATGCGCGGCGAGCTGGGCATCCGCGTCGAGGCTCAGGGCGCCTCGCCGCCCGCCGATGGAACGCTCTGGCTGCTGCGCGAGGGCTGCTTGCTCGGCAAGCTCGAGCTGGCCTGGGGGATCGCGGCGCTCGACGTCGTGGTCGAGGCCGGCTTCGCGCCGACCAACGACTACCAAGGCGTGGTCCCGGATCGCGAGCTGGCCCGGGTCTGCGCGGCGGTGCTCGCTGGGCTCGCGGTGCCGCTCGCCGGCTTGATCGAACATGCGCAGGACGAGCGGCTCGCCGCCAGCGTGCGCGCCTTGGTCAAGCCCTGGCTGACCCTGCTGCTCGACGCCGAGGAGCGCGAGCAGCTCTTCGCGTGTCAGCTCGGCATCGCCGACGCGGAGCTGGCCGCGTCGGACCACACGGCGATGCTGCCCAGCGGCGCGCAGCTCCGCTCGGACGTGGAGCCGTGGTCGCGCTTGTTCGCGGCGCCGCTCTTCGAGGACTTCGACGGCGCTCGCCGATCGCTGCGCGAGCTGGCCGATCGCTTCGCGACGCAGGGTGCGATCGACGAGCTCGAGCGCTCGGTCGCGCCGGTGCCGGGCCTGGGCAGCGGCGTCGCGTGGCTAGGCCCGAGCGACCGCAAGATCCTGCGTGGCTCGTTCGGCGAGTCGGCGCTGCGCTCCTGGCTGCCGCAACTGGCGGCCAAGCAGCGCGAGCAGGCGTTCTGGGCCAAGCCGGTCGAGGACCTCGAGGCCCGCTTCGGAGCGGTCCGCAGCGCGCTCGGGATCGCGGGCGTCGACGCGGACCTGTGGACTCGTCGAGTCGAGGGCGAGGGCATCGCTGGGGTGATCACGCTCGGCTACGGCGTCGCGCTCGGCGACGACTCGATCGCGCCCAAGCTGCTGCGCGGCGGAACCATCGAGCTCATCCATCAGGGCCGGAGCTTGACCCAGCGCGAGTTCGATCTCGGCGTCGGGCCGATCTTCGGGGTCGTGCGCGCGGACTCGCTGCGGGTCGCGGCCAGCTGGGACGACGTCGAGGACGACCTCGCGTTGGCGGCCTTGAGCGCGACCTTGCGCGGCGCGGCGTGGGAGCTGCTCGCCGGCTTGATCCGCCGCTTTGGCGAGCTCTACAAGGCCCGGCAGTGGCTGACCCCCTTGGTCCTGCATCGGCTCGGCTCGCCCGACGGCGATCAGGTCGGGCTGCGCCTGCCCGAGCTCGCTCGCTTGCCGCTGCTCGCCACGCTCGATGGCGGCACGCTCAGCTTGGTCGAGCTCGACGCGATCGTCCGCGAGCATGGCCAGATCGAGTGGGTCACGACCAACACCCCGGGCGCGAACCTTCGCAACCCGGCGATCTTGCGCGAGCCGCCGCTGGTCTTGGCCGGCTTGAAGAAGCTGCTCGGGCCCGAAAAGTTGATCGAGGGCGCGGACCGAGTCCGTCGGCATGGCCTGAGCGCGCGGCTCGAGGCCCTGCCCAAGGTCGAGCGGGCCGAGCTCGATCCGAGCTCGGTCTGGTTCGCGGTCTCGCTCGGCGGCCAGCCCAACATCGAGGGCGAGATCGGCCTGAGTCGAGAACGGAGCGCGGGTGGGCTGGCGCTCGAGCTGTGCACGCTCGGCCGCCGGATCGAGGTGGTCATGCAGGGCGACCTGCCGGTCGCGCTCGAGGCCATCATCGCCGACCCCGAGCTGCCCTTGCTCGCCGATGGCTCGGTCGACACTCGCAGCAAGCGCTTTGGTCAGCATCTGCGTCGCTGTCGACGGGCGATGGCGGGGTTGATCGTCACGATGTGCAAGCGCTTTGAAGCGCTGGCGCCGGCCGATCGCGCGCGTGTTCGCGTCCAGCTGCTCGCCTACGCCCAGACCGAGTCGGTCGCGGGTCCGGGTCGTCGAGAGGCGCGCGAGAACGCGTGGGAGGCCGTGCGCGCGCTGCCTTTGATCGTCGATGTCTGGGGCCAGCGGCACTCGCTCGCGACGATCGAGGCCCGGACCAAGCGGCGCGGCTCGGTCGACGTGGTCGGCAAGCCGGTCGAGCTCGACATCCCGGGTGGATCGCTCGATCGCCTGATCTTGGTCGTCGACGAGCCGGCGCGAGCGTGCCTCTCGACGATGACTCGCTTGGTCGACATCGACACTCGTTGGGAGCGCGAGCTCGAGGCCTTGCGCGAGCTCGCCGACGCGCCCGACTTCGTCCGGCCCGACCTGCGCAAGCACGCGTGGATCGATCGCAAAGGCGCGGTCGCGGGCGGGCTCGAGGCCGAATTGTGGATCCCGCGAACGCCGAGCGAGGCCGACGTGCTGGTGTTCGTGCGCGGTCGCAAGCAGGTCGCCAAGCTCGGGCTGATCCCGGGGCTCCCCTGTGCGGGCGTCGTGTCGGGCGAGGGCATCGTGCTCGGGCCGAGCGGCGTCATGCTCGACACCAAGCAGCGGGTCAGCTTGGTCAAGCAGATCTGCGGGCTCTACGAGGCGCTGGCCAAGCAGGTCCAGTCGGGCGGGAATCGGATGTCGGCCAGCGAGCGCGAGGCGGCGCTGGTCTGGCTGGTCGGCGTCCTCCCGGCGATCGAGCGCGACGACGAGCCCGTGCTCGCGGGGATCGGCAAGCCGCTCACGCGCCTGCGCGAGAGCTTGGGGGCGATCATCTCGCCCGCGCTGCGTCGCTCGCTCGAGCGCACGCGCGCGGCCAAGGTCGAACCCACGCCGGTCGAGCCCACGCCGGTCGAGCCCACGCCGCCGATTCGACCAGCCGCGCGAGTCGAGCCCGCGCCGGTCGAGTCGGCTCCGGCTCCGCCGATCGAGGTCTTCGACAGCGCGGCGGTGCTGCTCACGCTGCTGCGCGGCGAGCTCGAGTGGGCCCGCGCGCGCCACGGTGTGCTGCTCGATCGCTTGGGCCTCGATCGCTTTCGACTCGCCGAGGGTGGCTCGGGCATCGCCGTGTTCGATCGTGGGGTCGTGCTGCAAAGGCAGCATCCCGTGGTCGCGCGCTTGCTCGCCCAGCTCGATCAGCGCAACCAGAGCCGCGAGGTCGATCCGATCGACCTCGCCTTCCTGGTCTCGGGCGTGTTCACGCTGATGAACGCGGTCGCCGAGGAGATCGACGAGGGCGACGAGCGGGCCTTCGTCGGCCACATGGCCCAGTCGCTGGCGCTCGCGCTGCGGCCCTGATGGGCTTGCTCGGGGCTCAGCCGGGGTTCGGCGCGAGCACGATCGTCTGCTCGGTCACCGCGTCGACCTCGGCCCGGCTGAAGGGGAAGGGCGAGTATTCGTCCTCGACCCAAGCCTGGAGCGTGTCGTCCCAATGCGGCGAGCTCGGCTCCCCGCTGTTGCCCCGCGGGAAGTTGACGACCGCCTGCGGCGTGCCGTCCTCGGCGAAGGTCGTGACGACTCGGAAGATCGGCCCGGCCTTCGATTCGAAGCGTGGCGCCGTATCGCCAGCCGAGTTCAGGTAGAAATTCGAGGACGAGACGTTGACCGTGTCCTCGCCGCCGTCGGTCGGGGTCCAGCTGCCGTCGTAGGCCCCGCCGTAGGGGTTCTCGAAGCGCGTGCCGTGGCGATCACCCCATTGGTAGAGGCCCGGATCGATGCCGCCGAATTCGGTCGTCAGCCAGACCGCCGTCCGGCGCAGGCTCTCGACGGCGATCCACTCGGGGCTCTGCTGGATCAACCCGTTGTTCGGGTACTGACCGAGCAGGGCGAGCGCCGGGATCTTGAGGATGAAGGGCGGCTCCTCGGCGAACACCAGCGTGTACAAGAACAAGAAGTCGTCCTGGACCGCGACCCAGGCCATGTTGTGCAGCCAGCCGTGCCAGATCAGCGCGGCCGAGGAGTCGCGCTCCATCCGCTGATCCCAGCCGGCCAGCGCGGTCGCGAGGGTCTGGATGTCGGCGTTGCCTTCGAACTCGGCGAGATCGGGGTTGCTGCCGATCTGGCTGACGGCGTCGGCGATCAGCGGCAAGAGCTGCTCGGACATCGGCGAGTGGGTGTCGGTCTGCAGCGCCTCCATGTCGGCGACGGTCATGCCGCCCTTCTCGGCCAAGCGCCCGAGCTCGTCGTGGAGTCGCTTGGCCCGGTGGCCCGCGGCGTAGAAGTAGCCGTAGTAGAAGGGATCGTTGGTCACGTCGCCGTCGAAGGTGAAGCCCCAAGGATCGTTGTTGGCGGTCGCCAGCCAGCCGCGGCTGGCGGCCCGACTGTGGGGCAGGTGCTCCTTGGGCAGGTAACGGGTCCAGTACGAGGCCGCGTCGTCGCCATCGATGACCAGGTAGGGCAGGGCGCCATTCGAGAGGTCGCGATCGGGGACCTTGATGTTGACCCGATAGCTGATGCCCTCGGCGGTCGCGGCCACGAAGTTGAAGCCGGCGACCTCCATGATGTCGACGCCGGCCTCCCACTCGTCGAGGTTCTTCGCCTGCGACATCCGCATGAAGCACTCCTCTTCGGCGGTCGCGCCAAAGCCGGTCCAGTTGGCCAGCAGCTCGCGGCCCGGCGCCGCGACCGGCAGCGGGATCAGCTGCTCGGGCAAGATCACGCCGTAGCCGGGGACGTCGTGCAATTCGAGCACGAGCGGGTCGGCGCCAGCGATCTCGATCGTCTCGGTCCGCGTGTCCCAGTCGAGCCGCTGGTCGCCGATGTAGACGCCCTCGCCCTCGACCCGGACCTCCCACAGATCCATGACGTCGGCGAAGTTGGTGGTCGCGCCCCAATGCAGCACGTCGTTGTGGCCGAGCTGGACGCCAGCCGTGCCCGCGAACGAGAAGCCCGCGACCTCGATCCCGCCCTGCTCGCTGCTCAGGTGCTGGGCGTACATCAGCGAGGGGCTCTGCAGCGGCTGGTGGGGATCGTTGGCGATCAGCGGCCGCCCCGACGCGGTGTGGCGACCATCGACGATCCAGTTGTTGCTGCCGAAGGCGCCGACATGGCCGAAGGCGTGACGGATCTGCGTGATCGCGTCGCCGATCGCGGCGGGCGACCAAGGGTCCATCGGCACCGGCTTGGGCGCGTGCTGGAGCGCCGAGGGCTTGCTGTTGGGCTTGGCCGCGGCCGGAATCTCGTCGTCCGGCATGATCGCGACCGGGAACATCGGCTGGGCCAGCTCGAACGAGTTCCAGGTGTCCGGGATGTTGCGATAGAGGATCGTCGCCAGCAGATCGCGCTCGAGGCTGTTGGAGTTGCCCAGGTAGAGCAGCTTGGCGATCGCGAATTCGTCCTCGAGCTCCCAGGTCTCCGGCGTGTAGCCGAGCGCGGTGAAGCCCTCGGGCATGCTCGCGTCGCCGGCGTTGACCTCGGCGATGCGCTGGTTCACGCCGGCCAGCCACGAGACCATCATGTTGTAGACGTCGGGCGCCTCTTCGCGGGCCCGGTCCATGTTCATGATGCCCCAGCGACGCAGGTCGAAGGTCCGCGAGACGACGTCTTGATCGACGAAGTCCTCGCCGAGGATCTCGGCTTGGCGACCGAGCGCGCGTCGGCGCATCAGGTCCATCTGGAACAGGCGATCGCTGGCCATCTGGTAGCCCGACGCGAACGCGACGTCGTCGTCCTTCGCGCCGTAGATGTGCGGGATACCGCGATCGTCGATGTGGATCTCGACCTCGGCGCTCAAGCCCGGAAACTCGTCGTAGGGCAGGACGGGCTCGTCGCCCTCGTCGGCTTGGCCATCGTCGCCCTTGCAGGCGGGCACGAGGAGAGCGGTCAGGGCAAGGTAAGCGGCTGCGCGGCGAAACACGAGCGAGCCTAACCCCGCGGCCGGGCGCCCGACAATGCCGACGATCGCACCGCGGCAGTGCCAGATTCGACTCAGGCGCCGCAGACTTCGTAGACGGTGAAGCCGTCGAGGCAATACCAGGCGTCGCCCATCGCGTCGCAACAGCCGATGTAGTCGAGCTCGTTGCCACAAGCGACGTTGTCGATCATCACGAAGTTGATCTCGTCGCAATCGATGGGGCTCTGCATCGAGGGATCCTCGCCGACGCCGCCGCAAAAGTAGTAGTCCTTGCGGGCGACCCAGCCACATTGATGCTTCTCGACCCCGGTCGTGGTGTCGGTGGTGTCGGTGGTCGAGCCGGTGTCGCTCGTGGTGGTGTCGGTGGTCGAGCCGGTGTCGGTGGTCGAGCTCGTGTCGGTGGTCGAGCTCGTGTCGGTGGTCGAGCTCGTGTCGGCCGCGCTGGTCTCGGTGCTCGTGGTCGAGCCGCTCGAGTCGCCCGCTTCGCTGCCGCTTCCGTCCGCGCTGGTCGTGTCGTCGGCGACGTCGTCGTTGGCCGACTCGGTCACGTTGGGGTTGCAAGCGAGCGCCACGACGAGCAAGCCCGCGAGCGACGAGGGACGCATCCGCAAAGTCATGGCGCGGAGTCTACCTCGCTCGCCCTGTCACGGGTCGAGCGCACGCAGCCGACCGCCGCGCTCGACCCGGAGCCGGTGGCCCCGCCACGAGACCTCGCGGGATCCGAACGCACGCAACCAGGCGAGCCCGAGCACGAGGTCGGCCAGGACCGCGTCGACGAGCGCGGGGCCGAGCGCGAGGCCCCGGCCCGACCAATGGCGAGCGGCGAGGGTGACGGTCGCCCTGGCGAAGAGGGCCAGGCCCGCCGCGATCAGGCCGAGCTCGGGTCGGGCGATCGCTCCGATCGCGGCCAAGACCAAGACCAGCGGGGTCGCGAAGAAGAACGCCGGGTAGCTGAACGAGAGCGGGAGCTTCTGCCCACGCACGACCAACATCCAGCGAGCGAAGCGCTCGATCGCGGCGGCGAAGCTGGGCGCTTGGCCGGGCGAGCGGACCAGCAGCGAGGCCGCCTCGATCTCGAGGTCGAGCGCCCGCAGCCGCCTCGCCATCTCGAGGTCCTCGCCGAGGTAGTGGGTGAGGTCGCCAAAGTCGATCCGGTCGATCGCCGCCCGCGGGGCCGCCCAGAACTTGCCGACCAGACCCTGCGGGTAGATGCCACAGAGCAGCGGAAACGCGGTCAGCGAGCCACCCAGCAGGGCTTCGGAGGCGCGCGAGCCGAGCCCCGGGGTCCCGGCAGGCGGCCGCTCGGACCAGGGCACCCAGATCGCCCCGATCGAGCGATCACCGAGCAGCGGAGCGAAGAGTCGATCGAAGTCGAAGCCGGAAAGGTCGACGTTGCTGTCGATGTTGACCACGATGCCCGGCTCGGGGTGGCGCTCGAGCAGGCCGGCCAGGATGCTGGCCTTGCGATTCGGGCCGCGATTGGCGACGAGCTCGAAGCTCGCGTCGATCCCCGCCGCGCGCAGCTCGATCAGCGCCGCCTCGATCGCCGGTCGAGCGAGATCGTCGGGGTCGTCGACCGCCATGATGACCTTCAGCGGCAGCGTCGATCGAGCGCTGGCCAGCGAGCGCAGGTTGTCGAGCAAGCCGGGATCGTGGCCCGCACAGGGCCGCATGATCAGCGCCTTCGGTGTGGTCGCAGGGGCCGAAATGGCCGGAATTGGGACGCTGCGGGCAGCAAAACGACGATCGAGCGCGCGTCGTCGGATCACCGCTCCGATCGCCAGCCAAGCGAGCAGGGCCGACCAGACGAGGGCCAGCCAGGCAGCGACGTGGGCCGCGAGCATGCGCGGGTCATAGCCCGCGGCCCGACCGATTCCAACCATGACCGCGTGCGCGAGCTGTTATCGTCAGCGCCGTGCAGGATGCCGAGACACCGCCGCCGCGCCCCTGCGTCGAGGTGCTGGAGGGCCGCAGCCGCGGCCGCGTGTTCGAGTTGACCCGGCGTCCGATCGTGATCGGGCGCAGCCCCGGCGCCGATCTCCTGATCGAAGACGCCGGCGTCTCGCGTCGACACATCAAGCTCAGCCTGCTCGAGGATGGCTCGGTGATCGCCACCGACCTGCGCTCGACCAACGGCATGATCATCAACGGCGAAAAGGCCGAGCGCGCGACCCTGCGCGAGGGCGACCTGCTCCGGCTCGGGCCCGACGCGGTCCTGCGCTTCAGTCATTGCGGCGCCGAAGCGGTCCGCGCCCGCCAGCGCGACTCGGGTCATGCGCTCGACGCCAGCGGCTCGGCTGGGGCGAGCGCGCATGACCGTCCGCTCGAGCGAACCGAGGACGGGCTCGGGCCGAGGCCCGCCGAGCAGGACGATCCGGCCCTCGTGGCCCGCCGACCCAAGCTCGAGGAGCTGCCGCTCAGCGCTCGCCAGATCGAGGTCGGCCGCTTGGTCGCGGCGGGCATGACCAACGCCGCGATCGCCGAGCAGCTCGGCATCAGTCACCGCACGGTCACCAGCCACCTCGACCACATCTACGGTCGACTCGGCATCGGCTCGCGGGCGTCGCTGACCCGCTGGATCGTCGAGCGCGGCCTGCTCGAGCCCTGAGTCAGCCCAACGCCCAGGCCAGCCAGCCGCCCAGCCCACCGATGAAGAGCACCACCGACGCGACCGCCAGCTGCATGGTGATGCCGGGGTGGCGGTCGACCGCGCGCATCAGCTTGGCGTTGTTGGCCTTGATGAAGGTGACCGGGCACTCGACCGCGCAGTCGCCCGCGCGCACGCGGTCGAGCTGGTAGAGGACTTCGTCGGCCTCGCCGTAGCGATCGTCCTTGCGCCGTTGGAGGCCGTGGCGCAGGAAGTGACGCAGCTCGACCGGCACGGCGGGCTGGCTCGGGTGCTCGAAGAGCCCGTCGATCATCGCCGGAAACTCGCGCTCTTGTGCGGCCAACACGGTCTGCATCGGCGACTTGCCCTCGGCGACGTAGGGCTGGAGCGTGAGCAGCTCGAAGAGCACCACGAAGGCGCTGTAGAGATCGCTGCGGCCGTCGAGCTCGACGACCTCGCCCGCGGCTTGCTCGGGCGACATGTATTGGGGCGTGCCGACGATCGAGCCGTCGACGGTCTCGACCGAGGCCCGCTCGCTCAGCGTGCTGGCCCGCTGGTGCGCGCTCGAGCTCGCGCTCGAACCGGAACCTTGGTGGGCGGCGGGCAGGCGGTCTTGGGTGCGCATCGCATGGGCGATGCCCCAGTCCATCAAGATCACCTCGCCGTAGCGCCCGACCATCAGGTTCTCGGGCTTGACGTCGCGGTGGACGAGGCCCTGGCTGTGGGCGTATTGCAGCGCGCGCAGCAAGCCAGCGAAGAGATCGAGGCGATGCTCGAAGCCGTAGCGGGCGTGGTAGTCGGGGTCGCCCTTGGCCAGCTTGGCGATGATCGCCGCGAGCGTCTCGCCCTCGACATACTTCATGACGAAGAAGAGCGAGCCCGAGTCGTCGACGCCGACGTCGTGGATCGGGACGATGTTGGGGTGCTCGAGGCTGCCCACGGTGCGGACCTCGTCGATGAAGCGCGCGACCGCGTGGGGGTTGCCCTCGTCGAGCAGCCGCTTGACCGCGACCTTGCGGCCGATGTCGTGATCTTGGGCCAGCTTGACCTCGCCCATGCCGCCGCGACCGAGCAGCTTGTCGGTCTCGTAGCGGGTCTTGTCGCGCGGGATCACGACCAGGCGCTCGCCGTCGCTGCGGACCTCGGGCAGCACGGTCGACATGCTGCGCGGGCCACCCGGCGGCAAGGTGCTCGGGTTGTAGGTCGGGCTGCCCGCGAGCAGGGTCTGCTTGGCGTCGGCCTTGGCCGAGTCG
>JAMHUH010000439.1:0-24579 GCA_035904925.1 Nannocystaceae bacterium
TCTCTCGACCGTCGACATGACCAAGACGCAAGACGCCGCCTCGTTCGGAAAGAAACGGGCGATTGTCAATGCAGCGAATCTTCAATCGAGCCATCACTTCACTCGAAAGTTCGAAGCGAAAGCGCGACGCATGCCAGCATGCGTCGCGCTTTCCCCATCCAAGCCTCAGCCCGCCGGCGCCGGCTCGGCAGCCTTGGCCGCCTCTTCGGCGGCCTTGGCCGCGAGCTCGGCCCGCTTGGCCTCGAGCGACTCGAGGTTCGCCTTCGGGGTCGCGAGCGGCCCCGGCTGCGGGCCCTTGCAGGTCTGCTCGCTGGCCTTGCAGCCACGGATCTTGAGCTCGGAGAGCAGCGCGCTGATGTTTTTCTCGTGCGCGGCCTCGAGCTCGGCGGTGCCGGCGAACTGGGCGACGATGCGCCACTCGTCGCTGATGAAGAGCAGCGCGGTGTAGAACTTCTCTTCGTCGGCGCCGTGCGGGATGTAGCGGAAGTCGAAGCGCGTGCCGGCGACGCCGTTGGCCGACTCGACCGGCTTTTGGCTGGTCAGGACGTAGCCGCGGACGCCGAGCTTCTTGACCAGATCTTCGCTCCACAGCGGCAGGCTGCCGCCTTCGAAGTTGGCGAAGGTCTTGACGCTGAGCCCGACGTTGTCCGGCGCCTTCATGCGCAGGTCGGCCGCGCCTTGGTAGCCGGTGTACTCGGACACCTCGATGTAGCCCGCGGGCTTGTCCTTGATCTTGAAGCTGGCGCAGCCGGTCGCGCTGACCAAGGCGAGGGTGAGCGGGGCCAAGAAGAGGGCGAGGTGACGCATGGTTCGAGTCCGGTGAATTCGTTGGTTGCTTGCGAGGGTCATGGTGCTCACCTCCACTCCGTGGTCTCGACGCCGAGCTCGTCGACCCAAGGGAAGGGATCGTTGCTGCTCGGGATCGGCTGAGTGGGGCCGAGTTCGTAGAGGTACACGGTGAGGGTCGAGAACGAGATCATGTTGGTCAGCTGGCGCTGGCGGCCGAGCGCGGCCTCGAGCTCGAGCGTGACGTCGTCGAGCGCCCGGCGGACGTGCAGGGCCTCTTCGACGGTCTTGGCCTTCTCGAGCAGCGCGAGCAGCTGGGCCTGGGTGTCCTTGAGCACCTTGATGCGCGACTCGAGGTCGACGACCTCGGCGGTCACGTCTTCGGCCTGCAAGGTCCGCGACTGGACGACGCCGAGCTTGGCGAGCTCGTCCATGGCCGCGCGCAGACTCGCGGCCGGCAAGCGCATGATCAGCTGGCCCTCGGTCCGCATGTGGATCCAGCCGCCATAGCGCTCGGGCAGCGCCTCGGCGGCGACCATGCCTCGCTGCAGATCGTAGACGCCGATCCCGAGCCCGGCGGTGTAGATGATCTGCCGGCCGTGCTTGGGCGCGGGGCTGGCTTGGACGTCGGGCGGCGCGGGCTCGCTCGGTGCGGGCGTGTCGACGACCGCGGGTGCCGGAGCGGGCGCGGGCTTGGGCTTGGGCGGGGCGTCGTCGAACTCGTAGACGCTGCGATCGAGCGTGTCGAGCTCGGCGCCGAAGTAGGCCCGAGCCAAGATCTCGCGCGACTCGAGCGAGGCGAGCCGCTCGGATCCGACGTCGATCGGCTCGGGCGCGCGCAGGGCCTCGTCGGCGTCGGGCAGCACGACCGGCGCGGACGCGTGGGTCATGCAGCCGGGCGCGAGCAACGAGAGCACGCACGCGAGCGCGGCCCAGCCGGCAGGCCTTCGCCAGCGCGCGCGCGGACGGGTGGGTATGAGGTTGGCGAGTGCAGTGGTCATGGCGTGGCTTGGCGTTAGCGGTACTCGGTGGTCTCGACGCCGAGGTCGTCGACCCAGGGGAAGGGATCGTTGCTGGAGGGCAGCGCGTCGACGGGTCCGCGCTTGCTGAGGTAGAGGGTCAAGGTCGAAAAATCGATCAGCTCGGAGAGCGAGCGCATGCGGACACGGGCGGCCTCGAGCTCGATCCGGACCCGGTCGAGCTCGACCCGGATCTTCAGCGCCTCTTCGACGCTGGTGGCCTTGGCGAGCAGCAGCTCGAGCTGCTCGACGAGCTGCTCGAGCACCAAGATCCGCGACTCGAGGTCGGTGTACTCGTCGGTGACGTCGTCGGCCTGCAAGGTCTTGCCGAGCACTTGGCCGAGCGCGCCGAGCTGGTCCATCGCTTCGAAGAGCCGCTCGGCCGGGAGCCGCAAGGTGATCTGGTAGTCGTAGCGCGACTCGATCCAGCCGCCGTAGCGGAGCGGCAGGCTCTCGGCGAATTCGATCGCCGCGTCGAGCTCGTAGACGGCGACCTGCCAGGTCGCCGTGTAGCTCAGCTGCCGGTCCTCGCCCTCGTCGAGCTCGGTCGCGCTCTCGGGCTCGCCGCTCGGCGTGGTCGTGGTCTCGGCCCCGATGGTCGGGACGGGCTTGGGCGCGACCGGGCCCATCTCGGCGGCCGGGCTGCTCGCGTCCTTGGCGTAGTCGTGATCGGAGTTGCGCTTGTTCTTGGACTTCGCCGACTTCTCGGCCCGACCGAGCTTGCGGCCCGCCGAGCGCGAGACGACGTCGACCGACGTGCTTCGAGCCTCGATCGTGCGCGCGGGCGCGGGCGCAGGCGGAGCGAGGTTCTCGTCGAATTCGTACTCGTACTCGCCGCCGCCATCGCCACCCCAGCCGCAGATGCCGGACATGCAGGTCAAGCCGGGATCACAGCCGCCGCCCGCGGTGCAAGGGCAGCCCTCGCTGCCGACCGGGCACTCGAGCAGCGCGCCCGCGACGACGAGCTCGGCCCGGCTCGGCTCGACGGCCGACACGTTGCTGCCGACCTGCCAACACGCCAGCGGCAGGGCCAGGACGACGCCCATGACAAGGAAGCGAAGCAAGCGAAGCAGCGAGAGCGCTCGGGTCGTTGGCATCATCGGCTCCTCAGCGGTACTCGGTGGTCTCGACCCCGAGCTCGTCGACCCAGGGGAAGGGATCGTTGCTGCTCGGCAGCTCTTGGCCCGATCCGCGCTGGCTCAGGTAGAGCGTGAGAGTCGAGAAGCTGATCGACTCGGCCAGCTGACGCATCTGCGCCTTGGCGGCCTCGAGCTCGATGCGGACCCGCTCGAGCTCCTGCCGGACCTTCAACGAGTCCTCGACCGTCTTGGCCTCCTTCAAGAGCAGCTCGAGCTGAACCAAGAGCTGCTCGAGCACGGCGATCCGCGAGGCGAGGTCGGTGTACTGCGCGGTCACGTCGTCGGCTTGCAAGGTCTTGCCGAGCACGAGGCCGAGCTCGGCGAGCTCCTCGATCACCGCTTTGAGGTGATCGGCCGGGACCCGCAAGGTGATCATGTAGTCGCTGCGATACTGAACCCAGCCGCCGTGGCGGTTGGGGATGTCCTCGGCGAAGACCATGGTCTGGTCGAGCTCGTAGACAGCCAGCTGCAAGGTCGCGGTATAAATGATCTGCCGCTCGTCCTGGGCCGCCTGCTCGACCGGGTCGGGCTCGCTCGGCTCGGGCTCGAGCACCGGCATGATGTCCATGGCCTCGTCGGGAGGGGGCGCGGGCGCCTCCATCGGCGCCTCCATTTTGTCGCGCTTGAACATCTCCTTCTTGGCCGAGCGGCCGCGCGAGGCCAGGCCCGTGGACTCGGTCAGCACGATCTCTTCGGCGTAGTCGTCGTCGTAGGCGCCTGGACTCCCACCACCGCTCTCACCACCACCGTAGTAGGCCCCCTCGGGCGCGGTGGCGTACGAGCCCGAAGCCTTGGCACAGCCGAGCGTCAGCGCGAAGAGGCCGATGACCAACGAGACCGAGGTGAAGCGCGAGCGAGATGTCATTGGAATTCGGTGCTCTCGACCCCGAGCTCGTCGACCCAGGGGAAGGGATCGTTGCTGCTCGGCAAGTCGTTGCCCGAGCCGCGTTGGACCAGGTTGATCGTCAAGGTCGAGAACCCGATCAGCTCGGCGAGCTGACGCATGCGGGTCTTGGCCGCCTCGAGCTCGATGTTGACGCGCTCGAGCTCCTGGCGAACCTTCAGCGAGTCCTCGACGGTCTTGGCCTGGACCAGCAAGAGCTCGAGCTGCTCGCGCATCTGCTCGAGCACGGTGATCCGCGACTCGAGGTCGGTGTACTCGGCGGTCACGTCAGAGGCCTGCAAGGTCTTGCTCAGGACCACGCCGAGCGTCGCGAGCTCGTCCATGACCTCGCGCAAGCGGGCGGCCGGGATCCGCAAGGTGATCATGTAGTCGTAGCGAGACTGGACCCAGCCGCCGTAGCGATCGGGGATGTTCTCGGCGAACTCGATGGTCTCGTCGAACTCGTAGACGGCCAGCTGCATGCTCGCGTCGTAGATGATGTGCCGGCCATGATCAGGCTGGTTGGCCGCGTTCGGATCGTCGGGCTCGCTCTGTCCGCCTTGCTTGACGCCGCTCGGCTCGGGTGGCTTGGCCGGGCTCGAGCTCCACTCGTCGGCGTTGCGGGAGTCGGCCGCGTACTCGCGCTCGGGCGCGATCGTGTCGCCCGTCGCGACGAGCCCAGCCTCGTAGTAGGACTCCCCGCCGGCGCTCTTGGAGTACTCGGCTTGTTCGAAGTTTCGGTAGTCGCCAGGCGAGGCGCTCGCCCCATCCTTGTGGCAGCCGAGCGGCGCCAGCAACAAGCCGACCAGAGCGAGCCAACGCGACACGTTCTCGAAAGTCATCGGTACTCCGTGGATTCGACCCCGAGCTCGTCGACCCAGGGGAAGGGATCGTTGCCGCCGACCTCGGGGTTGAGCGGCCCTCGCTGAACCAGGTAGAGGGTCAGGGTCGAGAAGCTGATCAGCTCGGACAAGGTCCGCATGCGCGCCCGAGCCAGCTCGAGCTCGATGCGCACGCGCTCGAGCTCTTGCCGGATCTTCAGCGACTCTTCGACGGTCTTGGCCTGGGCGAGCAGCGCGACCAGCTGCTCTTCCATCTGCGTGAGCACGATCAGCCGCGACTCGAGGTCGGTGTATTCGGCGGTCACGTCGGAGGCTTGCAGGGTCTTGCCCAGCACCATGCCCAACGCGGCCAGCTCGCTCATCGCCTCGCGCAGGCGATCGGCGGGGACTCGCAGGGTGACCTGGTTCTCGTAGCGGCTCTGGACCCAGCCGCCGTAGCGCTCGGGCAGCGCCTCGGCGAACTCCATCGCCTCGTCGAGCTCGTAGACCGAGACTTGCAAGCTCGCGGTGTAGACGACCTTGCGCGAGGCCGACTCGGGCGCGGGTTGTTCGGGCGCGGGCTCGGGCATCGGCGCGGGCTCGATGACGTTGCCGGTGCTGGTCACCGAGGTGTCCATCGGCGGCGCCTCGTCCTTGTACTTGGTGTCGAGATCGGCCTTGTAGTCGTACCGGCCCGCGCTCTGGCGCTCCTCGGCCACGACACCGTCGACTTCGTATCCGGCGTAGTCCTCCGCAGACGCTGGCGCGGCCATTCCGCCAGATCCGTAGCCCGAGCCGTAGCCGTAGTCGCGGGGTTTGCAGGCCGCGAGCGAGACGAGCAACGCGAGGACCAGGATCACGCGAGCCGCGAGAGTCTCGACGCGGATCGGTCGACTCCGAGAGCTCGACCAAGAGGGACTGAAGATCGTGCGTACTCGCATGAGGAGACGGGGCCGCCGCGCCCAACGATAACCGACCCGGATCGCCAACACTTGGTTTGGTTGGGGACGACTTGCGTCGGACGATTCGACCCGGTTATTGCTGGGCCATGCTCGCTCGACTCGCCGTTTTTGCGCTGGGGCTCGGTCTGATCGCGTGCGCCAACGAGCCGAGCGCGAACACGGTCTGGGCCCAGCCCGCGGGGACGATGCCGGGTCTGCCGACGAACGATGGCGGCCCCGCGGTCGAGGCCCCGACCAGCGAATCGGTCCAGCCGCCGCGCGTCGCGATCGATCCCAAGTACGTCGACGTCGCGCGCAAGCTCACGGCGATGGCCGAGGAAGATACTCGTGCTTGGGATCGACTGGCCTATGTCGCCGACACCTTCGGGCATCGGCTCTCGGGTTCGAAGCCGCTCGAGCAGACGATCGATTGGGCGGTCGAGACGATGCGGCTCGACGGCTTGGCCAACGCGCGACGCGAGAAGGTGATGGTCCCGCATTGGGTACGCGGCGAGGAGTGGGCCAAGATCCACGGCGCGGTCGAGCGCGAGCTCCCGGTGCTCGGCCTCGGCATGACGGTCGGCACCGGTCGCAAGCCGGTCCGCGGCGCGATCGTGGTGGTCGAATCGCTCGACGAGATCGACCGGCTCGCCGACGCCCTGAAGGACAAGATCGTCGTCATCAACCAGCCGATGCCCGACTTCGACTACGAGCATCACGAGACCGGCTACGGCACGACGGTGCCGATCCGCTCGAGCGGCGCCTCGCGGGCGGCCAAGTACGGGGCCAAGGCGGTGTTGGTCCGCTCGGTCACCGCGACCAGCCTCCGCTCGCTCCACACCGGCGCGCTCAACTATGAAGAGGGCATCAAGAAGATCCCGGCCGCCGCGATCACCCCCGAGGACGCCGAGTGGTTCACGCGCATGAGCGCGCGCGGGCAGAAGGTCGAGGTCGAGCTCTTCTTGGGCGCCAAGCAGCTACCCGACGCCGAGAGCGGCAACGCGATCGCCGAGCTGATCGGCCGCGAGCTGCCCGACGAGATCGTCGTGATCGGCGGGCACATCGACTCGTGGGACGTCGGCGATGGCAGCTCCGACGATGGCTCGGGCTGCCTGATGGCGATGGAGGCCGCGCTGATGCTGCACGAGCTCGGGCTGGTCCCGCGCCGAACGATCCGCGTGGTCCTCTTCACCAACGAAGAGAATGGCCTGCGCGGCGGCAAGGCCTACTTCGAAGCCCACAAAGACGAGCGCCACGTCGCCGCGATCGAGGCCGACGTGGGCGCGGGCGCGCCCTGGGGCTTCGGCGTCGGTCAGACCCAAGCCGACCTCGACCTGCTCCTGCCCTTCGCGCCGCTCTTCGAAGGGCTCGGGGCCAACAACTTCACGTCGGGCGGCGGCGGGGCCGACATCAGCCCGCTGACCAAGACTGGCGTGCTCGGGCTCGGCCTCCACCCGGACGTCAGCACCTACTTCGATCTGCATCACAGCCAGGCCGACACGATCGACAAGATCGCGCCCTACCACCTCGAGCGCAACGCAGCAGCGATCGCGCTGATGGCCTACATCTTGGCCGAGCGCGACCTGCCCGAGCCCAGCGTCGAGCCGGCGATCGCCGCCCCCGAGTGAGCACGAGAGACTCATGGCCAAGCTCTACTTTCGCTACGGCACGATGGACAGCGCCAAGACCATGAACCTCTTGGCGGTGGCCCATAACTATCGTCAACAAGGCAAGCGGGTGGCGCTGCTCAAGCCGCGGATCGACGACCGCTTCGGCGGCGAGGTCGTGGCCTCGCGCTCGGGCCTGCACAAGCCGGTCGACCTGCTGCTCGAGCCCGAGAGCCAGCTCGATCCGCCCTTCTTCGCCGACCTCGACTGCGTGCTGGTCGACGAAGCCCAGTTCCTCTCGCCGCGGGTGATCGAGCAGCTGCGCGAGCTGACCCGGACCCAGAAGGTCCCGGTCATCTGCTACGGCCTGCGCACCGACTTTCGAACCCGGCTCTTCCCCGGCGCCCAGCGCCTGCTCGAGCTGGCCGACTCGATCGAGGAGGTCAAGGTCACCTGCCAGTTCTGCAACCGCAAGGCGACCTTCAACATGCGCTTGGTCGACGGCAAGCCGACCTTCGAGGGCGAACAGATCCAGCTCGGCGGCAACGAGAGCTACGCGCCGGCTTGCTACGCCTGCTTCGAAGAGCGGCTGCCTGGGGCGATCTCGCGGGCCTACGAATGAGCCCGCGACACCGCGCTCACTGACATTCGGAGCCCATGCAGGGCCCGACTCGCGGGACCGCGTTGCCGGCCCCATAGGCGCACCAATCGGGCCAGGGCGAGGGCAGCTCGGCGAAGTCTTGGTAGGGCGAGTAGCCCTCGTCGAGCCAATAGGGGTGCGCGAGCATGAACTCCCACGCGGGGGCGAAGGTCGGCAGATCGGGCTGGTCGATCGGGGCTTCGAAGGGCGGGGTCGCGTGGGTGCAATCGTGAATGCACTCGAGCACGGGATGCCCGGCCGCCTCGAGGTCCATCTCGAGCTGCTGCGAGGCGGTGGCGAAGTCGATCGCGATGCAGAAGTCCTGCGGCCCGCCCCAGAGCACCATCGCCGGCATCACGTTGCCGCCGGTCTGCCAGGGCTTGATCAGCCCGCCGACGCCGCCCGAGAGCGAGATGTAGCTGCCCAGGCGATCGCCGTGGCGGCTGGCCAACATGCTCGAGAACATCGCCCCAGCGCTCACGCCCATCGCCGACACGCACTCCTTGTCGACCGCGAATTGCTCGGCCACGCAGGCGAGCATGTCGTCGAAGAAGTCGAAGTCCTGCTGCATCAAGAAGTCGAGGTCGGTGACCGCGAAGGGCCAGCGGAAGGGCACGAGATCCTGGACGTCGCGGCCGTTCGGGATGATCGCGATGAAGCGGTAATGGTCGACCGCGGCCTGAGCTTCGGCGCGGTCGTAGAACGAGTTGGCGTCGGCGCCGAGCCAGTGGAACATGGCCATGACCGGCAGCACTTCGTCGTCGGCCAGGTCCGAAGGCACGACCAGGATGAAGCTACGCTCGCCGCCGCTGGTGTCGATCAAGTTGAGCTCGCCAGGCTCGAGGATCGGGCAGGTGCCGGCGTAGGTCGGCAAGGGCGGGGCCAGCTGGGCGCCCTGCGGCGGCTCGGTCCCGCACAAGGGCAACATCGGCGGATCGACCTCGCCGGTGGTCTCGCTCGTGTCGGTGGTCTCGCTCGTGTCGGTGGTCTCGCTCGCGCTGGTGGTGTCGGTGCTGGTCTCGCTCGTGGTCGTGGTCTCGGCACTCTCGCTCGAGCCCGTGCTCGACTCCGACGTGCCGACTTCGTCGTCGCTGCCGGTCGCGTCGCTGGCCGCCTCGGCGCCGCCATCGTCGGCGCACGCGAGCGCGAGCAGAGCCAAGAGAGCCAAAAGAGCGTGATTCAAGCCGAGCGTACGATTCATGGGTCGATCACCAGTTCGGGTCAGCACGATAACTCATTCGCGGCTGCGCGCGTGCGCGGCATGCATGCGCAGGAACTCGGCCTCGTCTTCGTCGCTGATCTCGGTGTGGATCAGGTTCAAGAAGGTATAGGTGGCCGAGGCCAAGAGGCTGATGGGCGTCGGGTCGGCGAGCCCAGCCGCGAGCGCGGCCACGACCAGCGGATGCTCGGCGTTCACGCGGACCTCGCCCTTCCCTGCCCCCGACTCGCTCGCTTCGACGCTCGCTTCGAAGAGCGGCCCGCGGCCGGCCGCGACCATCACCAGCGACTCGAGGTGATGGTTGGCGAGCAAGCCCGAGCGCTTGCCTCGGACGAGGCGCAGCTCGTTGCAGATCGCGTCGAGCAGCCGCTCTTGGGCCGTCGGCGCTCGAGCGTCGGCCCTCGACTTGCTCTGGGGCTTGGCTGGCGCCGGCTTGGCGGGCGCCGGCTTGGTCCGCTCGCGCTCGGCCTGGGCACGCTCGAGCTGCTCGCGCCGCTTTCGCTCGCCCGCCGCCTCGCGCTGAGCGGCCTGCTCGGTCTGTCGACGCTCGCGCTCGTCTCGGCGTCGGGCCTCGAGCTCGGCCGCGCGTCGCTCCTCGGCTTGCTTGCGCTCCGCGGCCGCGCGCTGATTCAGCTCCTCGGCCGAGAGCCCCTGCCAGAGCTCGAGCCCCGCGAGCTCGATCGGTCGCTCGCGCGCGGCGACCTCGGCCGAGACATGATGACCTGCCGCGAGGCGCAGCAGCTTGAGCGACCACAAGCGCCGGTACATCCCTTCGATCTTGTTGCGAGGGCTGTTGCGAGCCTTGCGTTTTTGCTTGCCGCTGCGCTTGCCCGCACCCGCGGCGTGGAGCCGGAGGAACTGCCCACGCAGGGCCTCGCGCAGGCTGGCGTGGCGAGACTCGGTCTCGCGGCTGGGCGAGGCATCGAGCCGCTCGAACTCGTCGATCATCGCGCTCCACAGATCGTGCGCGCCCTGATCGATCATCGCCTCTTGGCCGCGACTCGGACTGGCCTGCGACCAGTCGCCCTTCATCGCCAGGCCCGGGCCCTCGAGCGCGCCCGCGCAAGGAAAGAGCTCGGGCGCCGCTCGCTTGCCGAAGCGCCGCCCCTCGCGACCGAGCGCGATCGAGTAGTCGATCCCGGGCGCCCACCACAGCTCGCCGGTCAGCGCCTCGACGCCGACCTCGATCGACGCGAGCAACCGGCCCGGTCGATCGGGCATGCGCGGCGCGGCAGCCTTGATCCGGGCGATCGCGTCTTGCTGGGCCCATTCGCTGGCGAGATTCCGGGTGCGGCCGAAGAGCGCGACGAGGGTGTCGAGCAAGTCGGCGCGCTCGAGCACGATCACTGGGCCCTCGGGCAGCGGTCGATCGACGCGCGCTTCGATGGTCGCGATCGATCCCCGCCCGGCCGCCTCGGCCAGCTCGCTGGCGGTCCAGGGTCGACGCGCGCCCGGGAAGATCGGCAGCTCGGCGAGTCGAGCGAAGCGCTTGGGCGCTCGCTTGGCCCGCGCGACGTAGCCCCCGGAGGCCGGCGGCGCCTGGACCAACACCCGGCGCAGCAGCTCGGCGGCCAGCGCCCGCTCGCCGCCCGCGAGCTGGGGATAGGCGTCGAGCAGCTGGGCGAGCAGCGTCTCGTCGTGACGCGCGACCTCGCTGCGGACCCGCTCGCGCCCGAGGGGCGTGAGCCCGTCGTGGCTCGGGGTCAGCTCGAGCGTGTCGAACTCGAGCGCGCCGACCATGGCCAGCGGATCCGCCGGGAGATCGAGGGTCGTGATCTCGCGGCCGAGGTGGAAGACGCGGATCCGACTCCGACCGGCCGCGGCCGGCGACTCGCGGACCAGGCCGAGCTCGCCTCGCACGCCCCGCTCGGCCCGCGCGATCTGAACCAAGGCCTGGCGAGTCGGCAGCCGAATCGCGTCGACCCGCGCGCGTCGTTCGAAGCGCGCGCGACCGCTGAGCCAGTCCGAGAGGTCCTCGAGCGCGGGCGCACCGAACATCGCAGCCAGGATCCTGTGTTCGATCGGATCGAGGACCAGCACCCGACCGGCGGCCTCGGGCATCCGATCGATTCGAAAGCCCTCGTGCACCCAGGCGATCGTCTTCGCTTGCGTCCAGCGATCGATCAATTCGGCGCAGCCAACGATCGGCTCGGCGCTCGCTCGATCGTCGACCATCGCCCGGACCAGCGGGACCGCGAGCAACTCGTCGAGCAAGCCGGCGAGACCGAGGCGAAGACCGGCGAGCTCGGCCTCGCTCTCGCTCGGACCCTTGTTGGTGTGACCGAGCTGGCGCTCGACCTCGGCCGGGGTCGGGAGCTCGCCGCGCCCGCGCAGCCGCCCGAGCCCGCGCTCGAGCTCGCGCGCGGGCCAGCGCTGGTAGAGCCGCAGGAGTCCGACGAATTCGCTCGCCGCTCCGCCGCCGCGAAGATCGACCCAGGCCCGCAAGAGGCCCTCGGCGCCGAAGAGCAGCGCGAGCGAGCGCTGGAGGAACGAGAACTCGCAGCGGCGCAGGGCCCTGGGCTCGCGTCGCGCTCGTTCGAGCTCGATACGAACCACTTCGACCGTGGCCCTGAACAGCGCCGGTCGCAGCTCGCCGATCCTCACCAGCTGACGGAACTCGGCGTCGACCTCGAGCTGGTCGCTGTCGACCCACGCGATCAAGCCGGGCAAGGGCAGGCCGAGATCGAGCTTGCACAGCTCCCGCTCGCGGTGGAACACCCGGACCCGCGCGATCGAGCTCGCGTTGATGGTCTCGGCCCGGGCCGAGAATTCGCGCAAGCCCAGCTCGCCGCGCAGACGCGGGTCGAGCAGCGGCGTCGTGACGAGGGTCGTCTGGCCGTGGTCGAGCGCTCGCTTGGGCTGGAGGAGGAAGGTCTCGCGCTGGCGAAACCAGCTCAGGCGATCGTGGTAGCGATCGAAGGCCTCGTCGCCGAAGAGCTCGCGCAGCACGGCGCGATCGCCCGAGTCGAGCAGGACCACCGGTCGATCGAGCTCGGGCAGCGGCCCGACGTCATGATCGAGCCAGGCGATCCGCAGGCCCTCGCGTCGCCACGCGAGCAGGTCGACCAAGGCCAGCGGCAGGCCGCGAGCCTGAGCGTAGAGCGGAACCTTGGCGATCGGATGCGGCGACCTGCCGTCCGCGATGTCCAAGCCCCAGGCCGGGCTCAGGCCGACCGGCTCGAACTTGCGCAGCAGCGCGCGGGCTTCGGTCTCGCCAAAGCCAAACTGGTCGAGGAAGGCCAGCACGAAGCAGGGATCGCAGCTCGCCCGGACATAGGCGCGCAGCAGCTCGCGCAGCTCGAAGTCTCGATCGGCCGCGCCGCTGCTGGCCAGCGCCGCGAGCATGCGCTCGAGCGAGCGCAGCAGTTCGAACGCGACCTGAGCCAGGCGCTCGTCGGCGAGGGCACGATCCCAGTCGTCGTTGGCCGTGAACTCGGCCTCGACCACGCCGCAGAGGCCCGGGATCGGTTGACCGATCGCGAGCTCCTGCAGCAGACAGCCCTCGCGGACCAAGCGGACCCAGCTGTCGCGGTGGCCGAGCGAGCGCAGACCGATCTCGCCCGTGATCGACGTGTCGGTCCCCGCGAGCTTGCCGACCACCGGCTCGCGGCGCAGGTAGTAGCCCTCGGCGAGCTGGGCGGGGTGCTGGCGACTCAGAAAATTCGTGCGCTGGCGGTCGCGCTCGCGGATGCGCTGGAGCGTGGGCGCGGAGTCGAAGCCGCGCTTGCCAAAGAGCTTGGCGAAGAGCTCGTACTCTTCGTCGTCGCAAAGATCGAGCACGAAGGTCAGCTCGCTCGGACAAAACCCGAAGGGCTGGCGGGTGTAGTAGAGCGGGTCGGTCTCGATCAGATCGAGGGTCGTGAGGCGAGCGTCGGCGAGCCCCCGCCAGAGCGGCACCTTGGTGATCGCGAGCAGCGTGGGATCTTGGCTGGGCCTGGCCAAGGCCGCGCTCGGACGCTTGCCCAGCCACTCGCGCAGGGTCGGCTCGGCCCAGACCGGCCCGGCCTGATCGCGCGCGCGCGCCTCGAGCCAGCGCTCGGCCAGGCGCGCGACCAGCTTGGCCTCGATCGCTTGCAGGTGGGCGACCAAGCGCTCGAACGTGGCGTCGCGCAGCACCTGGGTCTGCGAGACGTCGCGGCGAAGCTGGCCGTCGTCGACGATCGCCGCGAAGCCGGCGACCATCCCCTCGAGCTCGACCCGCTCGATCCACACGCCGTTGCAGAGCAGGTCGACATGGGCAGGGCCGAGCTGGGCGGCCCCCCGCGGCATCATGTGGATCGCCGCGCGACCGATCGTCCGGCTCTCGATCGTGATCGGCTCCGCGTACCAAGCCTCGCCTTCGAACTCGAGCGGACCCGAGATGGTCTCGCCGTCGAGCACGATCGTCAGCGGCGACCAGCGACAGTGCTTGCGCAGCAGCTTCTGCTCGGCCACGCCGCCGCCGATGCTGCGGAAGAACTCGACCACGAGCCCGGGCCGGAAGCGATCGCGGACATGAATCCGCGTGCCCGGCTCGGCCTTCTCGATCCGCGTCAGCTGATCGGGTCGCTCGGGCTCGAGCACCAGCGCGACGCCCCGGCCCTCGGCGTCGACGCTCTCGAGCCGAATGAAGCGCGGGTTGAGAGCCATCGCCGAGTTGAGCGCGAAGGCCAGCTGCTGAAGCCCGCGCAGGTGATCGCGCTCGCGGGCTTCGAGCGTGGCGTCGACCTCGACGAAGAGCGACGCGTAGAGGTCGGCGAGCTGCTCGTAGCGGAAGGGGCGGCCGATGCAGCGCAGCCGGACGTCGTCGGCGTCGATCGCGAACTCGAGCTGGCGCGCGCCCGCCAAGCTCATGGCCTCGACCAGCAAGAGCACGTAGCGGTGGGGATCGGCGAGCTGGTACTGGCGCAGCTTCTCGCGCGCCTTGTCGGCGTCGAGCGTGAAGCGACCCTCGGCCTCGACCACACCGCCTGCACGCAGCTCGCCGAGCAGATCGCTCATCGCTCGGCCGCCCTTCGCCGCTCGCGCAGCGCGTGGGTGTGGATCGCCAGCGCCTCGTCGGTCGCGGCGTCGAGCCGAGCGCCGAGCAAGAAGGCCTTGGTCGCCAAGTAGGCGGCGAGCTCGGGCTCGCGCTGGGCGAGGCCGGCGATGTCGTGGATGGTCGGGTGGTCGGCGTTGAGCACCACGACCCGCTTGCTGGCCAAGAGTCGGGTGTCGAGCTCGCCGCACTCGGCGACCCGCGTGGCCTCGCCGAACTCGCGCTGGCTGATCGCCAGGCGCTGCGCGATCGTTGGATCGGCGGAGTCGAGGTGGCCGAGCTCGACGCCCGCGAGCTTGGCCCCCCACGCGTCGAGCAGCGCCTCGACCCCAGTGATCAAAGGCTGCCAGCGCTCGCGCTCGCCCGCGTCGCGGGCCGGCGTCGCCGTGCACCACTGGGCGATCGGCGTGCACGAGCGGGTCATCCACGCGAGCAGTTTGGGCCCGTACTCGCTGTTCGACGGCAGCCAGATCACCAAGGTGCCCGCCTCGCTCAGCCGCTCGGCGCAGGGGCTCGGGGCCTGCCCGATCGCGACCGCGGCGTTGCGCAGGCCGATCAAGTCGCTGGGTTTGACGGAGGCGCCCGCGACCGTGCGGAACATCGGCTGGCTGAAGCTGCTGGCGTGGAAGCTGCGGCCGATCGCGTGGTGATGAAAGCAGCGCCACAGATACTCGAGCTCGGCGAGCTGCTCGGGGGTGATCGCCTCTGGGGTGAAAGGATCGAGCGCGCGGATCGTGGCCCCGAGCCGCTCGGCGACCGCGATCGAGAGCGCAACGCCCGCGAGCTCGCGGACCTGGCTCATCACCGCGTCGAAGCTGCGCTCGCGGATCACGTCGTCGCGGGTCAGCGTGTGCTCGAGCTTGGCCGACGAGACCTTGAACGCGATCCCGGGCAGCAAGCTGGTCTCGCTCGCGCTCGAGCCCGGCTCGGCCTCGCTGCGCTCGAGCAAGGTCAGCCCACGATTGTAGAAGCCCGCGAAGCTGCGCCAGTCGAGCGGGTGGCCGACGACGATCTGCTCTTCGTCGCGCTCGCGCGCGACCTTGCAAGGAAGGTCGAGATCGAAGGGCTGGTTGATCAGCTCGCCCTCGAGCCGGACCTCGCCGCGCAGGTGCTTGCACCAATGCGCGAGCACCTCGCGGGCGCGACCGCGAAAGCGCTCGAACTCGGACCGACTCATCGGCTTGAAGATCGAGATCTTGGTGCCCTCGACCGGCTCGCTCCGACGGATCAGCGAGAAGCTGCGCTTGTCATCGAACAAGACCCGCCAGTGCTCGCCTTCGCGCGAGGTGTCGATGCAGACCGCCTGCGGCTCGATCGCGAACACCGAGACGAAGCCGATCCCGAACTTGCCGATCTTGGTCCGGTCGCCGTCCTTGCTCGACGAGAACAAGCGAGTCAGCCGCGACTCGATGATCTCGCGGGTCATGCCCGCGCCCCAGTCGTCGACGTGGACGACCATGGTCCCCTTGGCCCAGGCGAAGCGGATCTCGACCTCGTCCGAGCCCGCGTCGATCGCGTTCTGCACCAGCTCGCGAAAGAACGCCATCGGATCGGCGAACTGGTTGACCAGGCGATCGAGCGCGTCGTCGACCGAGAGCGGCTCGGGCTGGGCCACGGCGCGGCCAGGCTATCAGGTCTCGCGCGTCGCCGGGGCCACGAAGAGCGAGGCGCCCATCTGCCTGGCGATCAGCGCGGTCAGCCAGGCCGCCACCACCAAGCCGCCGAAGAGCCCCGGCAGCCCGGCCACGCTGTCGCCGATCCACGCCAGCGGGATGGCCAGCAGCAGGCTGCGCAGGGCCGAGATCAGGGTCGAGCGCAGGGCCTTGTCGATCGCGTTGAACGCTGCGCTGACGGTCATCACCATCCCTGTCGCCGCGTAGGAAGCCGGGATGATCAACAAGGCCAGCCCGACGACCGCGATGACCTCGGGGTCGCTGCTGAAGAGCCCGCCGACGTAGCGGCCCAAGAGCGCCAAGACCAACCACGCACCCAGGCCCCAGCCGATCGCAAAGCGCCGGGCCAAGACCAAGCCCTGCGCGACCCGATCGCGGCGCTCGGCCGCCCAGTTCTGCCCGACGAAGGGCGTCAGCGAGGCGCCCATCGCCATGATCGGGATCATCAAGAGGCTGTCGATCCGGGTGCTGACACCCCAACCGGCGACCGCGTGGGTGCCATGCTCGGCGATCAGCGAGGTCATCACGCCGGCCGCGAGCGGCCCGAGCATGTTGGTCATCGTCGCCGGCAGACCGACCGAGAGGATCGTCCGCCACGACGCGACCAGCGACCCGAGCATGTCGGCCGCGGGCATCCGCCGCGGCCACACCCGCTCGAGCATCCCGAGCCGTGGACCGAGCACCCACAAGGTCGCGACCAAGGTGAGCAAGCGAGCACCCAGCGAGGCGAACGCGGCCCCGCGCAGGCCGAAGCCCGGGATCGGACCGAGCCCGAACATCAACAAGGGATCGAGCAGCCCGTTGGCCAGCGCGGCCGTGAACATGATCCCCATCGGCGTCTTCATGTCGCCGGTCGCCCTGATCGCCCCCGAGCCGACCATCGGAATGACCACGAAGGCCGAGCCGACGAACCAGATCGTCATGTACTCGACGACCAGGTCGAGCAGCACGCCCTCGGCTCCGAGCTGGGTGAAGAGCCAACGCTGGGTCGCGAGCCCGAGCAACGAGAGCGCCGCGACGATCACGAAGGCCAAGATCAGCGCGTGGGTCGTCAGCCTTCGAACCCGCTGCTCGTCGCCCGCCCCGATCGCCCGAGCGATCGCCGAGGTCGCGCCGACGCCCAAGCCCATGCTCGCGCTCATGATCGCGGCGATGACCGGAAAGCAGAAGCTCAGCGCGGCCAGCTCGTCGGTCCCGAGCAGACCGACCCAGACCGTGTCAGTCACGTCGATCGCGATCACGAACACGATGCCCAGCGCCATCGGCAAGGTCAGCGCGATCAGGATCTTGCGGATGTCGCCCTCGAGCAGGGTCACGCGAGGGTGGCTGGGTGCACTCATGCGCCGCCGCAGGGTACGCCCTGCTCGACTGGATGCTACAGGGGTGCCTGTTCGAGCCAGCCCAGCTGGCCCAGCAGCGCCATGCTGAGATCGACGCGATCGCTTCGGAACGAGTCGGGTGCGGGCTCGCCAGCCTGAATCAGCGTGGCGAAATAGACGCGCCCGCGATCCCCACGCTCGACCGAACCGACGAACCAGCCGAGGTTTTGCTCGCTGCTCTGGGCCCAACCAGTCTTGGCTCGGATCAGCGTGCCATCGCTGCGACGTTCGCGGACCATCACGTCGTCGAGCATGATCGCGAGGTTCGCGTCGCTGACCGGCAGCTGGCCCTCGTGGAGTCGACGCAAGAACTCGACCTGCTCGCGCGGGCTGATGCGCAGCTCGCCGTCGAGCCAGAAGCGATCGATGGCGGCCCCGATGTCGCGGTTGCCGTACTCGAAGGCATCGACGAAGTGCTGCATCGGCTCGGTGCCGATCCTGCGGGCGAGCTCTTGGTAGTACCAGACCACCGAGTCTCGATAGGCCGTGCGCAGCACGTGGTCATGGTTCCAGGCCTCGATGTCGTGCACGACCCCGTCCCACGCGAGCGCGAACTCGGGTCCATCGGCGACGCCGGTCTCGAGCGCGATCAAGCTGTGGGGGATCTTGAAGGTCGAGGCCGGAACGAAGCGGGTCTGCGCCAGGCTCGATGCGCCCGCGATCGGCTCGGGCTCGGCCACGATCAAGCGCTCGCTCGCGGGATCGAGCAGCACGAAGGTCCCGACGTAGCCGGCCTTGGCAATCACCTCACCGAGCTCGGGCCGATACTCGACGCGCAGGGCCTGCTCGCTCGGCGAACTCGCGGCCCTGTCCGCAGGCAGGGCCGCAGGCGCGGGAGGATTCGCCGATTCGGCGACGCAACCAAAGCAGGTGAGCACGAGCAGACTGGAGCGAAGTTTCCGCATTCGGGCCGCCCACGCTCGAGCGGATCGGCATGTTCCCCGAACTCCTCCCAAGCCCTGGTATCGTCGTCTGCGATGGCAGACGTCTACGTCGAGCTGAGCTTCGTCCGTGTCGGGCCCGAGGCACACCTGGCGGTCCTCGCCACGATCGACGCGATGCCGAGCGCTCGGGTCGTCCACGATCACACCGAGCTGCGCGCCTGGCATCGGCGGGCCCGCTTGTTCGAGCCCGAGTGGGATTGCAGGGTGGTCTTGCGCGCCCATGACTCCGGCGACGACGTCGAGGACCTCGACACCAACAGCCACCCCTACCGCGAGTTCGACTTCGACGGGCAGCTGCGTCGGATCCCACCGCACTTGGTCGAGCTGATCGAAGCGCTCGACGCCGAGGCCACGCTGATCCAGCACGCCCGGCTCGAGTTCGAAACCCGCCGCTACGAGAGCGAGCTGCTCGACGGGCTGGTCGCCGAGCTCGACGCCGAAGGCCAACACCTGGTCGAGGCCCACTACGAGCGGCGCAATGACGTCCTCTACGGCCGGATCACCGGCGCGGTCGATCGCATCAACTCGCTCGTCCACCCCTTGCGTCGCTCGGGCTTGGTCGATCCCGATCGCGTGCGCGTGTCGTACTCGTGAGCCGAAAGCCGCCGCCCTCGAGCTCGACCACGCCGAAGGCCGCGAGCAGCTCGGGCAGCTCGTCCCGGCGCGCGCCCGCCTGACTGCCGAGCGCGACCGGCAGCTCGAAGCCCTGCTCGGGCTCGGCCGCCGCGTCGAGGCGCTCGAGCGCGGCCTGGATCCGCTCGGCGATGTCGGCCCGCAGCGCTCGCGGCCCGAACACCGGGAAACCGATCGCCGTATAGGCGCCGCGATCGACCTCGCGATCGGGCAGCAGCGAGACCGCGCCGGGCCGCGGGATCGCCAGCCTCACGCCTCGCGGCAGCGCGGCCGAGCAGAGCAGCGCGCGGATCCGCAGCGCGGCCGGGCTGAGCAGCTTGGGCAACCAGATCATCCGCGCGCCGATCTTCACGCCCATCTTGCTCAGCTCGGCTCGGTCGCGACTCGCCAGCCGACGCAGCTGCTCGCGCGCGCTCTCGACATGGATGGTCCCGAGCCCTTGCTCGAGCTGGTAGATCAACCCGCGAGCGTCGCTCGACAAGCGATCGACGGGTCCACGGCGCAAGGGCCCGAGCAGCTCGTCGACCGCGTCGCGGGTCCACGCGACCAAGCGTCGAGTGACCCGCGAGCGGGTGCCCGCGGCGATCTCTGGCAAGGTCACCGCGACCTCGGGGCGGATCAGATCGACCCCTCGCCCGAGCCGAGCGACCCGCTGCTCGCCGGCCCGGACATAGCCCTCGTCGTCGAGCGCGAAGTGGCCGTGCGGCGCGTCGATCAGCGCCTCCAACCAGTCCTCGTCGATCCCCGGCGACGGATCATCGGCGCTCGCGGCCAGCTCGAGCTCGAGCTCGAGCAGCTTGGCGAAGGGGCCCTCGGCGACCCGCTCGTGCTCGGCTCGCTCTCGGGCGCTGCGCTTGTGCGGCGCCGACTTGCGACCGCGCGGAAAGGCCGGACGCGCGCGACCATGCTCGACGAAGCGAGCCATCAAGCGCTCGTGCAGCGCGTCGCTCAGCTCGTCCTCGATCGTCCGGGTCCGCGCCTGCCAGTGCTCGGGCTCGTGGATCCACTTGCGATGGTGGCTGACGTAGGTCCAGGTTCGAATGGTCGCGAGGCGATCGAGCAGCGCGTGCAGATCGCCCTCGGTCTTGGCCAGGCGATCGATCCGCTCGCGCATCCACTCGCTGGCGATCCGTCGCCGCGGCCCCGCGAGCTGGACATAGATGTTGGCGAGCAGATCGACATGGCCGAAGTCGGGGTAGTCGAGCAGCTTGCGAAAGTCGGGGATCTGGCAGACGTCCCAGAGCAGCTCGACCGCCTCGAGCCCGCGCGCGAGCCCGACGACCTCGGGCCGGGCCGCCAACGAGATCAGCGCGTCGAAGTCGTCGGCCCGACGCACCGGCTCGACCACCCCGGCCAAGCGCGCTGGCGGGCGCTGCTTGAGCGACTCGATCAGGCCCGCGAGCGAGCGAAAGTCGAGCTCGGCGTTGCGCCACTGGACCTTGCGGACCTCGGGAAAGCGATGGTTCTCGATCGCATGAACCAGCTCGTCGGACATCGCCGGCAGCGGCGCGAGCGTGCAAAAGCGGCCGTCGTTCTCGGCCCGACCGGCCCGACCCGCGATCTGGGCCAGCTCGGCCGCGTCGAGGCTGCGCAGCTCCTCGCCGTCGTACTTGCGCAAGCTCGCGAAGGCGACCATGTCGACGTCCATGTTCAGGCCCATGCCGATCGCATCGGTCGCGACCAGGTAGTCGACCTCGCCGGCTTGATAGAGCGCGACCTGAGCGTTGCGGGTCCGCGGCGACAAGGCCCCGAGCACCACCGCCGCGCCGCCCCGACGCCGACGCAGCCGCTCGGCCAGCGAGTAGACCTCTTCGGCCGAGAACGCGACCAGGGCCGTGCGCGGCGGCAGGGCCCCGAGCGAGATGCTGCCGGCCCCGCGCAGCTGCGAGAGTCGAGCGCGACGGCTGATGTCCGCGCTCGGGACCAGGCGCTCGAGCACCGAGCGGATCGTGTCCGCGCCCATGAACCAAGTCTCGAGCCGACCGCGAGCGCGCAACATTCGATCGGTGAACACGTGGCCACGCTGGCGATGCGCGGCCAGCTGGATCTCGTCGACGGCCAGGAAGTCGACCTCGCGCTCGAGCGGCATCGCCTCGACCGTGCACACCCAGTAGTCGGGCCGCGGCGGGATCCGCTTCTCTTCGCCGGTGATCAAGGCGACCCGCAGCTCGCCGACCTGGGCGCTGACGCGATCGTAGATCTCGCGGGCCAAGAGCCGCAGCGGCAAGCCGATCATCCCGCTGCGATGCTCGAGCATCCGCTCGACCGCGCGATGGGTCTTGCCGGTGTTGGTCGGGCCGAGGGCAGCGACGATGCCCACGGCCGGCGCGAGGCCGTTCATCGCCGCAGGCTAGCAGTGGTCGGGCGCGGCGCCGCCCACACGCGTCGAAACTTGGTGACACCCGCGGCGGGCGGCGGTGTTCGACCCCCGCCATGACCAACCCTGTCCTGCTTCACCGCCGCCGTGCTCCCTCCACCGCTCGTCCGCTCGTGCGCGCCGCTTGCTCGGGTGTCTTGCTCGGCCTGATGTCGAGCGCCTGCGTGATCTCGATCCACGACGGCAGCTGGGGCAGCGATCAAGAGGCCTGCTTCGACGCCTACGGCGACTGCATGGACGACGCCGAGAGCCCCGCGCAGTTCGAAGCCTGCGACGCCACGCTCGACAACTGCCTCGATGGCTACGCCGACGAAGCGGGCGACGGCGACGGCGATGCCAGCTCGAGCTCGAGCACCAGCCAAGGCGAGGGCGACGGCAGCTCGAGCACCAGCCAAGGCGAGGGCGACAGCAGCTCGACCAGCAGCGACTCGGGCGACGCCCCGCCCCACGCCGACACCGGCGACGCCCCGCCCCACGCCGACACCGGCGACACCGAGCAAGCCTGCTTCGAGATCTACGCGACCTGCATCGGCGAGGCCCAGACCCTGCAAGACGTCGATGCCTGCGAGGTCCTCTTCGATCAATGCGTCAACCCGGGTCAGTGCGAGAGCCCTGGCTGTGGCTGCCCCGAGGCCGAGCTCGGCGCCTGCCTCGACTGCTTCGCCGGCTGCCTCGAGAACGCCGGCAGCGAAGCCGAGGCCGACGCCTGCGCGACCGACTTCGACGCCTGCGCGGCCCAGTTCGACTTCTCGCAATGCCAGCCCGGCTACGACGAAGCCCTGCTCGACGCCTGCCTCGACCAGCACGGCCTGTGCGTCGCCTGTGCCGACACGCCCGAGCAGCTGCTCGCCTGCAAGTCGACCTTCGACAGCTGCCTCGCGCCCTGAGCCAAGCGCGTCAGGGCTCGCACGACGCGGCCGGCGACCAGCCCGCGAACGCGACCACTTCGTCGTGGTAGTCGCCGGTCACGATCAGCTCCGGCGCTCGACTCGGCCCGACCAAGAGCGCCTGCAGCTGGACCGTGTAGACCAGCCACTTGGCCTTGCGCCCGATCACGAAGGCGCCGACCAGCTCGCTCTCGTCCCAACCGTAGTCGGCGTCTTCGTTGGCGTCGAAGGGGCTGAACTCGGGCTCGGCCCAGTCGGCCGTCCAGCGGGTGATGGTCGCGGTCTCACTACAATCATCGTAGTCCTCGCCGCGCGCGGGATGATCTCGCCACAACCCGGCGAACTGAACCTGGGCGATGTCGGTGTCGGGGATCGCCAGCTCGCGGATCCACCACTCGTCGGGCGGAGGCTCGGAAGCCTCCTCGGACGCCTCCACGATCTCCGCCGCGTTCTCGCGCACCAGCGTCGCCGCGCGCCCCTCGACGCGGGCCGGCTCGATCGCCTCGCTGCGCTCGAGCTGGGCCTCGACGTAGCGCAGCTGCTCGGGTGGCGCGAGCGTGAACAAGCCGATCGGCGCCCACGCCCGATCGGGATCGCAGCCCTCGAGCCGCCAGCTGAGCTCGAGCGTCGGATCGACCTCGGTATAGATCGCGACGATCGGCGCGGCGAGTCGAGCCTCGCAGACCCCCTCGTCATCGACCAACCAGATCGTCGAGTGCGGCGGCGCGAGCTCGAGCGAAGCCAGCAGCGCCGGGTCGAGCGGATGCGGGTCGAGCGAAGAGTCATCCTCGCCAAAACCGAAGCCAACGAGCACCTCGATCAGCTCGGCGGGCGCCGCTTCGACGGGCATGATCTGGGCCACCCAAGCCAGGCCACCTTTGTCGACCTGCTGCGGCAACCCGGTGTCTCGACCCGGACCCGGCGTCACATAGCCGAACGCGATCGGCAGCTCGGGCGAGTCGCTCGGCTCGACCTCGGGGGCGACCGAGTCCTCGGAGCTCGTCGATTCGGTCGCGTCGGGGACCTCGCTGGCCAGAGCGGAGCGCCCTGCCTTGCACCCGATCGCCGCCAGAGCGAGCAGCACCAACACTCCTTCGAATCGAACGCGAGGCACAGCGCCATCACGCCTTGGATCGCGCTTGGATTCCAGCGCGACGCCGCTGCGCGGGCGTGAGCCAGAGCGGCTCAGAGCTCGTCGACGACCTCGAGCAAGGCGCCGAGCGAAGCCGCGCCGAGCTTGCGGCTGCGCTCCGGCGACCAGCCTTGCACGGGGTCGGGGAGATCGGCGTTGTCCTTGAAGGGCATCTCCAAGGTCAGCGACAGCTTGCCGAAGTGATCGGCCAACCAATTGGTCGCCATCCGCATGTCGGCCTTGCCCGGCTCGGCGGAGGGGTAGCCCTGCGCGGTCTGAAAGTCGGGGCTGTGGCGGACCAGCGCCGCCTCGAAGCGGGCCTGCAACGCGAAGGACTCGACCCCGAGCGACTCGACCCCCGAGGGTCCCGCGATGAACACCCAGGGCAGGCCCTCGTCGCCGTGCACGTCGAGCGCGAAGTCGAGGCCGACCTCGAGCATCTTGGCCCGAACGTGAAAGACCTCGGGGCTGCGCTCGAGCGCGGGCTCTCGCCACTCGCGGTTGAGGTTGGCCCCGGCCGCGTTGGTCCGCAGGTGACCGCGCCAGCTGCCATCGGGGTTCATGTTGGGCACGACCCAGAGCTCGGCCCGCTCGAGCAGCGCACGCGCGGTCGGATCGTCGCGGTCGAGCAGGCGCTCGAGCAAGCCCTCGATGAACCACTCGGCCATGGTCTCGCCCGGGTGCTGACGCGCGAACACCCAACAGCGCTTGCGCGGCAGCTCGGCCGACTCGGGCGAGCGCACGTGCAGCAGATCGATGTCTCGACCGTCGAGCGTGGCCCCGAGTCGGATGTGCTCGACTCGGGTCGATTGTTGCGCGCGCGCGAGCAAGTCGTGATGGCGCTCCATCGAATAGGGCGCGAAGTAGGCCAGCCAGATCATGTCGTGGCTGGGCGTCAGCTCGATCACCAGCGCGCCGTCCTCGTAGCGGGTCGGCGTGCGATCCCAACGCTGGCGATCGTGGCTGATGCACGCGCGGTAGCCCTCCCACCCGTCGACGTAGCTGGCCTCGCCCGCGTTGACGATCTTGATCGTCAGGGCGCGACCGCGAGCGCCCGAGAGCCGAAAGTAGAACCACTGCAAGTGGTCGGACATGTGGTCACGACGGATCCGCAGCTCGACGAGCCCGGACTCGCCGACCGCCACGACCTCGACGTTGCCACCTTCGAACGCATCGCTGACCTCGACCATCTCGACCTCGGCCACACCTTATCCGTGGCATCGGCGCGCGGGCAAACTCCGCGCCAAGCGAGTCGACCAACATCCTCGTGCACCCCGCTGGCCCGACGCGGCCAGCCTCGCGGGCGCTCGCGCGCGCCCCTGCGAGCCTCTCGCGGGCGAATTTCGCAGTCTCCCCGCCCGAGTGACGCGCGGGCTTGCATGGGTCGCCGCTTCGGCCTCACACTCGCCGCCCAGCTCATGGCTTCGGGCAGCGACAAGGACGATCCGGCCGAACTCGATGACGCGACCGGTCTCGACGTCG